>JBAXLR010000006.1:0-40168 GCA_037134655.1 bacterium | reverse complement strand
CAAAGCCTTTATTTAATTGACTTGTCGTCCTAGGACTAATAGTTTCTCGCCTGACCGATGAATGCCTATTTGTTGGTCATGTGCCCATATATACCGGTGATTCGGACCGGCGTTTCTACCAAACACCTAATGTTTGACTATGGGAGTGCAGAAGATGAGACAGGTGTATTTTTATCTTTTTGCTGCGGCCTTGGGCTGTTCCTCGCAGATCTCTTATGCGTGGGGCTTTAAGGGTCATCAGTCTGTTAATCGTGTCGCCATATCCATGGTGGCAAGTCCCAAAGCAAAAAAGTTTCTTGAGGCCAATCAGGCCCAAGTGATCGAATTTTCCAATACCCCAGATACAAAATGGAAGGGCGGCGAAGCGCGCGAGCAAGAGCGTCCCATGCATTGGTTTGAAATGGACGCCTACGGTAAGAATCGATTCGGGTCAGGACTGAGTGATCTTACGTTTGCAAAAGCGGAGCAGGAACTTGGTAAGGACTACGTTAACCAATATGGCCTTGCCATGTGGCGCATCAGTGACTTTTATGTACAGCTGACGGAAGCCCTTAAGGCAAAAGACTACAAACGTGCTGTACAGATTGCTGGTGTCATGGGTCATTATGTTGGCGATATGACGCAGCCTATGCACGCGACCAGTGATTATGACGGGCAATCAATTAATAAACCGGGTGCCCATAAATACTATGAGACGACTTTGGTCGATCAAATCGATGGCAATCATCTGTTTGATTCGGTCCTGAAACTTGCGGGCGAACGTCGAACAGGTCTTGAGAGATCTGTGAGTAATGAATTATCAAGCGCTGATCTCCAAAAAATTGCTTGGACTGAGGCAACAGACTCCTTTGATGCAGTTGCCAGCGTCTATCAGCGTTTTGATCAGGAAGCGCCGGAAGATGAATGGCTGAAGGGTGATCTGATGCCGCGTATTGGTCGAGCGGCCGCTCTTTTAGGCAAGATTTGGGATGCAGCATTCGAAGCCGCCGGGTCCGTGGAGCTTCCAGGCAGTAATGTCCAGGCCCCTGAGCCTGAGTGGATGCCGCTTGCCGGACGGTAAAAACGGCCTCTTTTCCTTTAAATATTTATTCTTAAAAGACCTTTTTTTGGTAAGTTAAGGCCTTTCCGGCAAGGCCGTCGTGGTGTGACAAACGACGGTGAATCAGGCGCAAGGAAGGCTGATGCTCAGTAAGACATTAAAATCAAGGTCCACATCGCGGGCCGCACGTGCGCCCAAGCCTAATGTAGGGTGGCGTGAGTGGGTCGGTTTACCGCTCCTTGGTATTGAGAAAATTAAAGCAAAAATTGACACTGGCGCAAGAACGTCGGCCCTCCATGCCTATGATGTGTCGTCGGTCCGAAGGCAAGGGCGAGAGTTTGTGCGTTTTAAGGTGCATCCACTCCAAAAAAATACTCGGCGCATTGTCGAATGTGAGGTCCCACTTCTTGAGTGGAGGCAGGTGACCGATAGCAGTGGAAGAAGGACTCTCAGACCAGTTATTCGCACAACCCTTGCCATGGGTGGGCGAGTTGTACAGGCTGAAGTTACGCTGATTGCTCGAGATCAAATGGGATTTCGCATGTTGGTGGGGCGTGAGGCTTTAAAGTCCAGGTGGCTGGTCGATTCTTCTAAAAGTTTCATTGGATCTGGCAAAGAGCAGTCTGGACAGCGTCGTCGCAAGGTCAGAACCTTTGAAGAAGAATGACTAAAACTTGGTCCTAGGTGGTTTTAATATGAATGGTAAAACATGGTTAGTTACGGGCGCGTCACGGGGCATTGGGTTAGCCTTGGTTAATGAATTGCTGATTCGCGGGTGTAATGTCATTGCTGCGTGTCGAAATCCAGAAGGTGAACGGGACTTTTGGGAGATAAAACGCGATTATAAAGACCGCTTTGACAGTTTGAAACTAGACGTCACTGATCCTAGCTCGATACAAGCGGCGGCTAAAAGTTTGGATGGTCGTATCATTGATGTGCTTGTGAACAATGCTGGGATCCTTAAAGACGCTGAAAAAAAATTCCTTGAATTAGATCCCATGTTAATCCGACAAAGTTTTGAAGTGAATACAATCGGTCCCATGATGGTCACAAGGTGTACGCTCCCTAATTTGATGGGATCATCAAACCCTAAGGTGGTTAACATCACATCCCTTATGGGCTCGATCGCAGATAATAAAAGCGGCGGTTACTACGCTTACCGTATGAGCAAAACAGCACTCAATATGTTCTCTGTCTGTTTGGCCCGCGAGTATCCGAAGATGACGGTGTTAACGGTGCATCCAGGGTGGGTGAAAACAGCAATGGGTGGGCCTAATGCGCCAACAGAAGCTTCAGAGTCCGCCGCTGGGATCATAGATGTGGTTGACAATGCGATCCTTAAAGATTCGGGCCGATATGTGGATTATCGGGGAAGAACCTTGCCATGGTAGCTGAGTCACTTCGCCCTCTTGGCTTACTAGTAATTAGCAATATATTTATGACCTATGCTTGGTACGGGCATCTCAAGGACTTGAAGGCTCGTCCCCTTTGGATTGCGATTATCGCAAGTTGGGGTGTAGCTTTTTTTGAATATTGCTTCCAGGTTCCCGCCAATCGATTGGGGCAGGATCAGTACAATTTGGGGCAGTTAAAAGTAATGCAGGAAGTGATTACTATGGTGGTCTTTTCTGTGTTTGCGGTCGCTTACATGAAAGTTCCGCTGACGAGGAATTTTTTGTACGCGAGTCTATGTTTGGTAGCGGCAGTTTATTTTATCTTTCGTGATGGGCAGGCCTTGCAATCTTAGTGGTTTTTACGACAGCGGCTTTAGTTTGGGGTGATTATGGGTGATTCGCGGTTGGTGTACTCGACAGCTACGGGATCTCAAAAGAAAGAGGGCAAAACTGCTGGCGCTTGGTCTAAATCTGATGGTCCGACGAAAATGAGACTAGAAACAAATCAACGGGGCGGAAAATCTGTCACGGTTCTTTTTAACCTGCCATTTGATGAGCGGGAGGCGAAGGATCTTTTAAAAACCATGCAATCGGCATTTGGTTGTGGTGGCTCTATGAAGGAGGGGACCCTTGAGCTCCGGGGCGACGTGCGAGTGAAAGTGGAGACTTTTTTCGCGAAAAAAAACCTTAAAATTGTGCGAGCTGGCGGCTGAATCCATGACCTATACCTGTACAAAAGACTGTCTTGAGGATTTAGAACGCGCTGGCCATCTCGTTCGTATTACGGAAGAAGTGGATCCCGATCTTGAGATGGCTGAGATTCAGCGCCGAGTCTATGCCGCTGGTGGAAAAGCAGTTCTTTTTGAGCGGATCAAGGGATCACCCTTTCCTGCCGTTAGCAATTTGTTTGGTACAGTCGAGCGTGCCCAATTTATCTTTCGAAAGACCATGGGACCCGCCCGCGACGCGATCGCCATCAAGGCCGATCCTGGCGCTGCGTTGGCTCGGTTTTGGAAATATTGGCGTGCACCCTTTACGGGTCTTTTGAGTCTTCCCAAGCGTGTTCGGAAACTTCCCGTACTTGAATGTGAGACCACCATTGATCGATTGCCGTGGATAAAAAGCTGGCCCGACGATGGCGGTCCATTCATAACGCTGCCGCAGGTTTACAGTGAGTACCCTGAAAAGCCAGGTGTCATGGGAAGTAACATCGGTATGTACCGGGTGCAACTGGCAGGCAATGACTATAAGCTCAACCATGAGGTTGGAATACATTACCAGATTCACCGTGGTATCGGTGTCCACCATGCTGCCGCTGCAAAACGCAGTGAAAAACTTAAGGTTGCGATTTTTGTGGGTGGTCCTCCGGCGCACACATTTAGTGCGGTAATGCCTCTTCCCGAGGGCCTTCCGGAAGTGGTTTTTGCCGGGATGTTGGCAGGGCGAAGATTTAGGTATGGCAAATGGAATGGTTGGACTGTCGCTGCTGAGGCTGACTTTTGTATTTTAGGTACAATCGATCCCAGCGCAACGAAGCCCGAAGGACCGTTTGGAGATCATTTAGGTTACTATTCCTTGCAGCATGATTTTCCGGTGATGACCGTCGAGAAAGTTTTCCACCGGAAAAATGCCGTGTGGCCGTTCACAGTGGTTGGCCGTCCTCCGCAGGAAGATACGTCGTTCGGGGCCATTATCCACGAATTGACAAAGCCAATGGTCCCTGTTTCTCTGCCAGGGGTCAAAGCAATGCATGCTGTTGATGTTGCCGGGGTGCATCCCCTTTTGTTCGCGGTTGGTAGTGAACGTTATACGCCCTATAACAAAACAAAGCATCCACAGGAGTTACTGACTCAGGCCAACGCTATTTTGGGGTTTAACCAGGCGTCTCTTGCCAAGTATTTGATTGTTGCCGATGGCAGTAGCGAACAAATTGACATCAATAATGAGGCGAATTTTCTCCATCACGTTCTTCGGCGTGTGGATTGGACACGTGATCTGCATTTTCAGACAAAAACCACCATCGACACCCTTGATTATTCAGGGGAAGGGATCAATCGTGGAAGTAAGTTGGTTATCGCTGCGGCGGGCGCAGAAATCCGTCGGCTGGCCAATGCTGTTCCGCAAAAAGAACTGAGTGCTAATGTCGATGGATTTGAGTTGTCAAAGGCAAGGATCGTTGCGCCGGGAATTATTGCCGTAAAGGCACTGCCGTTCACATCTTATGAAGCTGCTGCAATGGAAATCAGCAAACTGACCAAGGCTGTCACGCTGCCGGGAGACATCCCTCTACTGGTGATTGTTGATGATGCGGATTTTGTGGCAGAGTCATTTGCAAATTGGCTTTGGGTTACGTTCACCAGAAGTAATCCAAGTCATGACGTTTATGGATTTGAATCGTTCACGGAATTCAAACATTGGGGTTGCCGCGGAGCGTTGATTATTGATGCGAGGATCAAGCCACATCATGCGCCGCCCTTAATCGAAGACAAACGCGTTGCCGCGCGAGTGGAAGAGAAATATTCATGGGTATGGAGAAAGTTATGAGCATAAAGTTAACTGCAGCTGAATTGGCGAAATATTTTGATCATACAGCACTCAAAGCTGAGATTACGGCTAAGGACATTTTAGCGCTTTGCGAAGAGGCAAAGATGTTAGGCACAGCGGCAGTTTGTGTCAATCCGTTGTGGATCCCATTGGCTGGGCAAATCCTTCGTGGAACCACAGTCATGCCGATAACTGTGGTTGGATTTCCTCTCGGTGCCATGGGCGCCGAGTCGAAGATTTTTGAAGCAAAAGCAGCGGTGTCGGCGGGTGCGAAAGAAATTGACATGGTCCTATCAGTGGGTGAACTCAAATCAAAGATGTTTGAGGAAGCCAGGCGAGATATTGTTGGGGTCAAGAAAGCGATCGGATCGGTGCCGCTTAAAGTTATTTTTGAGACGAGTCTCCTAACCCCTGATGAAATCACCATGGTATCGAAATGGTGTGCTGAAGATGGAATTGATTTTGTAAAGACGTCCACCGGTTTTGGCTCCCGCGGCGCGTCAGTTGAGGATATCAAAATCATGCATGAGGCGATTCAGTCGGTAAAAGGATCAAAAACCAAAATCAAAGCATCAGGCGGAATTCGAACGTTGAAAGATACACTTGCCTTGATTGAGGCGGGTGCATCCCGCATTGGTGCGAGCGCGACTAAATCAATCGTGCAAGAGCTTGAAGGCGGTTTAGCTGATCAGCGAAAAGGCTACTAAGATTTTTCAGAGTGCTTAGGGGTTCAATTTTTTTCAGTGCACGGCGGCTCTGATAGGCGCTTCTTGCGCGGCCTTGGCTTCATAGGAAAGCCAATCTTGAAGACGTGCAGTCACTAGATCTTTTGGATAGAGCATTTCGGCGGTTTTTACAAAAAGAGGAAAATGCGCACTCTCCTCGATTGCGAAGTTTGAGTAAAATTCTTTCAGTTCACCGTCAGGCAGAGATTTTGTAAACAAACAAAATCGCTCACAGCTCCTTGCTTCGATCATAGCTGCGACTAAAAGACGATCCAAAAGATGCTCTTCTCGGGGGTGACGTACATGCCTCAAGAGATTTTTCACATATTGGTCTATTTCATCGTTTGGTAGAGGTATGTTTCTCGACCTTAAGATCCTGAAAATCTGGTGAAAGTGCTGAAGTTCTTCTATAGCGAGGGCGATCATACGTTCTTGGAGCTCTGTATATTCGGGATATTTATTGGCAAGCATGAGGGCTGCCGCGCTGGCTTTTCGCTCACATGCGGCATGATCGGCAAGAAATGCATTAATATTTTCACTTACAGCCGTTAACCATGTGTCGGGAGTCTTCCAGTGGAGTGGCAGGCGGTCACAGATAGCGTTCATATTTTGATCAATGCGAGTTGTCATGAGACTTTCGTTTGTAGTATGTAACGGTGTCTATGACAAGAGTTGATGGAAACATACTTGGGTTGACTGAATTTGGTCCCCTTATTGAGACGGCAGATGGATCGTTAACCATTCGTCACGCTTCTCATGGCCAGGATTTTCACTCCGAAGAGGGGGCAAAATTCGAGGCGTGGCATCTTTATGTGATAACGAGCGGACTTAATCGGTTGTTGCATGAAGAAAATTGCCGCAATCTACAGATTTTGGATGTTGGCATGGGTTTGGGTTATAACGCCGCAGCGACCATCGCCGCCTGGCTTGATAGTCCCGGGCACATCAATATGGACATGTTAAGTCTAGAGGTGGATCAACGATTGGTTCAAGCTGTAGCCTCTGGTGTTGCGCCATGGCAGGCAGGATGGTCAGAGTCTTGGATCATTGGCCCAAAGTCTCTAGTGGAGAATGGGAATATCTTTAGGGCAGAGCTGCGGCACCCCCGATCAGGTAGAGTACTAAAGTGGAGTGTATGGTTGGGTGATGCTAATCAGGCTGATCTCAACGCTTTGGGCGGGCCAATAGACCTCATCTGGCAGGATCCTTTCACGCCCGAGCTCAATCCTGAGATGTGGTCGAGTGGTTGGTTTGCAAAGATGAAGGAGTTGGCGAATCCACATTGTGTCTTGGTTTCTTACAGTGTGGCAAGGGTGGTGAAGCAAGCGTTAGAAGATGCGGGATGGCAATATGAGAGAGTGCCGACCCCGGGCAGAAAAAGGCATTGGCTGAAGGCCTTCATATAGGTGAGTTAAAAGAGATCTCGTTCTTGTGGCAGATCAGATGTCTTGGGCGTTTCTTCTAACGGTATTGTTGCAAAGAGATACCCTTTATTTTTTCTATAAATTTTCACTTTGACTCGGCCTTTTAATTGTTTACTGAGCAACAGTCTTTGGAATTGATTGAGATCAGTGATTTTTTTATCGTCGGCAGTTAATACAACATCTCCGATACGGACGCCTGCTCGGTGGGCAGGTGCATTGACGATAAGATTTGAGACGATAACGCCGTAGGGGCCAAAAATTCCAGCTGACGGCGAATCAATTTCATCGGCGGAAAGTATATTTTTACCAACCATGCCGAGCCATGGTCGCCTGGTTTTGCCATAGGCTGATAAATCAGCTGTGATTTGTTTTGCGATATTTATGGGTATGGCAAAACCAATGCCGACACCCTCTTCGCTGACGGCAGTGTTTATACCAATAACTCGCCCATTAATATCGAGCAGTGGTCCACCGCTATTACCGGGGTGAATGGATGCATCGGTCTGTAAAAAGTTGTCGTAAGGTCCATTTCCGATGACTCTGCCTTTGGCTGAGATGATTCCTGAGGTGACGGTGTGTGAGTAACCGAAGGGATTGCCGATGGCTATGACAGGATCACCCACCCGCAAGGCATCGCTATCACCAAGTTGCAGAGGGACAAGCCCCACATTGCCAGAAATTTTAAGTAGTGCAAGATCGGTCTTGAGATCTGTCCCAAGAACTTTGGCAGTTAGTTTTTGCCGATTCTTTGCGAGCAAAACTTCGATGACATTCGCGCCTTCTATCACATGAGCGTTCGTCAAAATATGTCCCTGCTTATTAATAACAACGCCGCTACCGACTGAATGTGTCGATAAATTTGTGGGCGGTCGACCATTCAGGAAAAATTGGTACAGATCAAGGGCGGGATCCTTGTTCGGGGTATATTGAGTGGTTCGTATGTTCACAACGCCGGGTATGGCGTTGTCTGCAACATCGGCAAAGGACAATAGCATCTTCGCTTCTACAGAGCTCGCTTGAGTCCATGAGATCAAACATACGAACGTAAGGCGGCGACAAAACAAAGAGCGCACAGCTGACCTCCGAGCATTGAAGCGGGCTGACAGATGCATGGTTGGTCTAAGGACGTTTGGGCCTTGGACTACTTTTAGTTTAATTTCTATGGACCCGGTGGGTGAATGGGCATCTAGTGCCCTGTGTTCTATGATTAGGCATGGGAGTGGACTAGTAAAATTTTTGATCCCCGCTGACTATCATCGGCAGAGATGAAGGGCAGGTCTTTCTTCTCCTGCAAGTTTATGGGTGTGCGAGATTTTATGGTCTCCCCGCCATACATCCATCGTCCGATGGGTAGTGCAGCCTGCGCACTGGGGATGATCTTGCACACGTCGATTTCAGCGATGCCATCGGCTACAATTAGGTTAAGGCAAGCGTCAGAGGCTGAGTGGACGCTGTAAAGGTTATGCTTAAAGCCTTTAGTCGGCGGGACACTGTAGTCGCCTTTTTGGCGCAGCACTTGCACGGTTGGAACAACCCCGTGAGCCAACGCACTCGGCTTGCTTATCCTGACGCCGACCGCGTCAATTGTGGGCAGGCCGTGGTCGGATTGGTAGGTGATGAGAAAGTGCTTACATACGGCCTCTACCGCGGTCTCGATTAGCAGAAACTCGCACTGCTCAAGTATAAAAGAGATTTCTTTTAGCGCACCTGCATAGTCAATGGTATCGGCAATGCTTGCGCTTTTCGCGGCCTTGCGCGTATCAAGGTAAAGGCATAAATCAATAGTTACTGGCTGCTTTTTGTGGCGTTCAAAAGGGAAAATACCGATTACACAGCTTAAAAGCATGCCAGTGATTTGAACCTGGTCAAAAGGCCGTTTATCCGAGTTACTGATTTGTGGAAATAGCATGGGGGGTGCTGTCCTATCCGGGTCTGGCTCCTTATACAGCCGCCAATTCTCCGGGTAAACATCTAAAACCCTGCCGAATCGGGGCTGCGCTGCCCCTGCCAGGGGACTGAATAAGCCGAGACCCTGCACCATGCTGATCCTTTATTCCTAGATAATGTCCTTATAAATCAGAGCCTTGCTAGGTGATGTGGGCGCAATAATGTTAAACTATAAGGGTTCAATCTAGAACGGAGTTCACCGTCATGCAGTTGTTTGAGAATCGTTATTTAAATTATTTGGCGTGGGGAATCGTCGTCCCCGCGGTGGCTGGGCTTGGTGGTGCTCTAGGAGTGACATCGGTCATACTGACAAGTGTTTGGTTTGGTGACGACTCACATTTAAAGAAGACGACCATTTTAGCTCGTATCAATGAAGAGACGACAGTCTACTGTCTTGATGAAAAGACCCCAATTGGCAGTTTTTTTCATAGTGAGCACAGGCGCTACATCGGAATTGATGAAATCCCCAAGCATATGATCAGTGCTCTTGTAGCTGCCGAGGACAAGAATTTTTTTAAACATAAAGGCGTGGACCCGCAAGCAATATTCAAAGCGATCGCTGAGGGTTTCAAGACTGGCAAGTTTCGCGGTGGTTCAACCCTTACGCAGCAGACAGTCAAAAATATCATGGATAAATGGGAATATTCCCTTGCTCGTAAGATTAACGAAGCCATTGCGGCGCTTCAACTGGAGCGTTTGTACAGCAAAGCGCAGATTCTTGAGTTTTATCTAAATCAGTTTCATGTGTCGGGTAATGGTTCTGGAATTGGAATTGCTGCTAAATACTATTTTAATAAAGAGGTTCGCGATCTCGATATTGTAGAATCAGCCTTTATCGCTGGTAGCGTCAAAGGCCCCTCAAAGTATGATCCGTTTCTAAAGTACACAAAAGAACGGCGCGAGATCGCCGTAAAAAATGCGTTTGATCGCAAGAACTACGTCCTAAAGCGCATGTATGAACAGGGTTGGCTAACTGAGCAGGAATACAAAGATTCAGTTGAACGTCCGGTGCCGTTTAACCGCGGTAGTTTTCGCTCAAGCGAGGTGGCCCTGGTCAGTCTGATCCGCAATCAAGTCAATCAAAAAGAAGTTATGGAGAAATTGGGCCTCGAGACCGTCAATGATTTGAACAATGCAGGGCTAAAAATCTACACAACAATTGACTGCCAATTACAGGAGAAAGCTCAGCATGGAATGCGACGCAATCTGAGTCGCTTGGAAACTATTCTCTCTGGATTTCAGCCAGAAAAGCCCGAAAACTTCCGCCGATTGCGAGACTTGGAAGTCAACCAGTTTTATTACGGCAAAGTTGAAGATATCAAGATTGACAAGAAAAACTCAGAAATAAAAGTTTCATTTGGCTTAAGCACAGGCACCATTCCCCATGACGCGATAGTGCGTTATGCCAAACTTCTGGACCTGCCGCTGCAAGAAGGCCCTGAGGTCCAGATGAAAAAGCTCCTAAATGCAGTAAAGCGCGACGATATCGTGTTTGTGGAAGTGCGAGAATATGATGCCGAAAAACACGAAGCTGTGCTTGAAATGCAGAAAAGCCCAAAGGTCAATGGTGGTCTTGTGGCGCTTGATAAGGGCGAAGTTCGGGTCGCTGTGAGTGGCTTTGACACCATTGGTTTTAACCGGGCCATCTTTGCCAGAAGGCAGCCTGGTTCCGTTTTTAAAGCTGTGGTCTACTACGCTGCCATGCAACTAGGTTGGAATATCTTGGACATTGTAGATAACGAACGACAAATTTTCCCCTACCAATCACGATTTTATTTTCCTCGTCCTGACCACGTTAGTCCTTACCGTAGTGTTTCGATGGTGTGGTCTGGAGCTATGTCAGAAAACCTTGCATCAGTAGCTCTCGCAAATCACCTGGTCGACAAGCTCAACTTTGATCAATTTAAGGATTTGATGGGAACAATGGATCTAACACCGCGCCCAGGTGAAAGTGCTCCTGATTTCCACTTCAGAGTTGCGAAAGCGACAGGTGTCCAGCTTGAAAATGATGGAATTAAGGAATACCAACTTGATCGTGCGGTTGGTGATCTTATTCCAGATTTAGTGTTCCGTGGTGCTAGTGACGCGATAAAATCTCTTGAAAAAATGTGGTGGGGTAAGGGTTACGAATCAGAATTGCAGGCATTACTGTCAAAACAGGGGGCTGAAAATATGCCGCCTTTGGAAAATGCCCTTCGCTTAAATCTGGTGAAAAATAATTTCATTCGAATGAAAATTCTTGCCGACATGGCTGACGCTGAATTTGAGGCGATCTATGCCGCTGTTGAGTCCAAAGGCCCAGAGGGAGCCTTGGCAGATCCTAAGTTGAAAGACGCATGGTCTCATTTCCGTGTACTGCCGACTCAAGGCAACAAGCCAGCACTTGGATTCTTGGCGACCTTGGAATCTGAAAGGCCTCAAGTCGCCAGTGAGCGTTATGACTATATTCAACGGCTCGCCAGCGTTCAAGGGCGGCCGTTGAATTCATTGGATATCGAGGCGGTTTGGCAGAATGAATTGGTTAAGAAAGGTGAGATTAGACTGAACGGAACGCTCGGCCTTGGTGATTTTGTCAAATTGGAAAAAGCTGTTGAAGACCACTACCAGTCGGTCATTAGCGCATCGACTCCGTATGATCTCAACCGTTATTTCGAACATCATGATTTTCGCATTGCTTTAGGCCTCAATTATTTGGTTGAAATGGTCAAGGGTATGGGTGTTACCAGTAAAGTCGATCCCGTGCAGTCTTTTCCTTTAGGTACCAATGATGTGACAGCAGCTGAAGTGGCCAAGATTTACCAAACTTTTATCGAAGGAAAAATTTATCGTTTTTATGACAACGGGCCAGCGAACCAAATTAATTTTGTGAGACGAATCGCTGATCGTCATGGTGAGATTGTTTTCGAGCCCAAAAGACGGGAGGCCTTGGTTTCAATTCCTGAATATTCGCAGCAAATGAACGAGATACTGAAACGGGTCGTGACCCATGGAACGGGTAAGCGGGCTCGTGGCGAGCTCTATATCGACTTATCAAAAGATTCGGCAGGACAGCCTCTAGTGGGTAGTGATCCTAAAAAAGAGGGCCAAAGAGTTAGAATTCCGGCGTTTGGCAAGACAGGAACTACCAATGACTACACGAACGCATACTTTGCCGGTTTTTTTCCTGTCCCAGCAGCTAAGGGTGTCCCGCTTGATTTCTCGCATTTTCAGACGATCGCGAGTTATGTTGGATATGACCTAAACAAGATGATGCGACGAGGGGCCATCAAAGTTAGTGGCGCGGTCGGCGCGCTCCCGGCATGGATTGATCACGCGAAAGGCATGATGGAGGTCTTGAAATACCGGGATCAAATCGATGATTTGGATCTTTCCATCGTTAAACGCGGAGAATGGCCCATTAAATATCCAGCCAACGCCTCAGCTATTGGCGTTGACCTTGCGAGGGGAGTCGTTTTCTCTGGTGAAGATGGTGGGGATGAGGTTTTTGCAACGACTAACCTCGATAAAACGGGAGAGTCTTTTGAGAATGAATTTGCGATCGGCAATACGGTGCGCTCGATCATACGGGTGCCCGGAGATGGTCGAGGCGGCGTGACCCGACTTTATAGTCCATTTAATTTTAAGGCAGAGTTGAAAGATTCAGCCATGCCCATGTCGGCTCGTGTTGAGGTAGGCGACAAACCTGCAGTGACTCCCGAAGCCACATCTGGCCCAGCAAACTCGCAACTACTTCCAGGACTACGTACTGGAGGTGACTTGGCTAAAGAAACGCAGGAAGTTTTGGACGATAATGGTCGGGTTATAAAGAGCGAAAAGGGCCCAGGTCCCCAAGACTCGCCAAGTGGGTCCCAGAATGACGATCCTGGTGTTGATGTCAATGGCCAATCGAAGCCTGAAAGTGATAAAACTCAGAAGGCTGACAGTGGCGATCTTTGGTGATTGGCCTTGTCTGGCGATGGTTTTTCTGTCACAACTTTGTCTCAAAAGATTTCTAGTAAATTTTATGAGCCGGAGTGAAAAATGGAAAACGATCTTCGACGTTTAACATCCCTCATTAGAACGATTCCCGACTTCCCAAAGCGTGGCATCATGTTCAGAGATATAACCACTTTAATCCTTGATCCGTGGGGATTTCGCAAATCTGTCGAGCTTCTAGCCGATGCAGTGTTTAAACTTAAACCACAGAAGATTATTGGAATTGAGTCAAGGGGCTTCGTGTTTGGTGCGGCCGTAGCGGATCGACTGGGTTGTGGTCTGGTACTTGCTAGAAAAAAGGGTAAACTTCCTGGCCCAACTCATGAAGTGAGCTACGACTTAGAATATGGTTCAGATTGTGTGCAAATTCATCAAGACGCCGTGAACCCTGGAGAGCGTTGCTTGGTGTTGGATGACTTGCTTGCCACAGGAGGAACTGCCGGGGCGACTGCGGCGCTGGCAGAAAAAATGGGTGCGCATGTAGTTGGTTGCCATTTTGTAATTAATCTTCCCGACTTGCGGGGTGCGGAAAAACTCGCTCGATATGACGTCAAGTGGCTCGTTGAGTTTTCTGGTCACTAAGTTGGGTGGTCAGTTTATGTACATGATGAATTTTAGTTTCTTTGATTTTATGCAGCTTGAACCGGTTATGCGCGGGTTAAAGGTTCTGCTAGCAATCATGTTTGGATACTTGCTAGGGAAGTTTGCGGGTCGTGGGATTGAACGCACCCTTTCGACGCGATTAGATGTACACCAAGTGATGGTGTTTAAGCGGTTTGCTTTTTATTCAATTTTGATTTTGGCCACGATTACCGGACTTAATGAGGCAGGAGTAAACCTCAACGTGCTGGTGGGAGCAGCGGGTGTCGCGTCTGTGGCAATTGGTTTTGCCAGCCAAACAACCATGTCGAATTTAGTGAGTGGTATATTTATTTTGCTTGAGCGTCCTTTTCTCATTGGTGACACGATTAAAGTTGGTAATACGACTGGTGAGGTTTCCCTGATGGGACTTTTCTCTACCATATTGACAACGCCAGAAAATATGATGGTGCGCATCCCTAATGAAATATTGATGAAGTCTGAAATTACCAACGTGACTCGCTATCCGATAAGGCGTCTTGAGCTGTTTATTGGAGTGTCTTATGCCGTCGACATCGCCGAACTTCGTAGGCTAATTCTAGGTTGTGTATCAGATTTGGAATTCATTAGGAAAACACCGGCTGCTGATGTAAATTTTAAAGCCTTTAGCGAGAGTGCTATTCAAGTCGCAGTTGGTTTTTGGGTCGAGAGGGAGCGCGCAACGGAGGCTTTCACGCTATTGGCTGAAGCATTAAAAAGAACACTTGATACCGCTAAAATTGAAATCCCAGTGCCGCAGCGTGGAATTAGCTTTGGTCCAGAGCAAAGCCTAAAGGTTCAAGTTGTTTCAAAAAACAATCAAAATTTGTGAATTGCAAAAAGACGCTTTTTTTTTTCGACCTTAACCGTGCCCTAAGCAGCGCTTTAGAGTCGCAATAGAAAGCCGAGAAGATGGTCATGCTTCTCGTGGAAAATCATCGATTTACAGGTGTTTCTGATGCTCCAAGTTCCGCTCATTTTAATGTTATTGTCGACACTACTCTCAGCAGGCTATGTGCACGCCGAGACATTGCCCGTAAATCCGCCGGCCGCCTCCAAAATCGCCTCGACAGGTAAGGGTAAGTCCCATCTTGATCTAGTTGTGACGCAAACGGGATTTTCAGCATCCGAATATGTCTCAGAAAAAGAGCTCAAGTTCCAGAATGTCTGCTCGGAGTTCGCGAAGTTTTTTACGAATAATCGCGGTCTCTGGGGTACAGGTCCATTCAGAAAAGTGGTTTGTTTACCAGATGGAGCAGCCGTTCCCAAGTCACCGCGATCATGGCGACTCGAAATAACCGGCGACTCAGCAAATAAAAAGTTCGACATGTTTTTCATCGATGCACTTGGTGCTTCACAGCTTGAGTCGACTTTGTCCCTAGAGACGGAGCTAACGCCTACTGCGCTTTTATCTGTCAAACGCACACGCGCGATGATTGCTGCAGTTTTAACTCTAGGAATACCCTTTCGATCAATAGTGAAGAAATCTGCGATTAACCAGGATAGCACTTTTAAATTACAAGGGTTTCAATTAGCAGATTTACCACCTCCCGAGACTTCTCTTCAGATTTTTTCCCTCAACAGGACGCGAGGCCTTTGGCTCCCAAAAGTTGTTGGCACAGCCGAAATTAATCAGGATGCGGGAGTACCATTAAGCTACAAAGTATCACTTTTTGATCCAACGGTTGGCGGCAGTGGACGAGGTAACTTGGCAAAAGGGGTCTATTACCTGCAGCAGAGCGAAAATCGCGACGAAGAACGCTCTCGAGTCGAATCAGCTTTAAAGCAGGACCTGAGTGGTTTCCTAAAAAAATTAGTCACTTTCGCGAGGGCCGTATACATCGGCGGACGTTATGGGCAGCCCCTAGGTCGTTCCAAGGGAGTCTTGTCGCAGGCCGCTACTTTCGGTGTTTTTGGTGAGTTCCGTGGCGGCTTATTCCAGGGCATCAAGTTTAATTATGATGCGATTCCGCTGCAGGAAACTGTAATTGAATCAGCAGAGCAGAAGTTTAGTTGGTCGCGTATTCAGCTCGGCTATGGTTTTGGTCGTCGCTTTAATAATATTTTATTCAATTGGATTGATCTCACACCCAAGATTGGTGTCACCAGCATGGAGTATTCGCAGGGTGGCTCTGATTTGTCGGGTGATCTTGGCTTTGAATTTAAGTTGCAAAAAGCTCCAACTCTCGGCGCAGAGATTGGGATTGAAAAAAGGACGCCATATTTTCTGGCACGTCTTTGGTCATCTGGTAGTTATAGTGTTGGAATTCTACAAAAAGATAAAAAATATAAGAGCTCGAGCGTTCGTGTAGGCTTTGATGTCTACCGAGACCTGTTCGCGTTGGGCTCGATCAAAGTTGCATTGCTAGGGTTTGGAGCAGGTGATGCTTCAACATTCACGCGCTCAGTCACCGAAGGGGAGATTGAAGCAGATCCCAATATGGTCACGAACTTAAAATACCAAAGCGTCTATGCTGGCGGCGGTCTAACTTTAACTTGGTAAAATGACCGCCTTCGAATCAACTCTTAAATCAAGGACAGCTTACGCGGCCCAAGCTATATCGAACGTCCCCGCCGCTGTAGCGGTAGCAGAATCCCGATGTTCTGTTGCGGCAGACGCCACTACCACCGGCGCGGATCTGGCTATAATTCCCATTACAATCAAGTATTGTGCTGGGCTTAGGGGTTGGGGTGACTCCTGGTGTCGTGCCCCCGGGAGAGGCAGAAGCAGAGCAGTTGGTTCGGCCTTCACTGTAGCGCACGTCGCCACCGGAATAACGGTAGCAGAAACCAGATGAACTGTTTTGACAAACGCCCTGCCCACCTTGACGAATTTTTCCATAGTCGCGATTACAGTCTAATAATGTACTGCCTCCTGGTGCTGGGGTAGGAACAGGCTTCGGAGCTGGATTTGGCACCGGGTTAGGTACGGGGTTCGTTTCTGGCTGAGGGTCAGGTGTGCTTGGATCATCTGGTTCAACCTGTGGCGGGGGAGGGGCAACTTCCTCGTTATCAGATGGTAAAGGAGGTGCGACAGCTTCGTCGGTTCCGTCACCATTAATAGTCGTGTCAGTAGCAGCTGTCGATTCAGTTCCAGCGCTAAATCCTAAGATATAAACGCCGCTGGCAGCGAGTTTTGTCAGCCAATCGCTGATGGCTGGTGCGCGAACACTTTCGTAGTGGCCGACGTTTTTGTTATTTGCTCCCTTGCTCACGCTGCTTGAGACGCCTTGGACTCTTGACTTAATAATCATCGGGCCACCTGAGTCGCCCTGAGAGTTTGTGACACTTTCGCCCGTGCCTTCATTATTGATTGGGCTGACCAAACCTACGAAATCAACGCGACCTTGATAGTCGATGGCCGAAACTTTGTTGGTGCCCATTCGTTTAGTGCCACCGCTTTTACCATTTAAATGATCGAATTTTCCGAACCCAATAATTGTGAGTGGGTCACCTGCTTGGGCTTGCGTTAGGGCAACTGGAATATAAAACTGCGAAGATTGTTCCTTGAAAACGAGGATGGCAATATCGTGGCCGCTTCCGCTATTGGGTCTGTAGGTTGGATGGGAGATCGCTTTGAGCGCCCGTAGACCTTTTCCTGTTCCACGAACCACAGAGACTTTACCTGGGCTGCTGTCAGCACCTTCGATGCAGTGCGCAGCGGTGAGTACGGTCCGATCACTAATCCACGTGGCGGAACATGTGGCAGACGCGCCGCCTCCCATGTCGTACGCAATTTGAATCACTGCAGGGAAATCACTTTCTTTAAGCGCCTTGCCGTTGACAACTTTCACGCGGGACTCTTTTTCAGCTCTTGATTTGCATGCGCTGATGGGCAAAGTACAAATTAGCGTCAGAATAAAAGAAGACGCGAATATTTTGCTTTGTAAGCGGTGCATCAGGACCTCCGAGATAAACGCATGGCGATTGAGTCGATTAATTGCAACCTATATTCTAAACGATTTATCGGCATATGTTCATACGAGGGTTTGATATCGGCAGTCTTTGGAGCAATCTTAAATCAAGCTGAATTAGGCATTAACATCAGTGGGTTGCCGCTGCAGTTACGGGGGCTTGAGTGGGTTTAATCATGGGATTTCTCGAAAGCCATCCCATGATAACGGCGATTCTCATTGGCCATGTTTTATATTGATGATTTTATAAAATACTAGTAATTTCAGGTTGTTGAATTCGTTTCGTTGGCTTCAAATCGGCCCATAATTTGATATGTCAGGTCCGTTTAATTCATTTACTTTGAGCACAGAGCAACCCATCCTCCATGAAACTTTTAAAAACCGCAGCAGCTGTCATAAACCAAACGCCATTTGATTGGACGGGTAACGTTAATCGACTGCGTGAGTTATTGGTCGAGGCGAAAGCAAAAGAGATCTCGGTCTTATGTTTGCCTGAATTAAGCATAAGTGGTTACGGATGCGAGGACGCTTTTTATATGCCTCATCTGTGCGAAACCGCGATCTCGTGTTTGGAAAAACTATTGCCATTCACCAAAGGCATGATTGTGGGCTTGGGTTTGCCTTATCTGCACCGAGGCGCCCTTTTCAACACCATTGCAGTAGTAGTCGACGGGCGAATGACTGCATTGGTGCCAAAAAAGCTTTTGGCTGGTGATGGAGTTCACTATGAGCCACGGTGGTTTAAAGCCTGGCCATCTGGCGTTGTGGAAAGGACCCAAATTTTCGATCAGGAAATACCCATCGGAGATCTTTTTTTAGACTGTGGTGGAGTTAAAATTGGCTTTGAAATCTGCGAAGAAGCATGGGCTGCAAATCGACCGGGTGCCAATTTAGCAAGACTTGGCGTCGATATTGTCATGAATCCAAGTGCTAGTCATTTTGCTTTCGGAAAAAGGCAGGTGAGGGAGCGTTTTGTTTCGGAAGGCTCAAGGGCATTCAATGTTGCCTACCTTTACTCAAATCTACTAGGTAATGAAAGTGGACGCATTATTTTTGACGGTGGTGCCTTGATTGCAAGTGAAGGCTCGATCGTCGAGCGTGGCCCGCGCTTTACCTACAGAGATTTCGAAATTAGTGAAACTGTCGTGGATATTGAAGTGAATCGCATGATGCGTGCGCGTACCGGTTCATTTCAACCCCTGGTCGGCGATGAGTCAAAACACAAAATAAGCACGCCGTTTTCTTGGCCAAAAATCAAAGGAGCCGTAGCTGCAACGACGCCTGTTGCGGATCATTGGGAAAATTCCTCAAACCTCAAGGCAGAGGAATTTAATCGAGCAGTATCCCTTGGGCTGTTTGACTTCTTGCGGAAAAGTAAGCTCGATGGTTTTACGATCTCGCTTTCCGGTGGCGTCGACTCAGCTGCTGCGACGGTGTTGGCGGTTGATGCAATTAGATTTGCTGCTGCCGAGTTGGGTCTCGACGGATTAAAAAAGCGACTATCACACATCAAGAGCATCCAGGGCGCGAGTAATCTTGATCAAATTATTGGTGAGCTCATAAGTTGCGCCTACCAGTCCACAGCTAACAGTAGTGCTGAGACTGAATCGGCGGCCAGTGAGTTAGCGCAGGCCTTAAAGGTTCAGTATTACCATTGGAATGTTGGGCAGCTAGTCGAAGAATATAAGAGGGTCGTTGCAAATGCCACGGGCGCCAAATGGACTTGGGCTGACCACGACGTTGTTCTTCAGAACATTCAAGCAAGGGCCAGAGGTCCAGGAATTTGGATGCTTGCAAATTTAAGAAATCATCTGCTCCTCGCAACCTCCAATCGTAGTGAGGCGGCAGTAGGTTACGCCACGATGGACGGTGATACCTGCGGCGGACTGTCGCCGTTGGCTGGGATTGATAAAGCTTACTTAAGGCAGTGGCTTTTTTGGCGCCAAAATACGGGTCCGCAGGGGTTAGCGCCTGTAGCTGCATTACAGAAGGTCAACAAGATTCCTCCGACGGCGGAACTTCGACCACCTGAGTTTGGTCAGACGGATGAAAAAGACTTGATGCCATACGACGTGTTGGATGTGATTGAGCGTGCGGCCATTCGGGATAAGAAGTCACCTTCGGATGTTCTTGCCACTTTAGGGGAACTGTTTCCAAAATACACTGAGACGGAGAGACTTATTTGGGTTAAGCGGTTTTTCTCCCTTTGGTGTAGAAATCAATGGAAGCGCGAACGCTATGCCCCAGGGTTTCATTTGGATGACGAGAGTTTGGATCCTAAGACCTGGTGCCGATTTCCAATTTTATCAGGCGCATTTGAGGATGATTTACGGGAGCTTAGTTAAAGGTGAAGTCTGCCCTCCTGGTGATTGATATCCAAAACGATTTCGTGCCAGAGGGTGCCTTGGCGGTGACTGATGGTAATGCTGTGGTGGATGTCGCCAACCAGTTTATAAAAAATGATAAGTCATGGTTTGATTATGTGGTGGCGAGCCAGGACTGGCACCCTGCTCGGCATAAGTCATTTGCTTCGCAGCATCCGGGTGCAAAACCTGGAGATACAATTGATTTGGGCGGGGTGAGCCAAATTCTTTGGCCTGATCACTGTATTCAAGGCTCAAGCGGCAGTCAATTTGTTCAAAATTTAAGAAGTGACTACTTTGACAAAGTGATTCAAAAGGGCACACATATTGACCGCGATAGTTATAGTGCTTTTTTTGATAATGCTGCATCGTTTGAGCTGACAAGTAACCAGAGCCCCGTGCGGTCCGGTGATACAGGGCTTAACGATTGGCTGCAATCTCATGACGTAAGTAACTTGACTGTTCTTGGCCTGGCTACAGATTATTGTGTTCTATTTTCCGTGATGGATGCCCTGAAGTTGGGCTACCATGTGACTGTTATAACTGATGGGTGCCGCAGTGTTGAGGTTATACCTGGCGATGGACAGCGGGCTTTGTCAAAGATGAAAAATACTGGGGCTCGTTTAATCATAAGTTCGCATTTGATTTCTGAGCTGCAAAAAAGAAAGAATCCTTAGACTATGCTATCGGAAAATCAAAGTCGATTTTTGGACGTCCTTCTTGGGAGCGGGGCGCTTAGATTTGGCACCTTTAAAACCAAATCAGGACGCATGTCGCCCTTCTTTTTAAACTCAGGGGCTTTTGATCATGGCGCTCTTCTGCAGCAGGTGGCTCAATGTTATGCTGCACTTATAATCGAGTTCATCAAGTCAACCCGCTTATCCGACGTCCATTTATATGGCCCAGCATACAAAGGAATAACTCTGGCAGCGGCTGCAGCCATGGAAACAGCAAGGATCACTGGCCGGGAAGTCCCGTTTACGTTTAATCGCAAAGAAGTGAAAGATCACGGCGAAGGCGGTACTTTCGTGGGTCGAAAGTTAACGCCTGAATCAAAGGTGCTCATCGTGGAGGATGTGATGACCGGGGGCACCAGTGTTCGCGAAACGATCGACATTTTACGGCCTGTTGGCGCAAAGATTTGTGGTGTGCTTATAGGCGTTGACCGCATGGAGCGTGGATTAGGTTCAGAACGTGCATCGCGGGAGATTTCCGGTAACTTTAGCGTACCCGTTCATTCGATTCTAACCATTGACGAAATCGTGGAGACTCTTTGGAAGGATTGCAAACCCGTTGAGCGCCTGGGTAAAGTCTGGATTACGAGTGAATTAAAATCCGAGATTGATCGGTACAGGTCTGAGTGGGGATCTTAAAGGCCCGATAATAAGTCAACTTCAACCTCGATAGCGCTTGCCAAAAGGTCAAGTTGTGCCAAAAGACTTCGACATGGATTTGGTGGCACTCCTTTGTTTTTGGCGTCAGTTTTTTGAGAAGTCGCTGCCGTGTTAGAGTAGATCAACCGTAGGTGAGGTTGATCTTGAGGGGCTTGGGGGCTTTGATCTGTTGCAAGTAATTTGCCGTTGGTCATATTCACCTCGACGCGATACCATGTTTATCGGAGTGAGTTATTTATAGTTGATAGGCAAAACTTGCCTACACATTCTGACTTGGAAACCTATCTTTTGGCAGCAGAGTCCGCAAGAAACCTATCGACTCATGATATCGGCGCTATCTTTTATGGTAACGTCATGGCCATTGTCCTAGGTGTGATCTTTGGCCTGAATTCAAGCCTCGTCTCTCCGGTAGTTATGGAGATGTTTAGTGTTTTGGCAATGCTGCCAGTGACCCTTATCAAGGGTTTCGCCGGGCCGTTGCTATTTCTGGCTATCTGCCTTGGCTTTATGTCGGATCAACCAGTTTTACCAGGCATCCGCAAGTTATTCATGATTTGTCTAACTAATGCGTTTTGCGCCGTAATTATTGCTCTTTTATTGGTTAATATTTTGCGCCCGGGTCAATACTTAATTGATCTCGTAGCCTCAATCTCTTCTTCAAATCCGGCTGGTCAAGTACTTGGTGCTAAGTCGGTTAGTTGGGTTGATGCGGTAAAATCGATTGCGCCAGATTCAATTTTGGGTCCATTTCTAAATAACAATATTCCTGCGATTCTCACCTTGGCGATTCTTTTCGGCGTGGGCGCTCGTCTGCAGGGTCGGACAGAGAATGGGTGGCATCCGTGGTTCACAAAGTTGCGAGACGGGGTTGAGATTGCACTTGGTATAGTATCCAAGGTGTTGCTTCTTATCTTGAAGTTGATGCCGCTGGCTATCTTTGCCGCAGTCGCGAAGGCGGTTGGATCTCACGGTGTTGGGGTGTTCAAGGGACTTTCTTGGTACGTTGCAGTGACGATTTCGGGAATGCTATTACAGGTGTTCTTGGTCTATCACTTTTGGATTCTGCAGCGCGCAAGGCGCTCTCTACGAGATTTTTGGCGATACGCAAAAGTTCCAGTGTTATATGCTTTTGGTGTAAATAGCAGTTTATCGTCCTTACCGGCGACTTTATCGGCTCTGGATAAGTTAGGTTGTTCTAAGGCGTCATCGCGTTTGGGCGCTTGTGTTGGTACGAATTTTAATAACGATGGAATTTTACTGTACGAAGTTGCGGCTGTGTTAATGCTGGCGCAAGGTTTTAACCTTGATTGGTCTATAGTCAATCAAGCAGGCGTAGCCTTCTTATGCGTGATTGCCACTCTCGGCGTTAGTGGTTTTCCGGAGGCAGGCATCGTGGCATTATCCCTGGTTCTTCCCATGGCTGGATTGCCGGTCGAGTTGATTCCTCTTTTACTGCCCGTTGATTGGTTCGTGGCGCGCTGCCGAAGCGCAACTAATGTAGTAAGCGATATGACTGTTTCTTTGGCTATTGATGGGCCAAAAACCGAATCTGGAAAAGGCTAACGTCACTCTTCAGTAAAGATTGAGCCTCGCAAAACCGCTTGCTTTGGTTTTTGAGGTTTTCTTTTCGAGATGCCATTCTCGTCACACAGTAGGTAATCAAAAAATCCTTTGTAACGATCAATACCTGCTTCGCGAACTGGCCGTCCCACGACGATTGGTTTGTTGTCAGAGTTTAGACCCATCGCTGGACTGGCGAAAGCGAACAATGTACTGGCATGTTTTGAGCGATTGACGTCTAGCTGATCGTCAAGCCATTCCGCAAGCGGTGGCTGTTTCCAGACGCCTTCGGTGTAGCACCAGTCCTTAGGGCGTTCTAACATGGGGCAGGGTGAACTGTGAGGGCAAGGATAAAGTGCCGTGTAACCATTTTCGCAGAGAGTATCACGGAGCTCCATTGCTGGTCGCGACATGAACTCTAAGGCAGGCTCGGCCACGAAAATTAAACAGGACTCTTTTCGTTTAATGTGATTGGTCATCAAAGTTAGTAGCTTGCGGCGCGCCGGGGCGTTCTTCACCAGTTCATTCCACACGTAGCCGAGCAGATAAATATGCACCATGTTCTCACCTTCTTTAGAGGTGAAATGCTTTGGCTCGAGTTCTTCAATATTTTTTCGACTCGTCTTGGCATTTAGCCCCGCGGCCTCAGCAAGAATTTTGGCCGCATCAAGTAACGGCCCACAGGAGTCGATAAGAAAATAATCGCCCGTGACACCCAGAGCTAGGGACATGGCTGCAGTTCCACACCCAATGTCGTACACTCTGACTTTCTTGCCTTTAAGTTTGGCTTTCCAGTCATGGCGGGAGTTTGATCGGTAGTAGAGCTCACTGGCTCTGGCTATATTGGGGAGGTGAAAGCCAAATAAGTAGGCGACCACGGACTCTTTGCTGTTCATTAATTTACGGGAAAGCTCCTCCCGACGCTGTGTATAAATCTCCCAAATTTCGTGGACTGTGCGTTTACAGGCCTTGAAGATGGCTTTGAAAGTGGCCTGCGGAGTTTCCTGGGAGCGTTGAAATCCCTTCGGCGTTCGACCTAGCTGGTTGACGGTGGTTATGAAGGCCTTTAATGAGTCTGATTTCATTAATAAAATCCAAGTTACGCAAGTTCTTTACGACCGACGATGACAGTGGTAAAAACGTGGGTCGTAGTTACATGTTGCGCAATGACAAGCCAACTCCGCTTTTTTACCGCTAATTAAGAGTACACCGTGACTGAGTCTGATAAAACAGAGAATAGCAATACAGCGGCACAAAACCGCCTTCTTCATGTTGGGAAGCCAGCATGGCTGAAAACACCCATCCCAACGGGCGAGACTTATTTCAATATTAAAAGAGATCTTAGAGGGCGAAAGCTTTACACGGTTTGCGAAGAAGCCAAATGTCCAAATATTGGTCAATGTTGGAATACCAACACGGCGACATTCATGGTGCTTGGCGAAGTTTGCACGCGAGGTTGCAGATTTTGCAATGTCAAAACGGGTAATCCAGGTGGCTGGCTTGACGATAATGAGCCGAGGCAGGTAGCGGAGAGCTCTGCACTCATGAAATTAAAGTATGTCGTGATCACAATGGTGGATCGTGATGACCTCCCAGATGGTGGAGCTGCCCATGTTGCGCGTGTGATTCGTGAAGTGCGGACGCTGAATCCAGGTATCGTGATTGAGCTTCTGGCCGGCGACTTCAAAGGCAGTCCTGAGGCGATTAAAACCATCTTGGCTGAAAAACCGGAAGTCTACGCGCATAATATCGAGACTGTGGAGCGTTTATCACCAAGGGTTAGGGATGCTCGGGCTAGTTACCGGCAGTCTGTTGAAGCCCTGAGCCTCGTTCGCCAAATAGCCGACTACCGAGTGATCACGAAAAGTGCCATCATGCTGGGCCTTGGTGAAGAGGAAGCTGAGGTGAGAAAAAGTCTGGGTGATTTGCGCGAAGCTGGAGTTGAGTTCGTCAACATCGGGCAATACATGCGGCCGACTAATAAGCATCTGGCCATCAAACGTTTTGCTCACCCTGATGAGTTTGCCAGGTTGAAAGATTACGCGGAATCAATTGGTTTTCTGGCAGTCGCCAGTGCGCCCCTGGTCCGTTCGTCGTACAAGGCACACGAGTACTATGCCAACGGTATGGCAAAGCTTAATCAAATTGGCGATGTTAGCCGCTAAATCGGAGCGCGATTTGTGATTTTCTTTCGCGCCATCGCTTGGTTACCACGATCTTTTTTACCGTTTCTAGTTGGTTTGATCTCAGGTCTAACGCTGTTTTTCAGTAAACGCGATGCCAGAATTATCGCGCAGAATGTGCAGAGAGTTTATGGATTGCCGGCAATCTCTAACTTTTCTGGTGCATTTGTCCGGCAAGTTCTGACCTGCCAAGCTTTTTTGGCTCTCGAAACAATTCGCTATATTTTTCGGCCTGATGAGGTTGTTATCGAGGGGTTGGATAGGGCAAAAGCTATGCTTGAGAAAGCGTCGGAAGAATCCGGCGTGGTCATTATAGCCGCCCATCACGGAGCCTGGGAGCTGGCTGGGCATTGTGCGGCGAAGTTTTTAAAAGGGGATTTTTATGCGCTAGCAAAGCCAAGCAGGTCGCGTTGGTTCACAAAGATATTAAATGAGTTTAGAAATCGATTGGGTATGCGCGTTTTATGGACCGACTCCAAGGCTCTACTAAAGGAGATGATGGCTGTGGCTAATCAAAAAAGCCATCTTGGGTTCGTTATGGATCAGCGTCCTGCGAAAAAAAGCAGTGGATATACCTGTGAATTTTTGGGTATTGCCGGCACGCAGATCGTTCAGGGACCGGCCATGATGGCGGCAAGAAAAAATATGCCCGTCATCGGCATCCACGTGGTTCGGCTGGGTCTTTGCAGGTATCATTTTTTCACAACCGAGGTGCTAAAGCCAAATCATGGCGAAACGGACGAGCAGAAAATTACCGAGCTCATGGCAGATGATTTATCGCAGATGATTCTTCGGTACCCCGAGCAGTGGGCGTGGAACTATCGGCGCTGGAAGTGATTTTTTTGAGATTTCGGGTTAAAAAATTGAACGGCTAAAAATATACAAACTAGTTTCTTTTGTTTCTTTTTGTACCAGTCTTCTTGCCTTTGGCATTACTTGTAGATGTCAGCGCCTGCTCGAGTGTTTTCGACAACTCGCGCAGGATTTTTCGCCTTTCACTGTCAGTTGCACCCGGGATCTCTCCCAATGCGATCATGCCGGCGTCTTCACAGCCACAAAAACTCCAAACATTGTCACCCATGGTCATGGCCATAGCATCCATTAAGCCATTTTTTTCGTACTCAGTGACGGATGCGCCCATTGTGGTGATGAGCTGAACTTTTTTGCCGTTCAATAGTGGCGTGATGCCCGTTTTCGGAGAGTGTTTAAAGGCAAATCCATTGAGAAGGGTGCGGTCAACCCATCCCTTCAAAATTGCCGGGTAACCCGTCCACCAAAGTGGAAAGATCAGTGTAATCAATTCAGCCTTGGCAATAAATTTTTGCTCCGATTGAATGTCCTTTGGCGTTTTGCCCTCACGCAGCAAGTCAAAATCCTTGGCAGATAAGACGGGATTGAAGTCTAATTTGTAAAGATCGCGAATGGAGACCTTGTTGCCATGTTTTTTTGATATTTTTGCGAGATGTCCGCAAATTAACCCAGAAAAACTTTTGGTATTTGGATGCGCATAAACGATCAAATGATTCATGTGAGCTAAGTCCTCCTAAAGAGCGTTCGATGCTAACATCAAATTACTAATTCTGCTAGACTCTAGAGTGATGCATCGAATTGGGGGTACTAGTGAATTTTGTTAAAATTTTGCTTGGGAAACCATGGTTTGTTTTGTTTGCTGAGTCGACCTTGGCAGCACTCGCTTTTGTTGGCGCAGATACGACGCGAGCATCTCTTTGGCTTGGGCTATTTATTGTTTCGGTTGGCACCAGCCTTTACACATGGGCGGCCTTTTATTATACGGGTAGTCGTGAGGCTGGGTTTGGATTTGGCGGTCCCTATAGAATCGTTCGCTATCCAATTTTGCTTTCCAGATTTTTAATAATGCTTGGTTTGCTGATTGCCACAAGAAGTCCCTGGTTGTTTCTTCTCGCTGTCGCTTTGCTAGCGCCATTTTACCGTCAGCTGGCCCGAATAGAAGATCAGAAGGTTCAAGAAGCACTTGGTCCACTCGCAACTGAATACAGGGCATCTGTCTCAGGGTTTATTCCTCAACTGCTGCCAGTGCGCATGATGGGGCTTGGTAGCCAGAGACGGCCAGTCAATCTGTCATGGAAGATGATTTTGTGGGAAAGTCCACTGAAGGCGGGCAGTTTATGGGCTTTGCTCGCGATCATTTTTATTTGGCAGTACATTTTAACGGAGCGCTTCATGTTGGATTGGCAATGGCGATTGATTGCAACTGGTATCATTGTTGCTACGACCACGCTGATATATAAATACGCACATCAACTGGGCCTTCGAATGTCATGAATCACGTTGTTGGGGATTGATTTCCCGAAAAGTCCTGGCGGCATCTAGGTTCAAGCCGTGGTTCAAGGGTGTTTTCTAAGCTCCCTAAAACACACCAAAAATTCTGATTTTACGTCAATTTCAATTGGGATTGCGGCAATCGAAGACCCGTGGCAGTATGAGCTGTTGGTTACGGGTATTTTTTGCAAATAGGAGGCACTTAGCATGCCGGCTCCGCGTACATCACCATTTCCTGATTTTTTTCACATTAATGATCTTTTAACTGAAGAGCAGAGGCTCGTGGGCCAGTCGGTTCGCGACTTTGTAACTAAGGAAATTAATCCTATCATTGGCCAATGCTATCTTGATGAGAGGTTTCCGACCGATAAAATTTCTAAGATTGGCGAGCTTGGCATCTTGGGCGGAAACTTAAAGGGACACGGGCTTGCCGGGATGGACCAGATCAGCTACGGCTTGGTGATGAAAGAGCTGGAGCGTTGTGATTCTGGATTGCGAAGTTTTGCATCCGTGCAGGGCGCGCTCGTTATGTTTCCGATTTATGAATACGGTAGTGAAGAACAAAAAGCCCAGTGGTTGCCTAAATTAGGTCGCGGTGAAGCCATTGGCTGTTTTGGTCTTTCTGAATCTTACGGTGGGTCTGATCCTGGTGCCATGAAAACGACGGCCGTGTTGAAGGGTGACAAATGGATCCTGAACGGCTCCAAGATGTGGATTACCAACGGTAACCTCGCACAGATTGCGATTGTTTGGGCGAAAACCTCAGAAGGTATTCGTGGCTTTATCGTTCCGACAAACAGCAAGGGTTTCACCGCGCGCAAGATGACCGGTAAGCTTTCGCTTCGGGCCTCTGTGACGTCAGAGCTATACTTCGATAACGTTGAACTTGACAAAAATGCGTTACTACCAAAGTCGACGGCTGGCTTGAAATGTGCGTTAACATGTCTGACACAAGCTCGTTACGGGATCGCATGGGGCGTCCTTGGCGCTGCCGAGGCGTGTTTTGACGAAGCCGTCAATTATGTTAAGGATCGTGTTGTATTTGATAAGCCGTTGGCTTCGAAACAATTGATTCAAGCCAAACTTGCTAACATGGCAAGCCGACTAACCCAAGCGCAATTGCTCGCGTTTAGGCTTGGTCAACTGAAACAATCAGGCGCTTTGCATCACACCCATGTCTCCATGGCAAAACAGAACAACTGTCTTGCGGCCTTGGAAATAGCTAGAACCTGTCGTGACATGCTGGGCGGTAATGGAATCATGATTGAATACCAAGCCATGCGACATATGGCTAACCTTGAGACGGTTTATACGTATGAGGGGACTAACGATATCCATCTACTGATTGTCGGTGCTGAAATCGCGGGAACAATCGCGCTTTAAGTCGAGTCTTCAATGCGTTTATTGACTTTCATTTTGGCGTCTTTTTGGTTTTTGGGCGGTTGTCGTTTGGCTCGCGCGGGCGGCGACACGCCGGAAGCGGGTGGCATTCAGCCAGCATCCTCGGTTGGAGGTAATTCGGGCGGCCAACAGTCCAAACCCACAGGTAGTGGGGGCGTGATTCTGATCGTCAGTTTTGACGATGATGGAAATCTGGAAGAACGCCTTGGTCTACGCCTTGATTTTTTTCCACCGCCACGACCTGATGGGGTTACCATCGCTAGTTGTCGTACCGATATCAATGCCAGTACGGTTCTCGGTAGGGTTACCTGTGATTCGGAAAAAAGTTTAGCGGTTGACGTGACTGCGTCTCATGCTAGGCAACAATGCTACACGTCGTCGCCGGCAAAAGTCATTGAACCCAACCAGGTTTTGAAGCTAGCAGGCTGCAAGGGTAAGGCTACTCTTAAAATCATCCAACGTTCGCCCGAGCTTAAAGTTGAGATTTTGAACTAATTGCCTGAAATTAAAGCAGAAAAAAAGTTCCCCCGCCGCGAGCAAAACTCGAGCGGGGGAATTCTTTATTGCGAATGACTATTGAATTTATTGACAGGTAGTCGCCAGTGCTTGATTGACAAGGGAGCGAATTCTCTTTTCAGCGCCACCCCATGTTCCGACATGGTTTCCAACCATTTCACCCTTACAGTTAACGACAAAAACCTGCGGCACACCGCTACTTGTCTTAAGGGCATTGAATACGCGGCGTCCAGTGTCTTGGACCACAGGATGATTAGGCTTATGACGTGCGATCCATTCCGCAAAATCTGAGTCAGAGGTGTCAAGTCCCAGGTCAAGCACTTGTACTCTTGTGTTATCTGCGTAATCAACCGCCAGGTCATCAACGGCTGGGGCATTCTCGTTACAGTAGCCGCAATTTAGACGGTAGGCTTCGAACACAAATACCGAATTTTTATGGTCGGACATTTTGTAAATGTCATCTCGTGACGCGCCGTTCTTGAGGGGGAAATCATACATTGGAATTGATGCCGCATTTGCCGCAGTCGTGGCTAAAAACAACGCGATGGCTAAAAACTGGCGCATAGAGCCTCCTGGAAAAAAATGTCGAGATACGAATATGGGTATGATGGTACCCCAGAAATCTCATGGAGAGCAACGCTAACACTGATAGTTGGTAATTAAAAAAATTAATGGATTAGTTCCAGTCATTTCGGGCCTCTTTGGGGTCGGTTTTTTTTGCAAAATCCACAGTCATTTTGAGCTCTTGGAGGAACTGCCGATAGCTTTCCGGTTGAAGGGCAATCAGCACATCACCGAGTCCTCAAGGTAGGTCGGTCGATGGTTGGATTGGAAAAATGGTTTGATGGATCAAAATACACGCGAACAACTTGAATTTGCCAATAAGCTGATCTTCGTTAAGCGATACGAAGAGGCCGACGGTGTTTTGCGCGATATTCTTGCTTCGAGCACGAGCTCCGACGATACCTTAATCCATTTACGTAGAATTGAACTGATGAGCCTGCTCGGACGGCTTCCTGAACTCAGCGGACAATATCTTCAGCAGTCACAGCAGAGTCATGATGATGGCTTGTCGAAAATTTGTTTTGTCATTATTAGAATGTTCGAAAATCCCGATCGACATGCTGATCATATTACAGAGCTTCAGGCGGTGTCAGCAGATTTTGGTCCGTCAGCATTACTTTCGTTTGCACTTGGTTTTGCTGGTGAACAACAGGGTAGTTTTGACAGGGCTAGATATCACTACGAGCATTGTTTGACCATGGACCCTCAATGGTATCCGAGTCTTTTTGGCCTGAGTCAAATTCATTACAATATGGGTGATGAGGCTAAGGGTGATCAGTACTTTCAGCAATTTGAGTTGATGGCTCCATTTAATGTTTATGGCAATTTTGAGACTCATCGACGACTGGCTCACGAATTTGCCCAAATGGGTCGACTTGATGATGCGGAGCGGGCCGTTGAGGCTTTGGTTGCTTGGTGGATGGAGAATAAGGGGTTTGCCCCCGTTGAAATTCAGATATACGAGAGTCTTGCGACCGCAAAATATCGCCTGCAGCGTGGAGATAAAGTTGAAGCCGAGCTTCGTCGCGATGCCGCCCGGGCACTGTCGCAAGATATCCTTAACCAGCGGCAGGTTGATGAAAATGCTCTGTACTTCGCGGCGCGGGTCTTGACCGAGCACGGCGAGCACGAAATCGCGTTTCAACTCTACAAACGCGTTCTTAAAGTTGCGGGCAACAACCCGGCAGTGGTTCAAAAAATAGGTAGTTATTTTCTCGGGAGTGGTGACTACGAGTCTGCGCAGCAATTGTTTGAGTCAGCCTATGATCAGCACCCCGACAATCCAGAGATTCGCTTTTGCCTTCTGGTATCCCGTTTGAAGATAGCTGCTGTTAGCGTGGAAGAGTACTTGATCGGTCGCGAACGGATTCGGCAGCTTGCTGATAACGGTGATCGGGTGGAGTTCTTATCTCTGCTGAATGCATTAAATGCCAGATTTTCGGAGGACTGGGATGTTCATTTTCATCTGGCTGAGCTGTTTATGCGCATGGGTCACATAAAGAAGGCTGGCCAGCACTATGCCAAGATGTACAGCTTGGACTCGAAAGGCCAAAGCTCGAGACTTCGTTATGCGAATTTTTTGATGAATCATGACGAGCCCGACAAAGCGATGGATATTCTTCAAAGTATTGAAGCGCCAAAGGGTGCCCTATCTGACATTGATGCTGAGATTCAATGGCTAAAAGCAAGTTACTTTGACCGTAAAGGTGAGTGGTCAAGTAGCATGGACATGCTGGTCCCTATCATTGCCAGAGACCCTTGGAATATTAATTATCTTATTCACGAGATTCTTTGTTTAACCGGTATGCGATTTGGTGGTAACTCGGTTACCGCGGCTCGTGATCATTGGGCTAAAAAACTCATAGGTAACGAAGAAGCCCGCGTTAACTGGGCGGAGTATGCGCGTGATACGGAAAAACTATCGAACGAACATGCATACCAATTGGCTTATGCACGGGCTAAGTTGCAGTTTCTTTATATGCGGGGGAGTGAACACTCTCTGAGAGCGGTTGTTCGAGAAGCTTGCCGGTTTGACGCTGATAAGGGAGCTAAAGAGCTACTGCGACTTATCAATACGAATTTTGACCATCCAAGTGTGTATTGGGGGCTTGGCTTACTTTACAAAGAGCTTTGGCAGTTAGAGGTTGCGTCCATGTGGTTCGAGTTGACGCTGGGTGTTGCGAACATTGACGATCGTCTGCGTTCGCTGGTGTATGTCGATCTGGCGGATTCATATATTTGGCGAAATGTTAATTTGCCGAAAGCAGTGGAATATCTGAAACTCGCCATCGAATTGTTTGCGCAAACGGGCCATCAGGAGCGACGTTCCTTTATGGTGATGGGGCATGCGCTACTTCGCCAAGGACAGGCCCGGCAGGCACAAATTTATCTGGATCAGGTTAAGGATCTCTCGGGACAATTTGAAGTGCAGTATTTGATGGGTTTGGTTCAGTACCGAAATGGTCATGCTGCGAAGGCCAATGAAATTTGGAAACCACTGCTTAAATTTAAGACAGAGCAGATGCGGGACTACCGCATAAAACAAGAAATACTGCGCTATTATTTCGATAAATCACCTTACTTGCCTCGCGATCTCTCAAAAGCAAATTGACCGGCCAGTCAAAAAATTATTGACACTACACCTCGATATGTGGAACAACCTTGGTCGAGCATATCGCGACAATTTGTGTTGGGGAACTCTTGAAAGAACGCTTCTCAAAAAGCGGGCTTCGGGAATGGCTACAGGGACTCGAGCTTAGGCTTGTTTCTCTAACGTTGCTTGTAATGTGTTCAAAAGGGAGTCGTAAGATTTTTACTGAGTTCCAAGAGCCCCAAAGGATGGGGCTGTCAATTGAGAGGGAGGATTCAATTTATGAAAACCGCTTCTAGTAAAAAGAAGTTAGCCACTTCGGTTCTGTCATCCGATCACTTCACCCAGACGTGTGGATCCTGCGACAGTCATGCCAAAAGTAGTCGCCGTGAGTTCAGCGACCAAGCTTGGGCCGCCCTTGTATCTTGGAGTGAGGTTAATCCAAAAGCGGTTGATGTACCTATCTGTAATGATTGCTACTTTAACTTTCGTGATGTTCTTATTGAGAGGGCAGACGAAATGCGGCTTTTAGTTGGTAACCTGGCTGCAAATGCCAAATCAGCCCGTCTGCCGCGCGGTAACTCCAAGGTTGCCCGCGCCTAAATTACCCCTTGTGGCACTAGTCGCGTTTTGGTGCGAATCGAAAAAACTCCCAATCGTCAGGCTTTTTGATGACTCTGCCCGTAGGCACTATGTGCCCATTCGGGCATGAGATTCGGTATTTTATTCCCATGTAAAGTAACCATACACCCCACCGATGACTCTTCGTCAGTAAGGTCAACGATGCGACCGGATTTGCTCGGTTCGCGAATGGAGGGGTGGTCACCATGGCATCAGAGTTAGAACGTTTTTTAGAATCACAGTCAAGTCGTCCTGACTTTAGCTCAGATGGTATCGCGCCAGAGTACATGGTGGTTCTAAATCACTTTTGGAACCAGCGGTTTGAAGAGGTTGCAGACCATGCCTCAGCCATCCTGGCCACGTACCCTGAGCATCCAGCAACATTACGATTTTACCGTGCGTGGATCGAGGCGTTGGCGGAGCTTGATGACGTAGAATCACTGGAAGCATTAGGCAGTCATCTGCTGACTCTAGGTAAAGTCCAGATAGATAAGCGCCCTGGCTTTATGGCTTTGCGCGGCATCATTCATCTTCACTTGGACCAAGTTCCAGCCGCTAGGTTGGTCTTTAGGGCACTCCAGGGTTTCGGATCCGATCCGTACTGTTTGGAGTTCGAGCAAATGAGCGCGCGAAGGGGATTTGAAGGGGCACGAGAGCTAGCTTTGGCATTCTCTGTTGTGCCTCTCTTGGATTGGTTCCAGTGGAATAACATGCTTGCAGATTTGGCCGCGTTTGGACCCGGTGATCAGTTGGGTGATGTTTTGGGTCATGTTGCAAATATATTCCCCGGCTCACCCAATTTAGATGTTGTTAATATGCACCATGCAATTGACACAAAACATTGGCCAGGGGCCCTGGCTGCCGCAACAAAACTGCACGCGAGCTTTCCTCATCATCGCGACTATGGCTTTATGAAGGCTTTGAGTGCTAACCAAAATGGTGATCTTGACTTGGCAATAGCAACGTTGCGAGGTCTTGGTGAGCATCTAAATGAGATCGATGCAGATATCATGCACCTTTACGGCGAGGTTCTGGCTTTGAAGGCGCTTGAGTCTGACAATGAAACACTCGCGGCTCAAGCGACATCCAAGCTAGAGCGTGCAGCCCGTATCTATCGTCGACAGGGTAAAGAAATCGATGCGGCGTTGACCATGATCCAGCGGCTTGAGCGTAATATCACATCCGCCAAAATCGCTTCTGCTGACGCACCAGCTTTCCGAGCTCCACGCAGCTGGATGGTGATGTTTACCCCTGAGCAGTATGCGACATTAGCCACCAGTGGCGATCAAGATATCAGTGTTCTCCACCGTCCTATGGGTAAGGATGCCATGCCCGGAGACATTGTCTTGTTTGTTAGTAAATCAGCCCATGTTGCCAAACAGCCTGCAACGTCAGCGCAGGAGTGGCGCATCATTGCAGTCTACAGAGTCGCTACAAGGCCATATTGGCACCCGGTTAATCGTTGGCAAAATGGTTTGGAACTGGTCGATCGTCCTGATTCTTCTATTCCAGTTGATGCGAAGGAAGTCAGCAGTGACTGGAATGTTCGGGGTAAAAAATACAGTCTGCCCAGGGGGCATCACGCACGATATGGCGTATTTGAATTAGATGATAGTGCCATGGATATTGTCGTCTCAGCCGTGAAGCGCCGTAGTGACGGAATATCACACGAACAAGATCGTCGTGGAGCTGCGTTTACCAAAAAAGATTCCATCTAAGTAGGCGTCGGGAATTGTGTTTTACCTTAAGATTATCTGAACGGAGACAGCCGTGTTGTTTTTTATAAATATCTTTAAAGTCATTATGATCTCGGCGCTACTTTTCACTGGGAGCGCTGATATGGCTGTGCTGTTTGCGGATGAAAATGAGGTGGTTGACGGCGCTTCAGAGGAACAAGCAGCTGCGTCCGAAGATGCACCGCGCACTGAAGAAAAGCCTGTCTCCGAGGATCCAGCGGGCACGTCGCTCGATGAATCAGTCATTGCGCTGCCTTCCAATGCCGGCGATGAATCACCGGGACAAAACAAAAAAGAGAGTGCGCCAGAAAAACGAATAAAAAAAGTCAAAAAAGCAGAAAAAATTGAGCCTGAGTCGCCGCCAATGGAGGCCCAGCCAGCAGCAAAAGTTCAAATTCCAGAGGGCGCTGAAATCAGTCAAGGCGAGAGAATTGTTATTGAAGGTAAAGGGTTTTCTATTAAGCCGCCGGTGGGTTGGATTGTCCAGCGGGATGTTCACCGCGTGAGCCTCACCTTGGCCGCTCCAGTTCCAGAGGGGCAGTATCCCAGCAATATAAATGTGATTCGCTTTAGTGGTGCTAAGATCATTAACCAAGAGACGGCGGAGAAGTTTGCTGAAAAAATCATTAAAGACTTTCCAGCAGCATCGCCGACCATTGATGCCTACACCCTAAGAAATAGTCAGCCCATTGACCTGGCTGATGGCCGGAAAGCATTGATGTTTTACACAGATTTCCTGGGTTCAGGTCGAAAGATGATGCAGGCACACGTTCTCGCATCCAGTGAGACAAATCATTATTTGATAACTTACACAGATGCGGCTGAAAACTTTGAGCCAAATGCCGAGGGAGTACAGTCGCAAGTTTTCAATCTTGCATGGGAGACATTAGCTTCCTTAGAGCTAGATTCACCAAATCCAGTTCCTTCACAAGAATTGACATGGATCCTGAGTATTGTTGGGATCTTGGTGATTGCTTGGTTTGTTTTTTCGTTCATTCGAAATCGAAGGGCAGCAGCTGAATATCGGCAATTTGCGGATCGTGGTCATTTGCCTGGGGATCACGACGAGCTTGTCTCTTCTTTGGCCCAGGTTGGTGTTGGCCAAAAAGTGAGTTTAGAGCCAACATTAATGTCAATGCCCAAGAGTGAATTAGAGAGTATGACTCCCGAACTAGCAGATCCACTTAGTGGTGATGCTGAACCCGTCCGCGGCAAGAAGATCAAAGTAGCAAAACGTGGTAAGCAGGATGTTAAAGAGAAAAAATGGGAAGAGATCTCAGACAAGGCATCTGAAGTTTCTTCAATAGAGTTTAGTCAAGATAAGTTTAAGCGTGAAATTTAAAATTTGGGCCAAGGAAAACCCCATCCTCTGTCACAATCGCGTGAATGAGGTTACCAGGAGTCACGTCAAATGATGGGTTCCAAACGCTAGCATTCTTGGGGGTTATAGGGACGCCGTTGACTTCGCGTAGTTCTTGGGGTGGTCTTTCCTCGACGGGGATTTGTTCGCCAGATGCAATGCCATAATCTAACGTGGTCTTCGGCGCTGCCACTATAAACGGAATATTATGATGCCTACACAATACGGCAAGACCGTAGGTCCCAATTTTGTTGGCGGTATCGCCATTAGTTGCGATACGGTCTGCCCCGACCACAACCATGTCGACTTTTTTTAGCTGCATAAGATAAGCGGCCATGTTGTCGCAGATGATGCTATAGGGAACTTGGTCGTGGGAGAGCTCAAACGCGGTTAGCCTTGATCCTTGCAGGTAGGGTCTTGTTTCATCGACCCAGACGTGTTTGACACGTTGTTTTGCGTGAAGCGATCGAATAATTCCCAAAGCAGTGCCATAACCTGCAGTAGCAAGACTGCCGGTGTTGCAGTGCGTTAAAATGTTTATCGGCTGGCTGACGAGAGTTGCACCATGCTCGCCGATGGCTTTGCAGGTCCTTATATCGTCCGACGTTATTTTTTCAGCTAAATTTGTTAGGTCGCTAGCCACCCGTTCCATGGGGTCACTATTTTTGAAGCTGGAAGACTTTAACTTCATGCTGTTGAGCGCAAAAAATAAATTTACTGCGGTTGGCCGCGTTGCAGCCAAGCGCTTAGCACTTTGTTCAAATATTAATTTATACTCAGACCATTCGTTAAGATGGCGATGGTTTAAGGCGTCAATGGCCAGGCCCCAGGCTGCAGCGCAGCCAATTGCCGGCGCCCCGCGGACCACCATGTCCTCGATGGCTTTTGCGACAGATTCAAGACTTCCACATTCTAGCCAATGTTCCGTATGTGGGAGGAGTCTTTGGTCAACCAAGTAAAGGCAATTGTTTTTAAATTCCATCGCAGAAAACATGTTTCAAATTTCCAATGCTATAAATTGTCTTGGCCGCGAACGAACGCCGAATAGTTTGCCTAGGAGGATTAACTCGCGGCCTGACGACGTTCAATAGTGAAATGCGCCACAAGGAGGGTAATGACACCGACCATAATAGCAACATCCGCAATATTGAAAATGTTGGTGCCTATGACGTTTGGGATTCCGACCCAAAGAAAGTCAACAACGTAGCCGTGAGCTGCTCTGTCAATTAAGTTGCCAAGCCCGCCAGCTATCACAAGGCCGTAAGACGAAACCATATAGGGCTTCAGTTCCTCTGAGAAAATGGTGTACCAGGTCAAACCAGCAAGAAATATAAACGGCATGACCGTCAGGATCCAAAATCGCCAGGTATCACTCATTCCTGAGCCCATGCTTCCCCAGGCTCCGGTATTCTCAGCGTAAAGGAGCAAAAGCCAACCGTTTAGGTATTGTTGGGTTGGAAAGCCCTTTAGGTAATTGATGGCCCAACTCTTACTCCATTGATCAAGGCCGACAACAGTAGTGAATATGGCGATGAGAACACCGAGGCGTTTGATAGTGGTCACGGGTAAGACGGTCCTCAAAGGGTGGCTAAGAAGTGATAAAAACAACTAAATTTTAGCAAGTTGCGACCTCAAGTGGTACCAATTTAGCTTATCTGCGGCAAAAAATTCCATTAAAAACAATGGGCTAGGCCAAAAATTGGGCATAACGCTAAAGTTTTTTGGGGAATTTTCCGATTTCCTTCTGGAATGGGGAGTTGATGATAAGCCCCAACAACCTTAGTAAATTAAACGGTGACAAGGAGATATAACATGGGTGATCGTAGTCCAAAAGATAAGATGAAGCACAAGAAACAGCACGATAAGGATGTTCAAAAACACAACCAGGAAAAGCAAGAAAACATGGCCAAAAATCGTAAGGATCAGGGCCCCCAGGGTAACCCAGGCCAACCATTAAAAAAGGTGGGCTGAGGTTTTCTAGAATCCTAAAATTATGTTTAAAAAAGCGGATCTAATTGGTCCGCTTTTTTATTAACTTTTTACGGTTGGTCCCGGGGGTTACTCGTGATAGGAAGCCTGCTCGAAGAATCTTTAAACGCCTAAATAGTAGGCAGATAATTTGGGCCACGGTAGGTAATGACGCGAGTTAGTGATTCTCAAAATAAAGAAAAAACAGGGTCGTTAGGTCCTCGCAGAGGGCCCAAGTCGACCGCTGGTAGCAAAGGTAAATCCAGCCATCGAAGCCGATCGGGCGAAAGTGGCCGCAGAGGTAGTGGGCTAAAGCGTCCCGTTCAATCGGGCGGGATAGGCGCCAACCTTGATCCAAAATTAAGAGCAATTATCAGCGAAAGTCTGGAGCGCTCGACGTTTATCGTATTTGATATCGAGACTACCGGGGGTAATCCCGAGCGTAATGGGATCACGGAAATCTGTGCGCTCAAAATTAAAGATGGTGAGGTTGTTGATAGGTTTTATAGCCTCGTAAATCCCATGATCAGTATCCCGCCAATCGTGAGAAAGATGACGGGAATAACTAACCAGATGGTGGCGGACGCTCCCGTCATCCACGAGGTGTTTCCCGATTTTGCTGAGTTTATTGGCGACAGCATTTTGGTCAGTCATAACACCATTGGTGATCTAATCTTCTTGCGGTTTTTTGCCAAAGAAACCTTGAATCGTGATTTGTCGAACTTTTTCCTTTGTACCCACTTGTTGGTCGAAAAGCTTTGTCCGGAGGCGCCTGACAAGTCGCTAAAAGGACTTAGCCGTCATTTTAACTTGGCTGGTGACCAGTTCCATCGAGCCGAGGCTGACGCGATGCAAACGTGGGAGCTTTTCAAGGTGCTCGCCAGAAAGTTGCGTGAGAGGTCTATCACGCGCGTTGAGCAAGCTATAAGGCTTCAAGGGGATCTGGATTCTTCTCTGCGCCTTGGCTGGGCAGTGCCACCGGAAAAATTACGGGGGCTACCCAACAGCGCCGGTGTATTCTATTTGTATGATCATGAGCGTCGATTACTTCTGGTTAGTGGTGCCACATCACTGCAAAAAGAAATCGACAAGCTGCAAAAGCACGACTTGATTCCGCGCCAGATTCTTAAGTTAACTCTGCGTAGTTATGATTTACAGGCCACCAGAACCGCGTCGGTTTTTGGCGCCCTGATGGCGGAGTGCGATGGCCTTGATAAACATAAATTAGGGGTCGACCCGAGCATACTCCACCAGCGCGTAGTGAATACGATCGGTATTTATGAAGACCGAAATGGCAACCTGCGTGTTGCCGTGGGTCCCATGGAAGAGGGGCTGAAACACGTTTTCGGTCCGGTCCGAGATCGCAAGCGAGCCAGTGACTTCGTCCAGGAGTTGGCCGCAATTCTTGGCGAGAAGACCACCCGCGATGGGATGCTGGTCGCGCCGGAACATGCATCGTTGGTCGTAAGCGCTCTTTCGGGGACACTCCCGGACTTACTTAGAAAAGTTGAAAAGAATCTTTGGTCCCTAAGAATTTTCTTCTGGCGTAAACGTTCGATTGAAAATCAGCGTGCCCGTCTCGAGAAGATTCAAAATCTCTTGAATATGGGTGGCAGTGATCCAGCCCCTTGGAAAAATCTCGGTCATCTCCATGGCGTTGTGGTCGTGCCCGACGAAGCAACATCAACCTGGCTGGTTCATACGATTGTTGCATCGAAACCTAATTCTTCACACCAAGTTCGTGGCGACTGGCGGCTTCGTCTAATTCAAGGCGGGTTTGGTAAACGCATTATTAGCCGGATGTACAAAGAGATCAAAGCCCCCACAGATGCTCCACCTTTGACCAAAATTGATGTCGCCCGAATGAATGCAGTGATGTGGTGGATATACCATGGCAAAGGTCGTGATGGTGGAGCGTTTTTAACGCTAGAAGAGCTTGAAATTATGCTGAAGGATCGTAAGACGTCCGAGACAGTTATGGCGGGTGGTGAATGAATTGTCGGTTATTTAATTGGCTGTTTGCATTTATTG
>JBAXLR010000005.1:0-42004 GCA_037134655.1 bacterium | reverse complement strand
ATGGTTCACTTGGTACATGACTTTGCGGAAGGTTTGCTCGGCGCTAGTTTCATCTGTTGAAATTGCAAAGTCACTTATGACGTTTGAAGCGATCTGAGCATGGCAAAATGCACATGACATATCCCGCACTGCTAACACGGCCTCATTTTTTTGAATATCTCTTTGACTTGTGTCGCCATCCACGGATACGCCGCCGCCTCCGGAATTATCGCAAAGTTTTGGATTTTTTTTACAGTCGCGGTTTATTCCGTTTTGTGTAGAGCCAGCAAATTCCGAATTGGAACACGAATTATAGAAGAACCCCATGACGGCCAAAAAACTTATAAATTTAAAAATTCTTAAACTCACGCCGGGCTCCTTCCTGAGGAGAGGGTCGGCGTACTTTGTAGGGAACTTAAAGAGATGTCGTATAATTCTAAAATCATTGATTTTTTTGTTAATTAATCTTCGAGAGAAACTTTCGCTGATCCTCGAAAAGCAGCAATTAATACAGTGACTGAATAGCTGGGGATCGCAAGCATCTCTAGCAGTGTTTTTTTGAAAAAATAAACTAAAGTCTCGCGCCAGGATTTCCGATTTTTAATTCAGATTGCGCTCTACCGTGAGCTTGGAGGGTAGTGATGAATGTGAGCAAAAAGCTTGTGGTGCCTCTGACGCTATCCATGATTCTAGTATCCTGCTCTAATCAAGAGTTTGCAGGATCCGGGCAAAAACTCAGTGGTACGAGCCAATCCGGCGGCCGTGGAGATAGTGAGGATCAAGGAACCAAGGAAAAAAAATTTGCAATCGACCCCAATAGGGGTCTCGTTGATATTCTGTGGTTGATTGATACCTCTGATTCAGTGAGGAAGGATAAAATAGCAAAGGTACAGCAGAACTTTGGTAGATTTTTGACTAATCTCACCAAGAGTACCAGGCTGTCCCTAGTAGCGGATGAGTCGGTTATCAAATTATCACCAGATGCGCTCACAGCCGGCCATGTTCAGATTAATAAATTTGTGAATAGTTCGGATGCGTTAGTCATCGCCAAAGGATTGCTTAATGGTGGTTCAGTCCCTTTGCGAAGTGGCGCAAGATTAGTGTTGGTCGTGGTAACAGATGATAATGCGGCATCTGTCACAGATACCAATTTTTTGGAGGGATTAGTTGCACAGATATCCAGTAAAAAGCCTGTAATCTTTGCTTTTCGTGGCGACGTGAGTAAGCCTAACTGCTTGGTAGAAAAGGGAGTGGCGTACGAAAATCTCGCAAGGATCACTGGTGGACGGGTCTTTGATGTTTGTGACCTTGATTGGTCCCTCAATTTCGATGCGCTCGTAAGCTCCGTAGAGTCCATCGCCAATTCAGCGTTTAAAATTGACGACCTCAATTTTGCGTCCGTCAGTCGAGTCATTCTCGATGGAGTTATGCTTGAACCCAGAGACTATGCGGTCATCAATGGCGAGGTCCAGCTTTTACCTGCGTTGATTTCTGCAAGTTCTAAAGAATTAGTTGTGAAGTATAAACTCAAGGATGTTTCTCGGTGAATCTTGCAAGGCACGTGTGATTGAGAGGAATTCGCAGTCAGAACTTAGCGAGTGCTTGCAAGCCAATCAATCAATCGAAGCATGGTTTTTTCGCCAATATAGGCCACGAGTCGTTCACTCTGAATTTTCCCCTTATACCGGGTTTGCTCCGTGAAGCTTTCATGTGGACCTTCACCGGTCAAAACCAATTGCCAGGCTCCGGTGTCATGGTTGGCAGAAATGGTGACAACCATGCAGCCTTGTTCAACCGTGGGCATGGGTGATGCACTGTCACTTGTGATAACTGTGAGCTGACAGCCAGGTGAAAGTGGCGCCGAGTAGACGCGTTTGGCTAGGTAGCCTCTCGTAGCTCTGTCTAGAATATAAATCGGGACGGCTAGGGGGCAGGATTGCCTGAATTTTTCCGCTGTGTCATCTCCATCACGACTCACGAGCCAAGGTGAGATGGCCGATTGGAGTTTAGGTTGCCATTTAGTATCGAATTCTACCTGCCGATTTTCAGGGACCCATACTTTGACGTCTATGTAGGGCATATGTGCGCGGTAACCCGTCAAGTAGGCACTGTCTTTTAATGCGTCCTCGACAATTTCGCCAAGTTTTGATTCGCTGACACCCAGGCAACGCCATCGCAGGGGCTTCAGGCTTTTTGAAGCAGGGGCGAGGGTAGCGATGAAATCCTTCAAATAATCTTTCCAGAGTCCTTCAACTTCTTGCGGAGGACCTGGCAGGGCAATGATAATGCAGCGCCCGCATCGCATACTAAAGGCTGCGGCAGTGCCGTGGTTATTGGGATAAATAGCAGCACCTTCAGGGAAATATGCCTGGCGCCGATTGGACTCAACAATTGGTGCTCCAACGCTTTCAAGGCGCTTTTTGATTTGCTCCCATGCGTCCTCATTCCACACTAGTCTGGTGGTTGCAGACGTTGCGATGACCTCTCTGGTGAAGTCGTCAGATGTCGGACCAAGGCCGCCAGTTACGATGACGATACCATGATCGTCCATGGCTTCCTCCAGGGCCCAATGCATGAGATCTCTACGATCGGGAACGGTGATTTGCGTGTCACAATTGAGGCCAAATTCTGTGATGCGGGAAGCCAACCACGCTGCGTTGGAGTTAATGATTTCACCGGAGGTTAATTCGGTGCCAATAGACAGGAGAGCAACATTGTGAGGTTGATTGAGGGGTGTCGCCATGGTTTAGACCGTAAACTCCGCTTTTGCGTCGCGATTAATCAAATCAATGAGGGCTTCTTTCACGGGTTTCTTTTCGTAAAGTACCTGAAAGACCTGCTCAGATATAGGCATTTCGACTCCGACTTTTTGTGCCAGATTGTGGGCAGCTTTGGCCGTCGTGAAACCCTCTGCTACTGATCCCAGCTGTCCCAAAGCATCATCCACTGCTGCGCCTTGGCCCAGCCGAAAACCAAGCGAATAGTTCCGACTTTTGCTTGAGCTACAGGTTAGGATGAGATCGCCAACTCCTCCCAGTCCTTGGAACGTGAGGGGATTGGCTCCGAGTCTGATGCCTATCCTGGTGATTTCGGCTAGGCCCCTCGTCATCAGGGCTGCCATACTGTTCATTTGCAGACCTAAGCCCGCACAAGCGCCAGCGGCAATGGCGATGACATTTTTCAGGGCTCCTGCCACTTCAAGACCGACCGGGTCTTCAGAAGTATATACGCGGAAAAATGAATTGTGAAAAAGCCGCTGCGCCTGCTCAGCTCTGCTGATGTTTTTACTGGCAGCTACAACGGCAGTGGGTAGTTTTTGAGCAACTTCAATTGCAAAGCTTGGTCCAGATAGAACGACCGCCTGATCGGCAATTGGTTTTCCTAAGACACTTGCAATCACATCCAATGAAAAGCTCGAACTGCTGATTTCAATACCCTTCACAGCGCTCACGAGAAGGGGAGATGTGTTTAAATGTTGAGCAAAAATCTGCAGAGTTTCACGCACAGCTTGCATGGGTACTGCGACGATAATACCGGCGTAATCGTTTATTGTTTCTGCATTGATGTGGTTGATCGCATGGATCGTGGGTGCTAAGGTAATCGTGCTAAGATATTTGGGATTTTTGTGCTGGCTGTTGATGCTGTCAACCAAGGTTTTGGATCTTGACCAAAGGTCAACCGTCCAGCCAAGGCCGGCAAGGTGACAGGCCAAGCAGGTGCCGAAATTTCCTGCTCCGAGTACGAGAAATCTATCCTTTTTTGGAGATACGCTCATCGGTGACGTTGACCTTAAAGTGTTAAATCTAAACTTGGGACATAGTTTACCAGAATTTCTGGCAGGTGGAGACAAATGAACCCATACATTCCTGTTTTAATCGCGTTAGCTTTTGGGGTTGTCCTTGGAGGAGTCCTAAGCGGCATGGCGGCTTTTCTTGGCCCCAAGAAGCCAAGTGCCGTGAAGAGCGAGCCATTTGAGTGCGGCGTGCCGATGGTGACAAGCGCCAGTGAGAAAATGAGCGTGAAGTTTTATCTGACCGCCATTCTTTTCATCTTATTTGATATCGAAACAATATTTCTCTATCTATGGGCCAAGGCTTTCCCGCAGCTGGGGTGGTTTGGCGTGATTGAAATCGTAATCTTCATGGTGATTTTGGTCGCTGGATACATTTACGTTGTTAAGCGAGGTGCTCTCGAATGGGATTGACAGCAGACGAGTTTACGGTTCAGTTTATTGCAACAGTCTTAAAATTCTCAATTTTAGCTGTGATCCTTTTGCAGGTGCCGCCCGTGATGCTTCTAGTTGAACGGCGAATCCCGGCGTTTATGCAAAGGCGGAAAGGCCCAAACCGCGTGGGTCTATTTGGTTTTCGTATTTATGGCGTAATGCAGGCTCTCGCCGATACCATTAAGCTAATTTTCAAAGAAGAAGTTGTGCCGACTGGAGCGCAAAAAGCTTTTTACCACTTGGCCCCCGTTTTTTCAGTGTTTCCCGCGTTTCTCATCGCCATGGCCATACCCTATGGTCCTGACATCCAAGCCTTTGGACAGACCATTCCGATGTCGGTTGTCCGGGTGGATGTGGGGTTTCTCTTTATTTTGGCGATTAGCTCCCTTGCAGTCTACGGGGTCACCATTGCTGGGTGGGCGTCAAATAATAAATATGCACTGCTTGGTTCTCTACGTGCCTCCGCGCAGATGATTAGCTATGAAATTCCACTAGGCATGTCGTTGATTCCAATTGTTTTGATCTATGGATCCCTTGATCTTAACAAAATTGTTGAGGCGCAAAGCCATGTGTGGATGTGGGGTATATTTTTGTCTCCCATCTCGTTTATCCTGTTTTTAATTGCCATGTTTGCTGAGACCAATAGGACGCCGTTTGATCTTTCAGAGGCCGAGGGCGAGTTGGTTGCGGGCTTTCATACAGAATACAACTCGACCAAGTTTGCGGCGTTCTTCCTGGGCGAATATGTTAGCATGTTTGTCCTAAGTTGCCTGGCTTCGACGGTATTCCTGGGTGGATGGCAAGTGCCGTTTTTTGATGTCAGGTCTTTGGATCAATTGGTTGGTTTTCCAGGGGTTGGAGCAGCCATCGGCTTTGGTTCTTTACTGATGAAGGCGGCGTTTTTCATGTGGCTTTATGTTTGGGTGCGCTGGACTATTCCGCGATTTCGTTATGACCAACTTATGAGTCTTGGTTGGAAGTACATGATTCCCCTCGCATTGATTAACGTGCTTGCGACAGCTGTTGTGTTGGCTGCCGTTAGATTTAGTTAGGAGTCTTAATGCCAGAGTTTTCAGCCTTAATGTCCTATGGTGTATTTCATGCGCTTGCCGGTCTGATCACGCTAGTTTCCCTGCTCGTTGTAGTCTCAAAGCACCCGGTGAAAAGTGCGGTGTTTCTCGTGGTCGATTTGTTTCTTCTGGCTGCTGTTTACGCGAGCCTTGAAAGTCACTTTGTTGCCGCCATTCAGGTGCTAGTCTACGCCGGTGCTGTGGTGGTTTTGTTTCTGTTCGTAATCATGCTTCTAAATTTACAGCCTGAGCAACTGCGGGGTCTAAGGTTTAATGCGGTAGAGGCCCTAAGCCTTTTTGTTTCCCTCCTAAGTATGTTGATCATGATTGGATTTTCGATTGCAGGAAAACCTACGGGCCTGGGTGATGGTTCACTCGATGTCAAGGTGATCGAAGCAGAAGGCGGTAACACTTACATGGTCGCCATGAAGCTACTCACGGATTATATCTGGCCTTTTGAGCTGGCTTCGGTGCTTATTTTGCTGGCCATCGTCGCCGCCGTTGTTATTGCGAAAAAAGATAAAAAAGATCAACCGGTCCTAGCAAGAGATTGAAGGAGAGGTGTGTCGTGGTTCCTGTTGAGTTTTACTTCATGCTCGCATGCGTTGTGTTTACGTTAGGTCTTTTTGGCGCCCTTTTTCGACGCAATATCATCATGGTGTTGATGTCAATTGAGCTCATGCTCAATGCGGTTAATTTGGTTTTCGTTGCAGCTGGACGCTCAATTGGCAATCTTGACGGACAGATTATGGTTTTGTTTGTGATAACGGTTGCTGCTTGTGAGGCTGCCGTTGGTTTAGCGATGGTGATTGCCCTGTTTAGAAAATACGGCACAGTGAATACGGATATTCTTAGATTGCTCCGCGGGTGATTGGGAGGTTTGACTGATGATGTTGTGGATCATGCTATTGGCCCCGCTTGTTGGGGCGGTTTTAAACGGTCTCGTCCTGAGGAAATCTCCAAAGCTGGTTAGCCACTTGGTGGCTGTTGGTGCAATGGCGGTCTCATTTGGTGCCGCCGTCAGCATTTTTATTCAAATGATGAAAGCTGGTGGAGAGCCGCAAACCTTTTTGGCGTTTAATTGGCTAGACGCAGGTGAGTTTCATGCTCCGTTTAAATACATCGTTGATCGCCTCTCGGGATTGATGATGCTTGTGGTTACCGGCATTGGCACGCTGATTCATATCTATGCCGGCGGCTATATGCATGAAGAGGCATCGACCTCCAGATTTTTCACCTATCTCAATTTGTTTGTTTTTATGATGCTGCAGTTGGTCATGGGTGACAACTTGATGGTGATGTTTGTTGGCTGGGAAGGTGTGGGGCTGTGTTCTTATCTTTTGATTGGTTACTGGTTTCAAGATGACAATAATGCTGCAGCGGGCATGAAAGCCTTTTTGGTCAATCGCATCGGCGATATTGGCTTTTTGTTTGGTATCTTTTTGACCTATCGCCACTTTGGTACGGTGAGTTTTACCGAACTACGCGAAATAATCGGTTCGACTCCTTTGGACGCCGTAAAACTTGGTGCGGTTGGTTGGATCACTCTGTGTCTCTTTATTGGCGCCACTGGTAAATCAGCGCAGCTTCCTCTTTATGTGTGGCTTCCTGACGCGATGGCTGGACCTACGCCAGTATCCGCACTTATCCACGCGGCGACCATGGTGACGGCCGGTATCTATATGATGACGCGTCTTAATTTCATGTTTTATCTCTCGCCAATGACCATGCAGGTTGTCGCGATTGTGGGCGCTCTCACGGCGTTATTTGCCGCGACCATCGCACTTGTTCAGTCTGATATTAAAAAAGTGCTGGCGTATTCAACGGTCAGCCAGCTTGGGTACATGGTTTTAGCTTGCGGCGTAGGTGCGTTTGGTGCTGGAGTCTTCCACCTATTTACCCACGCTTGTTTCAAGGCGTTAATGTTCCTCGGCGCCGGGTCTGTTATCGTGGCCATGCATCACGAGCAAGACATGTTTAAGATGGGCGGTCTTCGTAAGTATATGCCGATCACCCACGCGGTATTCTTAATTGGTGTGCTTGCAATTATCGGAATGCCGCCGTTTGCTGGCTTCTTTTCGAAAGATGAAATTTTATGGAAAGCCTATATTGGCGGCGGCCCAGTCCTCTGGGGAATTGGTGCCGTGGCCGCAGGCTGTACGTCATTTTATATGGTTCGGTTGCTTTGCCTGACATTTTACGGCGAACACCGCGGCGGTCATGGACACGATAGTCACAACGATGCGCACACCAAGGCAATTCATCATGGTCAGGATGATCATCATCACACGCCGCACGAAACCGGAGCCGGTATGTGGGGGCCACTGGTCATTTTGGCAATTATGAGCGCAGGGGTAGGGTTTTTGGGGGTGCCGCATGTTCTGGGTGGCCACAATATCTTCGAAGAATACTTGAAGCCAGTAATGATGATTCCAGAATCTGCCCATGAACATTGGTCATTCCTAGAAGCTAGTTATAGCCATTCACTTGAAATGACGCTGATGGCGGCATCCGTAGTCGTGATGTTGATAGCCTCCGGCACGGCAATCGCGTTATACGGCAGAGGTCCTGCCGCGGTTCTTGGTAGGTGGAAAGAGTCACTATCGGGCGTCTATAACACGCTCTCGAATAAGTACTTCGTCGATGAGTTCTATTTTGCGAACATTGTCCAACCTCTGCGAGACATGGCGGAATTTTTGTGGGCTTTTGTTGACGTAAAAATTGTCGATGGGGCGGTCAACGCGGTGGGCGAACTTTGTAGATTTGTAGCTGGAAGTGCCAGCTTTAAAATGACCGGTTCTGTACACCGTCACGCAATGGTGCTCGTTGTTGGGCTGGCTTGCTTGTTGTCAGTCATGGTCCTCAGCTAACGTAAAGTTTAAGGATTTGCTTATTTATGCAGTTTATAAACTCCCATATTTTGTCTTTTTTGATTTTCTTGCCACTGCTGGCTACAGTTGTCATTAGTGCTGCTCCTTCCCTCGCGATGGCCCGATGGGTTGCAATGGGTTCGGCAATTCTCGGTTTGCTTGCTGGGTTGCACGTTTGGTATTGGTTTGATGGCTCTTCGGCTGCGCTGCAGTTTGTGGAAAGTTATGAGTGGATTCCGAGTTTGGGAGTCAAATACATTGTTGGGGTCGATGGTTTAAGCTTGCTGTTAGTCGTGCTGACAACGTTTTTACTACCACTTGTGCTGCTCAGTCAGTGGGGTAACTCAGAGGACGCTAGCCAGAAGCCTTTTTTGGCGCTGCTTATGGCTTTGCAATCGGGCATGATCGGCGCGCTAGTTGCCATGGATTTGGTTTTCTTCTACGTTTTCTGGGAAGCCATGCTGATTCCCATGTACTTCATTATTGGTGTTTGGGGTGGTAAGCGTCGAATCTATGCCGCAACGAAATTTGTCCTTTATACAGTTTTAGGTTCACTGTTAATGTTGGCGGCCGCCATTCTTCTCTACTTCGCGCACTTTCGCCAAACAGGGATTTACTCTACAAGTTTGCTAGATCTCTATGCGGTTAAGTTGCCACTTTCTGCGCAGATGTGGATGTTTGGTGCGTTTGCGGTAGCGTTTGCGATCAAGGTGCCAATGTGGCCGTTTCACACATGGCTGCCTGATGCACACGTAGAAGCTCCAACCGTTGGCTCTGTAATCCTTGCTGGTGTTCTTTTGAAAATGGGCACCTATGGCCTTTTGAGATTTGCCGTACCCATGTTCCCTGAGGCCATGGTGCAGTGGGCGCCGCTACTTATCTTTTGTGGCGTCGTCGGTATTATTTATGGTGCCCTCACGGCTTGGGTGCAGGTTGATGCCAAGAAAATGGTGGCGTATTCCTCGGTCTCTCACTTAGGGTTTGTTGTGATCGGAACATTTGCCGTGATGGCGAGTGGTAACCTGAGTGTTGAGGCGCTGACTGGCGCAACTTATCACATGATTAATCACGGTATATCAACCGGAGCGCTCTTCTTTCTAGTTGGTGCGATCTATGCGCGACTACACACCCGCATGCTGGCGGATTTTGGCGGGCTGGCTAACAATATGCCGTGGTTTGCCACAATACTCATTGTGGCAACGATGAGCTCTGTTGGGCTTCCGGGAACGGGCGGTTTTGTCGGCGAGTTTTTAATCCTGAACGGAGTATTTCAAGCCTCTCCTGTGGCGGGAATGTTGGCTTCTCTGGGTGTCCTTCTTGGTGCAGTTTATATGTTAACCCTTTGCAGAAAAATTTTGTTTGGACCCCTCGACAACCCCGAAAACAAGGAGCTTAAAGACCTAAGTCCAAAGGAGTTTGGCTATCTGGTTCCCCTCGCAATACTTGCAGTGCTCATGGGGGTTTTCCCGAACGCATTCATCGATAAGACCAAACCTTCCATTGAGCGACTAGCTAAGAATTATAAAAACTATAGTCTTGATTATCGAATGGGCCGTGATATGGCCGACAAGACCGCGAATTAAGGAGCTTTACCGTGAATTTTCAAATCCCAGAGGTTACGGTCCCATTTTATGGTTCTGCTTTCCCGATTTTATTTTTCGTTGTGACATCATTGGTCGCTTTGCTTATGGGCGTGACGCGAGCGAACACGACAAAAGCTAACTACACCCTGAATTTGCTGGCCATGTGCGTGGCCTTGCTTGCCATTGTTCATCAATTTCAGTCAGCGGGTGGGGCCAGCGAGATCTATCTAAGTGGCGGTTTAGCTGCTGGCCGTCTTGGTTTCTGGGGGCAGGGCCTCATTGTCCTTAGCGCATTAGTGGTGTCGCTTCTTATGGGCGAAAGTTATATGAGCGAGAAGTTTTTCCGCGGTGAAATTATTGCTCTGTTTCATATGGTGCTGGCTGGTATGCTGACCATGGTTGCGACCGATGATTTAGTCACTTTGTTTGTAGGTCTTGAAATGGCTTCAATTGGGGTGTACGCGCTGATTGGTTACACCAAGCCAACAAAATTGTCACAAGAAGGCGCAATTAAATATTTTGTTCTTGGCTCGATCGCAGCTGCGGTATTGCTATTAGGTTTTGGGTTTTTGTATGCCGCGGCAGGTAGTCTTCGCATCTCTGAAATCAGCTCCTCCATTGGAAAAATTAGCGCACATCCATGGATTGAGCTTGGTGCGGTTCTTACGATTGCAGGCTTAGGATTTAAGATGGCGTTAGTTCCATTTCACATGTGGACGCCAGATGCCTATGAAGGGGCTCCGACGGGTCTTACAGCCTTTATGGCCACTGCTATGAAGGTCATGATTGTTGTTGCTGCCCTTCGTGTTTTCGAAAATGGCTTAGATGGAGTGCATGGCGTTTGGTTGCCGACAATTGGTCTTATGGCGGCGGCGTCGCTTTTGGTGGCTAATATCATGGCGCTGGCTCAACAGAGCCTAAAACGGATGCTGGCGTACTCATCAATCGCGCACAGCGGCTACATGGCTTTGGCTTTGGCATCAATGAGCGGATCTGGCGCAGGCTTATCTGTGCCATCAATTTTATTTTATCTAATAGCCTATGTTACGGTTAGCCTTGGGGCGTTCGCTATTGTTATGTGGCTTGAAAATGAGCGCTGCGAAAATATTATCGTCGATGACCTGACGGGTCTTTCCAAGCAGCATCCACGGGCGGCTGTCGCTCTCGCCGTGTTCATGTTCAGCCTTGGTGGGATGCCGCCCACAGTTGGATTTATCAGCAAGCTTTACGTCTTTAATGCCGCCCTCAGTACGAATCTTGTTGGTTTAATCGTTGTTGCAGCCATCGGCTCCACGATTTCTCTATACTACTATATGCGAATCATCGTGCGGATGTTCATGATGGATGCTACCCCTGTCTTGGGTGCGTTAATCAAGCCAAGACGGTCTTTGGTCACAACGATCGTTGTCGCCGTCAGTGTTGTAATTGTTATTTTAATGGGAACGGTGTTGCCGGAGCCTGCGATGCGCTTGGCAAGACAAGCCTCAGGCGAGGTTTCTGGCGGCTAAATCCATACAAAGAAACACGGTGGGGCGAGTATGCTTAACGGATTTATTAAGAGCCACCTGTGAAGGTGGCTCCTTTTTTTTGATAGAGCTTTTTTCTAATTTGAAACGTCAGGTGTGGGATTTGTAATTTCGTCACCAACGGGCGGCTTGGCTGCTTGTGGGGTCAGGCCAGCGAGTACCGATTTCTTAACTTTATAAACACGACTTGAATCCGATATTTTGAGCCAGATTGCTTCAGAATCACTTCCCGTTCCAAGCCAAGCATCCACGGCGATCGGGGCCACGCCTGAAGTGGGAACTAGCACGACCTGATGTTTGGGTGCTTTGGGTAGTCTTAACTTCTTTTGATCCTCGACGATATCCTCGGCCCTGGCGTATTCGAGGTCTACCACAAGTCCGCGAATATGGGATGCTGGGCTGGGTTGCTCGCCCGCCTTCCCAGTAAATTTCCCGTCAGGTGAAAATTTTCCAGCGTCCGCCTCAGTATACCAATCGTTGGCTGCCTTTCTAAAAGACTGACCATCAACTGTAACGTTGGCAATATCCCCAGACTGGAACGAAAATATTTTTTTGTCTCTGAGGTCCTTGTCAGTTTTTAAAATCTTCGTCTTAATATCTTGATTGACTTTGTAGACTGTGGCCTGGCTATCGAACGTCGCATAGACGTCATTTTTGCCTTCAATAATCCGCATGCTGATTTTTGATGTTGGCGTTTGTAGTGCTAGTTGACCAAGGCTTTTGCCAGTGGCGACGAGGCTCTTTACAGTGGAGTCTGGTTGGTCAATTATTTCGAGAGCTTTCAATGCCATCAGATCATCTAACAGGTTGTTCACAGCGACTGTGTCAGCTTTGGCCTTGTTTGGACTTACAAGTTCCCAGGCGTTGTTTACTTTCTCTAGCTTCGTTATTTCTTTGCCGCTTTGAATAAAAATAGTTGTAGCTTCCTGTGCCGACAACTGAGGCAAGACTCTTTTATCACGAAATTCAAAGAGGGTTTTTAGAGTGGCTGTTGTTATGTACTGGCTGCCGCTAAAAACTTTTTCGCTGCTGCTTGTTGCCACGTAAGCGTTAAATCCCACGGGTGTGTTGTTACCAACCAAAAACGTTAGCTTGTTTCCGGCGACCGTTTCCAGATCGATCTTTCGCCTGGGGGGTTCAATACCAAAAGTGGTCCATTTATCTTTGCCATTCGCCACTTCGTTTTCAGACTTGTATTCTAAAATATTTTTTAGGAGGTCCGAAACGGCCTGGTTATCAGCGGCGGCTTCCACGGGGCTAGTGAGGGTCCAACGTCCGTCTTTCTTGGCTAGTGTCAATTCGACGATTTTGGATTCAGTTTTTGCCTTGTCTTTTGAATCCGGTGAGGCTTTGTCTCCGCCGACGTCGCTGTCTCCGCGCGAATAATAGCGGATAGTGGTGACGTCTTCGGGCTTCACGTCCGTAACTAACAGTCCTTTTGTTTCTTTTGCTTTTTCATCTTTATCAGTTTGCCATTCATCCCATGTCGCGATTGCACCTAGGGCAATAAGACCTGCGCCAAGAATTAGAATTTGCTTGCCTTTGTGGATCATGCCTGCCGTCTCCTGAGCCAGTAGTACGTGCCAAATCCAAGAAATAGAAACGGATACAGATAACTTATGAAGAGAAGATTGATCATCGATTGACTTGATGTGATGGCCAGTGTGCTCTTAGTCACGTCGCGTGGTCTGATCGCGATGAAATCATCGTCTTGGGTCAGCCAGCTGACGGTGTTGCTGATCAGATCACGATTTTCGGAGCTTTGAGCGCCGCGATTATTAGCAATTTGACCTGAACCATAAGCCACGATTCGTACGTCCTTTTCGCCAGCTTTGCCTGAAGCGGTAGCCATGACGGCGAATGCGCCTTGTTCAATTCGCTCTTGGGTGATCCCTTTGAGGTCATTTTGGCTCACGGCGTTCTTGACCCGCACCGTTGTAGATTGAACGGTTTTACCAATCAGACTGACCTTGAACTTAGCGGCATTGTCAGTGTTCTCTGAGATCGTTCTGGTGTTTTGAAACAGTAGAGCCACAGCGTTCTTCTTGGCGAAGTCTTTGGTGATCGAATTGAATTCGTCAAAGTCACCAACCATTGCGTTGTTATGACCAAGTAGTTGTGCCCTCGGATCATCGGGGCGCAGTAGCATGAAGTCGTTGTTATAGGAAATTCCGTACTTCGATAGAAGCTTGTTGATATTTGAGATCGGCACAAGTGCGTCGACCATCGTCAATAGACTTCCGCCTTTGGAAATGAAGTCTTCTAAGAACGTAACTTCTGCGTCTTTCAGGTCATACTTGGGGCCGGATATCACAACGGTGGTAGCGTCATCAGGCACCTTTCCGGTTTCCAGGAGATTGATTTCAGCTACATCAAAACGGTTATTTTTAAGCTCTTGCGAAATAATCTCTAATCCACCGGCGTCTTGGCCCGCAAGCTGACCTTCGCCGTGGCCTGTCGTGAAATAAATCTTTTTTGATCCCTCTTTTAAAACACCAATGAGGGCATTTGTGATCTTTTCTTCAGTAAACGTCGTGACCCGGTTCTCTCTTCCGCCAAGTCTGAAAATGACCGTGTTGGCACTCGTCAGCTTTTCGGCGTTGGCTTGAAGGGGATCTTTCTCAGGATTGATGTATTTGACAGAAAATTTAGCACCCTTGCTGGCATATAAACCAATCAAGTCGCGGAAGCCTTGCTCTTGAGCATCCTCATTGAAGAAAGCAAGAACCGAAAGATCCTGGCCGGATTTGTTCAGAGTCTCAATGATTTTAACGGATTGGTCGGAAAGGGTGCTGGTCTTGTCACGACTAAGGTCGATCGTTTTGTCGAACCGCGGGCGACTACTGATGACTCCTGCGCCAATAAATAGTCCAATTGCGAGTAAAATCACAACTCCTGACGAGGCGCCGTACTTGGCGCCCTTGCGCGCAAAGAAAGCCTTAAATCCCCTCCAATCGGCAAATATCCAGATAGCAAGCAGTGTGGCTGCAAGGCCAAGGCCGATTAAATTGAATAGAGTGGCTGAACCTGAGTAAGCACTGGCTAACACAGAAAAAACCGCGACGGTTAGCAGAGAGAGAAACGGCAGAATAAGAAGTCCATTACGCATAATAAGAATTACCTCCAGCGTTGGCTATCAAGTGTGACATTTGTAAAAAAGAGGAACATGGCCGTGAAGATCAGGAAGTACGATGTGTGGCCGATAGATAGTGTGCCCTTGAAAAAAGCCTCAAGGTGTTCTGTGTTTGCAATATACTTTAGGACCGAACCGGTGAGACCGCTTCCGCCAATGTTGGGTGCCATCCAGTTTAGTATTAGCAGTAGGAACAGCCCAAACATGGTGAATAAAAATGCCAAGAACTGGTTACTTGTAATCGAGCTTATCCATAAGCCGAAAGCTATTTGAGACATAACTAATAGGAGTAGACCTAGATAGCTGCAAAGAATAATCATCTTGTCCGGATTACCATAGAGAACCGTGAACAGGGGGTACACTGCCGAGGCCAGAATCACTAGGAACATCAGAGTTGTGGCGGCCAGGAACTTTCCCATAACAATTTCCAGAGCAGTGCACGGCGCCGTAAGCAGCAAGCGGATGGATTGATTGCGGCGTTCTTCGCTAAAACTGGCCATAGTTACCGCTGGTATGATCAGCAAGAATATGAAGTTTTGGTTGTAAAACAACGCTTTAAGCAACTGTTCAATGGTCGGCGCTTGTCCGCCCATCATTGGCGCCTGGCTCGACATCTTCATGAACATACTTACAAAGTTATTGAAGAAAAACCCCATGAATATCAGGAAAAACCAGAATATCGCGGCAGCTTTGGGTGACCCGAAGTAAGCCCTCAAGTCACGGCGTGCAATGGCTAAAATACCACTCATAGTTTGTGCTCCTTATAGTGCTGAATTATTTAGTCAACTGCATGAAAATATCTTCCAGCGATCTGGTCTTGAGAGTTAGCCCCCGCAGACCGTATCCACCGTCAACGACTGCTCGCGCTACCTCGTCAAGAATGCTGTCACCAGTTGCAGAGCTAACTGCGAACTCGATATCTTCTGGGGTTGAACCAGTTTTTAGATTGCTCACACCAATACGTCCTAACGTTGTAAGGGCGTTGGAACCATTACGTGCAACTTTTAATTTGTAAATATGTCCTGCCTCCATGGAGGTGGCAAGTTGCTCGTAGGTACCTTGGGTGACGATTTTGCCTTTGTTAATGATGATGATTTTGTCGCAGGTGTTTTGTACTTCACTCAAAATGTGCGAAGACAAGAGTATGGTGTGTTGCCCAGCAAGTGATTTAATGAGTTTTCTGATTTCTATGATTTGTGTGGGATCAAGTCCTTCGGTTGGTTCATCGAGAACGAGGACGTCCGGATCATGAACCAAGGCTTGGGCGAGGCCCACTCGTTGACGGTAGCCTTTTGACAAGTTGCCGATAAGGCGATGGCGAACATCGCCTAAAGCTAGCTTCTCGATTACGCCATTGACTTGCGATTGCAAAGACGACCCAGGGACCTTGTGCAATTGAGCCGCGTACTCAATATACTCTTCAACAATCATGTCATCGTGAAGAGGAGCCACGTCAGGCAAATATCCAAGGCGTTTTTTAGCCTCAAGAGGTAGCTCAGTGATATCGTATCCGGCGATTTTTGCGCTGCCGCTATCGGCCCCGATACAGCCGCAGATAATATCCATGGTGGTGGATTTTCCTGCGCCATTGGCTCCTAAAAAGCCGATAATTTGTCCCTTTTCAACAGAGAATGACACGCTATCAAGTGCCGCGAGCTCTCCGTAATTTTTTGATAGAGCTGATACTTCGATCATTCGATTCCTCCACGTAAATGCCAAAATTAGGACTTAGTCTTAGCTTTCAAAGATACTCAAATTATGCTGGCGAACAAGTGTTTTAGACCGTCTAACTTTGCGGTTAGAAAACATAACTCACCTGCGTTCACGAAGAACGCATCCGTTTAATGTTCGAACTCGGTAAACGCTTGCTTCCTCCGAGTCGAAGCCCATCCTGTGCGTGATGAATTACGACACAGCAAGATCATAAATACGAAACCCAGCGCCCCGAGCCAGGTGCCATGCTTCCTCAATCGACTCTTCTCGCGCTTTCTGAGTCTGCCTCATGGGGCGTAGGGGGGTGTTTTACAATGCCATGTAATTACATGGCTTTATGCGATAAAGGCGGGTTAAAACGGCTAAACGAAACCTCCCCAGTTCGATGTAACATATTGAAAATATTTGTTAATTTATAAATTCAAAAACAGACTTACGTCGGACTTGCATGTGGATACGAGTAATTGCATAATAGGATTAACAACTTACGTCGTTACCCAAGAGACAAGGCCCTGTCGCCGAATTGACTTAGAGGAGAGGTTTGAAATGTCGACGCTTACCAAAGATGCACTTATTGAATTGATTCGCGACAAAGTCGGCTATCCCGTAAAAGAAGCCAAGGATATTCTTGAAATGATCCTTGAAGAGGTTAAGGCGAAGCTCGAAAAAGGTAAAGAAGTCAAGATCAGTGGCTTCGGGAAGTGGATCGTCAAAGAAAAACGCAGCCGCCCAGGCCGTAACCCTCACACCGGTCAGAAAATCGAGATTACAGCGAGACGCGTTGTGACTTTTCATCCATCTGACAAATTGCGAGACTGTGTTAATCGCCAGGTACCACCGACTGACTTGTTGAAATCTGGCAACTCGGACGATTAATCTTAATTTTGTGAATCTTTTGTGACCGTAAGACTTTCTAAAATATATACGCGGGTCGGCGACAAGGGCTCGACCTTGCTCGCGACGGGTGAGCGTGTCCTTAAAAGCAATGTTCGTATTGAAGCCTATGGCACGGTCGACGAGCTCAACTCAATGGTCGGTTTTCTCAGAGACTCCATTGTCGACGAGCCTCGACTCTTGGACCTTTGTGAGCCACTGACAAAAATCCAAAACGAGTTATTTGATATTGGCGGTGAATTGTCGGTTCCCTTGGATGTTTTGGATACACAGCGTCAACAGGTCGTCGCAATGGCTGATGTTGGGCGCCTTGAACAAGAAATGGACGCATTTAATGAGTTGCTAAAACCTCTGGAGAACTTTGTTTTACCTGGAGGTCATTTGGCGAACTCAACAACCCACATCGTAAGAACGGTATGTCGCCGCGCAGAGCGCGCTGTGGTGAGGATGTCGGAACAGGATGCCGTGCGCGATGAAGTCAGAATTTATCTGAATCGACTTGGGGATTGGTTTTTTGTGCTCAGTAGAGAGATTTCTCGACGCTTGGGCGTTCCTGAGGTGCTATGGGCGCAGAACAAAAAAAAGTAGTAATTTTGTCTTGGGTCATCGCCGGGTTGGTTATGATGATTGCCTCAGCTTGGGATGCCATAGTTGTTGGTTGGGCCGTCTATAAACATCCTTCGGTGAATGTTTCGGTTTTAAGTACGATTGAGCCAGCAAGGACCGAGTTTCGGCGCAAGGAGCAAAGGTATTTCTTGGATTCTGGTATTTATATCCCACTTGAAGATATTATGTTTGTTGACCAACTTGCCAAGGCTGGAAAAAGCTACACCACAGCGCTAAAAGAAAATTGTTCGGATTTGAATGATGTGCGTGGCCTTGCGATTTGGCTTCCCTTGAAGATCAAAATTCCCCTGCTGGGAGAAAGGGTTCAAGAATGGTGTTGGAGACCGAACCTACAGTCATAAGCCAAACGCCAGGGGTCCATTTAGATGTATTTTCAACGTCCGAAAGGTTACTGCCGATAGATATGCTGAAAGCTCCCGCTTCTGTTGATGATTGCCTCGAAATAGTCGTTGCTTGGATTGAGCAAACAGCGGGTAAGAGCTACTTTATTGGGCCATTGGAAGAGTTTCAGGTGCGTTACGGCAAGGTCAATCCCGAAGATGAATTTTACCAGGCAAGGATGAATTATTTTCTTGAGCACTGCGTTCTGGAAAGGCCCATGACGGGAGGTGCTGAAAGCGGACTAGCTCCGGTGACCCGATTCTTCGAAGGTCACGGCGCAATTACCAAAAATCTAGAAGATGGTGCGGCCACCTGGATGAATTTCAGTGGTTTTCGTCATGGGGATTTTCAAGTCCTGAACTCTGGGGCTGAGATGATGATGGTTAAAGATCTCATCACAGATCGTTCCTTCAAGATTGTCCCAAAAGCTAATGAGACCTTGCAGTACGTGAGTAAGAAATCCATATTCCAATGTTTTGTTTTCGGTAATTTTGATCGTAAGCACTTGGGGCAAGGATTGATTGTGCACCCCGAAGGGGCAAACCCCGAAATCCTTAATTTTTTTAAAAAATATAAAAAATATCCGAACGTTAGGCCGAGCGAAGTTCTGCGAAATTTAGCTCTGACGAATATGCGTTTTTTGCGGATGCAACATGTTGATCCAGCGGTAATTTATCGAAATCTTTCGTCCTAATACCAATACGGGCGCGCAGTACGCTCGCTAATTGAAATGCACGAAGAAGCCGAACACACCAGAGAGGGCTATTGGAGTTTTCCCTGGAGGCTTGCACGTTTATGGGCGCACCGGCGCGAGATGTTACAGCAGAAAAGTTGATCGCTATCGGTTTCACCGATGACGACCTCGTGCGCGCCAATCAGGCCGTTGCAAATCAAAAAGTGAGTTTTTTGCATGCTCTCGAAAATTTGGGACGAGTAGGTAGTCGGCTTTTGGTTGAGACTTTGGGTGCAGTGTATGGCTGTCCAGTTGTCCATCTCGAAGATCGCGACGTGCCCCAAAATATCCTTGATCTTGTTCCTAAAGACGCGGCCACAAAATTGCGAGCTATTCCCATTGAACGTAGTGCAAATAATTTGATTGTAGCGATGGGCAATCCTAATAATCAGGAAGTTTTGAAAGCTCTGCAGCGACGCACGAACTTCTTCATTCGTCCTGTACTGGCGAGTGAACACCGCATCAGTGACATGTTGCAGAAGGCGTACGCCGGTAATCTCGACGTTTCTAAATTAAAGATCGAGGAGGCTGTTTCTGATGACTCCAATCGCATGGAGATACTTAATCAGACCGCTGATGATAACGGTATTCATAGTTTGACGAGTTATATCTTGCAGCAGTGTATGGTCCTTGGGGCATCTGACATCCATATAGAGGCCTATGAGACGGAACTACGTGTACGACTGCGGATCGACGGAGCCCTGCGCGAGCTTACAAAGCTAAAAATAGGCTGGAAAGAGCCTCTGATCACTAAGATGAAAATTATGGCCAAGATGGACATCGCAGAAAAGCGGTTACCACAGGATAAAAATATGAACCTTTTGATCGGAGGTCGTCCGATTGATTTCCGTGTGAGCTCGATGCCAACGGCCTTTGGTGAAAAAATGGTATTGCGTATTCTCGACAAAGGTAGTTTGCAGACCGATATGACCAAGCTCGGTTTTGAGCCAGATGACCTCGTAAAATTCAAAGATAGTATTGCTCAGGCTAATGGCATGGTGCTTGTGACTGGTCCCACCGGGTCCGGAAAAACGGTGACACTTTATTCGGCGCTCGCGGAGCTTAATAAGATAACCGATAACATTGTGACCGCAGAGGATCCCGTTGAGTTTACTCTGCATGGCATTAATCAGGTTCCTATACGAAATGAAATCGAGTTCACTTTTGCACGAGCGCTCAAGGCCTTTTTGCGCCAGGATCCAGACGTCATCATGGTGGGCGAGATCCGAGATTTTGAGACAGCCGAAATCTCCATGAAAGCCGCGCTGACTGGCCATATGGTACTTTCAACCCTACACACTAATAGTGCGCCCGAAACCATTACGCGGTTGCTGAATATGGGTGTTGAGCCATTTAACGTCGTATCTGCTTTGACATGCGTAGTTGCACAGCGGCTCATAAGAAAGGTCTGTACAAAGTGTGCGGAAAGAGATCCCGATGTTACCGTAGAAGTTTTGATTGATTTAGGTTTTAGCCCTGAGTATTCCGATCAGATCGTCCCGATGAAGGGTAAAGGATGCTTTGCGTGTAATAACTCTGGCGAGAAAGGTCGAACCGCTATCCATGAAGTTTTGGTCATGACGGATGAGGTTAAAAACGCTGTCGCCCGTCGACTCCCACCAATGGAGCTAAAAACAGTCTGCATGGCCTCAGGCATGAGGACTCTACGACAAGCCGCATTGATGAAAATGGCAAAGGGGATTATCTCGGCCAAAGAGGTCGTCTCTATGACAATGCCTGATGATGATCGTCCAACTATTGACGAGAGCGAGTGAGGCTAAAAATGAACTTTACTCTCCCACAATTATTGAAGGCACTCATAGATCAAAATGGGAGTGATCTCCATATTGGTCCAGACTCTCCTCCACGGCTTAGAGTTGATGGCGCTCTGCTCCCAATCGATGTCCCTGCTCTAACTCCACAAGAGTCGATGCAGCTGTGTTATAGCGTGTTGACCGATGCTCAGAGGAAAGAGTTCGAGGAGACCCACGAGATTGATTTGGCATTCAGCGTAAAAAACCTATCAAGATTTCGTGCCAATATTTACCTCCAAAAAGGTAATGTCAATGGAGCCTTTAGGGTCATTCCTTTTAAGGTTAATTCTTTGAAAGAACTAAAGCTTCCTCCAATTGTCGAAAAGCTGTGCTCGCTGCCGCGGGGGCTCGTTCTCGTGACCGGGCCGACCGGATCAGGAAAATCTACAACTCTGGCGGCCATGATTAATCATATCAACGAAACACGTCAGGATCATATTGTGACGATCGAAGATCCTATCGAATTTGTACACTCGCACAAGCAGTCCATGGTGAACCAAAGAGAAGTAGGACATGATACCCTATCGTTTAATCGAGCTCTTAAGAGTGCCCTGAGACAAGATCCTGATGTTGTTTTGGTCGGTGAGTTGCGAGATCTCGAGACCATACAGTTGGCGATGACCACTGCCGAGACGGGCCACTTAGTCTTTGCCACGCTCCATACAAACTCGTGCGTATCGACTTTGAGTCGAGTCATTGACGTGTTTCCTCCAGAGCAGCAAGGTCAGATTCGCAATCAGCTGGCAACGACCCTGCAGGCAACCATGTCCCAGATGCTATTGCCATGCCTGACCGGTGGTCGGGTGCTGGCCCTGGAAGTGATGATACCCAATGCTGCCATAAGAAACTTGATTCGAGAGGATAAGTTCAATCAGATTTATTCCTCAATGCAAGGTGGTCAAGATCAAACAGGCATGCAGACACTAAACCAATGCTTGCTCGGTCTTGTTGAAAAACGACAGATAACACCTCAATATGCTTTAGAAGTGGCTTCAGAACCTCAAGAGCTCGAGATGCTGTTTTCCAGCAAGCTTGGCATAAAAGTGCAAGCAACGATTAAGAGATAAGGTGAAAGATGGCTCAGTTTAAATATAAAGTTCGAGATGCGGCAGGGAAAACCCAGGAGGGCACTATCTCTGCGCCTTCTAAGGAGATGGCCAAGACATTACTAGCGAGAAAGCGACTCGCTGTCGTGGCTTTAAAGGAAGTGAGTGCTGCGGATGATCAGGATCCAAACTTGTCTGGAACGGCATTCTTCGGTGGAAAAGTGCGCATTGACGCAAAGGGAAATATTTCCTTCGGATCAGCACAAACGTTTAAGGTGCCTGATAAAGAGCTTGTTATTATGACCAAGCAGCTAGCCACTATGCTGAATAGCGGCATCCCTTTGAATCAGTCGCTAGATATTCTTTCAAAGCAGCAACGCTTGCCAATGTTTGGCACAGTTTTATCTGGGGTGCGTAAGGGAATTGAGGAAGGCAATAGTCTAAGTCAGGCGATGTCCCGTTATCCTTTGTGTTTTGATTCGCTGTTTAGGTCGATGATCAAGGCTGGTGAGGAAAGTGGTCGCTTGGCCGACATTATGCTGAAGCTTCTGGAGTACATAGAAAAGTCATCAAAGATTAAATCCCAATTAAAATCCGCGATGGTTTATCCTTCGTTGGTAGTTGTAGTGGCTGTGGCAGTTGTTTCGGGGCTGATGATTTTTGTCGTACCAGCAATGACTAAACAATTCACCGATTCAGGAAAGCCACTGCCCGAATTGACAATGATGGTCGTCCATATATCCAATTTTTTTGTAAATCAGTGGTATGTGCTGATTGGCTCAATTGTGATGGCAGGCGTTGCCGGGAGTCAGTATATCAAGACCCCAAAAGGGCGCTATCAATTTGACATGCTCTTGCTAAAAATGCCTATCATCGGTGACGTCATTAAGAAAATAAGTGTGGGGAGATTTTGTTCGACCATGTCATCCATGCTTTCATCTGGAGTAAATCTTTTGCAGGCGTTGAATATTTGCGCGTCCTCGTCTGGTAATGCTGTTATGGAGAAGTTCATCCTCGAATGTAAAACCAGGATCGAGAAGGGTCAGCAGATGAGTGTTCCACTCAGTGAAAATCCAATTTTCCCCAAAATGGTTGTCTCTATGATCCAGGTCGGAGAACAGTCAGGAAAAACCGATGAGATGCTGATGAAGGTCGCTGCGTTCTATGAGGACGAAGTTGATGAATCAATTAAAACTATGCTTGGAATGATTGAGCCAATTCTTATTGTTGGCATTGGTAGCGTCGTTGGCGTTATAGTCATCGCCATGTATCTTCCGATCTTTGATCTTGGCAATACGATTGGTAACTAGTCGATATTTGATGACTGCCACTTGTGCTCGCAATCACCACAGGTGTAATTCCACTTGCTTTCGCGCCAACTCGCCTGCACTACGGCGTGGGCTTGGCATCGCGGGCAGATGATTTTGCTGTGATTGTGGCGACAAGCGCTGTTTTTGCAACGAATTCCATCTGGAAACTTTTCGTCAGATGCCGATGGCCCAGAGCAGACCGGGCAGCGCGAGATTGTTCGACGATCCGCAGTCATTCTTTGCCTCTCTGCGCCAAATGGGCCTGTAGTTTGGATAGCAATAATAAGATACCACAGCTGAATAGCATCATGGTTCTATATTGATCATAGGGTAGTCCCAACGCATGATTTACCACTGCGCAGCCGATGCTTCCGCCGGCTAACGCGTAGCCAGCCACATACAAGACGGATGCCGCAAAGACACCCGAAATCATCGATGTAATTGACAGATGCGGTATTAGCATGCCAACGATGAATGAAAAGAACGGGTACGATAGTGGGGCGTTCAGGGCATTTGCAATCGTCCAATGAAACCCAGTCGTGGATCGTTGTTTCATGGCATCATGAAACCAATGGCGAGAGGAAAGCAGGCCTTCTACGGAAGATTTTAAACTTGGATTTCTACCAGCCAGGTGCCCCAGAATCCAAAATATGCACGAGGCTATGACGATGGATAAAGACGCTAAGGGACCTCCGACAGTTGGGCCGAGAAGAAGACCAGCGACTATGCCGCTAATTGCTGAGGGTATTCCGAGGGATGCGATAATAATTAATAAGGCAGCAATTTTCGCTGCCGTGTGTCGTCCAGCAGAAAGGTTTATTGTTTGCAGGGTGTGGCAGTCAACACTGGCATAGTGGTAAGCTGCATAATAAATGAGAAAACCGAGGGCCACCCCGCCCACCACGCGCAGGATGCGATGTGTACTACCGAGAAACCGGCTTTTACTAATTGATGTACTCATGACTATATTTGACTCAGTATTTCTCTATCAAACAAATTACAAACCAACTGGAGGGCTAGACCGCTCATGACTAAGGATAACCTCTACTCGAACTACACTCAACTGCTCGTCAAGGTTGATGAAGCTTTTGCAGCTGTAAGCACCCGCCATAGTCAATCTTTCAGCTGTGGTCCGGGCTGTTTTTCCTGCTGTCGTAGCGGCCTTTCGGTACTTCCAGTGGAGGCTGAATACATTAAAGACTGGTTGCAGAATAACCCTGCAGTCAAATCAATGATCAAAGATAAGAAAACCATGATGAACGCGGTCTCCCACTGCGGGTTTCTCGATAATAAAGGTTGCTGTGTAATTTATGAAGCACGGCCAATAATTTGCAGAAGTCACGGTGCTCCAATTTCGTGGACAGATCCGGAGCAGGTTCCGGCGGTATCAAAGGAGTCGCGGGATGTGTGCCCATTGAATTTTAAGGGAGAGGATATTTACGCCTTAGACGGTCAAGACGTCATATCTTTGGATAAACTCAACACTTTATTGTCTTTGATTAATCGACATATTACGCAGTCTGACGATGCGACGAGAGTGCCACTTCAGGGTATTTGTGATGGGATCATTTAGTGCTGAGGCTAGCCAGTGGGTCTATGTATCCAAGCTGTCAGTGACCAGATATGACGACTTTTTTATTTTGTTGGTGCAGTCGGTGGGACTTGAACCCACACGAGTCGCCTCACATGCCCCTCAAACATGCGTGTCTACCAATTCCACCACGACTGCTTATGTATGATTTGGGAGGATGGCTTCCAGAGCTTCTAGGCTTCCAAAAACCAATGAATTACTTTTTCTCTCCTGACGTTTGAGTTGCAGGGGCGGCAACAGGCGCGGAGGCTGGAGCCGTTGTTTGTTCAGTCGCGGAAGCTGCTGCAGCGGGAGGCGTTGTTGCTGTTCCAGAAGGAGCGGACTCAGCCGCAGCTGGCACGGTCGGCGCAGCTGGCGCAGGTGTGGCTTGGAGTTTCTCCATTAATCCAGTTTTACCAGCTTGTCCTTGCATCACAGTAAGAACAAGGGATGTGGTCATGAAAATTGCCGCAGCTGCATAGGTTAGACGGCTAAGGAATTGATTTGCGCCAGTTGCGCCGAATACTCCAGAGGAATTGCCACCACCAAAAGCAGCGCCAACTCCGCCTGCGTTGCCAGCTTGTACTAAAACAACTAGCACGAGAAATAAGGCTACGATAATGTGAATGACTGTTACAAAAGTTTCCATGTCGGGCCCTTGCTATGGTAAAAGGCGAAGAAAGTGGTGGCTCCTCCCAGAATCGAACTGGGGACACATGGATTTTCAATCCATTGCTCTACCGACTGAGCTAAAGAGCCATCGCGCGCACAGAGAAGCGATTTTGTAACTGTGCCAACCTATTTAGTCAAGGAGCTTTAGCCGGTTTTCTGGTATACAGCTTCTCAGAGGGAGATTTAACAGTGCAAGTCTCAGAAATTACAAGACCAATTGTCTATGCAGGGCCCTGCGTTGCTGAGTCTTTAGGCCTGCTCGAATCAGTGGCAGAGCCGCTTGTGAAATTGGCCAAAGAGTTAGATTTTGACCTGACTTTCAAGGCCAGTTTTGACAAAGCCAACAGGACGGCCATTGACTCGTACCGGGGTCCAGGACTTGAACAGGCAATGACTTGGTTTGAGTCGATCAAAAAAAAATACAAGATTGGCGTACTGACCGATATTCATGAGGCACACCAGGCGGCCGAGTGTGCCGGGGTGGTTGATGTTTTGCAAATTCCAGCATTTTTGTGCAGGCAAACAGACTTGATCGTCGCCGCTTGTGAAACCGGGCGCATGGTTAATATAAAAAAGGGTCAGATGGTTGCTCCAGATGCCATGCTCAATGCCGTGGATAAAGCTAAAGCGGCTTGCGCGCGTAAGAGTTTGCCCTTGCGGGTGGCTTTGACGGAGCGTGGTGCGAGTTTTGGCTATGGGAATTTAGTGGTTGATATGCGCTCGTTTGGCATGATGTCAAAGGCAGCTGTGCCGATTATTTTCGATATCACCCACTCGACGCAGATGCCCGCTTTGGGTGAGGGTGGGAAGACTACAGGTGGAGACCGTCGTTTTGCTCCGCTGCTGGCCCGCGCGGCAACCGCTACGGGGCACCTGAGCGGTTATTTTTTAGAAGTCCATCCAGAACCTTCAAGGGCAAAAAGCGACAGTGCGGTACAACTCTCACTGGCTCAGGCAGAGAAGCTCTTGAGGCAATTAATTCCAATGTGGCGTGCGGCGCGAGACTGGAAGACCATTGACCCGGGGTTCATAGGTTGAGCGTTCTTAAGTTCACGTGCGTTGCTGGTAGTGCATGGCCTGCTCGATAGTGCCTCGGATTACCGGATCCGAATCCTCTTTTAGCTTATTAAAAAGCGCATAGATTCTCTTGTCGTTTTTGACCACGGCTGCAATTAGAGCGTTGCGTCTAAGTCCCGCTAGCTTTGCTCGGGTCAAGGGTGTGCCGCCAAATTCTTTTTCATAGAATTTTTGGTCCATCTCAATCATTACGAGTAGGTCAGGCGTGGATGTTAAGCGGAGGAGGGACTGAGCTGCGGCAGATGGACCGATGTTGCGATTGTAAGGGCAAACTAGCTGGCAGATGTCACAGCCAAAGAGATAGTGGCCGACCCAAGGCCAATATTCCAATGGTATCAGTCCACGGTGTTCAATCGTCCAGTAAGAAATACATTTGCGAGCATCAATCTTGTAGTCCTGATCGAGTGCTCCAGTTGGACAATGAACTTGACAGCGCCGACAGGTGCCGCAACCTCCATCGGGCGTTCTCTCTTGATGGCCCGAAGCCCTCTCCGTGGTTTGGACGTCGCTGATGGGTAAGGTTGTAAAGAGTTCGGCCAATAGTAAAAAACTGCCTTGCTTGGGATGGATGAAGCATGTGTTTTTACCGATAAAACCAGCACCCGCCTTAAAGGCCAAGGCGCGCTCAAGCACTGGCGCTGAGTCAACTGTGATTCTCCACTCGACTTCCGGCGCGCAAAATTTGGCCAATTCCTTCTGAACGGAGGCCACCTTTTTCCTGAGAAAGGAGTGGTAATCTTTTAGCCTGGCGTACTGCGCGATCAGCGGCTTTTTCTCATTATCATTACGCTGCCACCGATCACCCAGATAATAAGAAAATCCAAAAACGAGCACAGATTTTGCGCCGTTCAGAATCTTTTCAGGGTGCTCGCGTACCTCAACATGATTAGCCATCCATGTCATGGAGCCGTTTCTTGATTCGCTGAGCCACTGGCGATAGCGAGCCGCGTCACTGCGCAAGTTTAAATCAGCGACACCGAGAAACAGCAGATCTTCGCTCTCGGCAAGAGACGATATTTTATTTTTAAGATCAAAATGACTATTAACTTTCTGCACCAAATTATTTCCAGGCGTAAATTGACGCACTCGTAAACTCTGACGTACACTTATCGGTAATCTTAAAACAAAAACCTACATTTGTGCCTCAAAATAAACACTTCCAAAGGGGGTCCTTATATGGGCAATTTCATAACAAAGAACTGTAGATTTTTTTTGGGTTCAGTGTTGGTCGTCTGCGTCTTGTCTGTAGCAGCACATGCCTCTGAGGTTCATTTGGAGCCAAGCTCCCTTCAGCATTCCAAAATAGTGACCATTCACCTTTCAGATTATCGCACCGGGCTTCGTCAGTTGGCTGCCGATGGTTATGATGTTGCTGGGGTTGATCCTGGCAATGGCACAGTTGACGTCGTCGTGCATGGAAACGGATTGGTCCTACTCAAGTCTTTGGACTTAGGTGACATCGTGAAAGCTCAAGACATCGATCCTGAAGTGGGGCCAGATCAACGGTATACTACTTATGCGGAGCTGACGTCAATTCTGCGCAATTATGAATCGAGATTTCCAAACTTAATACGAATTGAATCAATCGGCAAAAGCAATGAGGGTCGAGATATTTGGGCTGTGAAAATCAGTGACAATGTCACCGTGGATGAGGATGAGCCAGCCATTTTCTTTAACGCGATGCACCACGCTCGCGAAGTTATGACGACTGAGGTTGCAATCGATATGATTGATCAATTGACATCAAAATACCGCAGTGATGCCGGGGTTACTCGCTGGGTTGACTGTAACGAAATCTGGGTGGTGCCCATGGTCAATCCAGATGGAAACCATAAGGTCTGGACGTCAAACAGTATGTGGCGCAAAAATACTCGGGAGGGTTACGGTGTCGATATTAACCGTAACTATCCATATGCTTGGGGATCATGTGGCGGCAGTAGCGGTAGTACCTACAGTGATACCTACCGCGGCCCCTCTGCTGCCAGTGAGCCAGAAACTCAGGCCGTAATGGGGCTGGTTTCTCGTGTGCAGCCGGTTATTTCGGTGAGTTACCACTCTTATAGTGAAATCGTGATTTATCCCTACGGCTGTGACGGCGAACGCGCTGACGCGCGTGAAGTGGTCGAGGGGCTAGGTCAACAATTGGCAGCAACTCTGATTAAGGATGCAGGCTCGGGTACCTACGAGGCTGGTACCTCGTGGGAATTGCTCTATGCCGTCGATGGCGGTGATATTGATTGGTATCACAATGCCCATGGTGTTTTGCCTTATGTCATTGAGGTTAATTCCGGTAGTCAGGGCTTCCAGCCGCCATATAGCTGGCGTCAATCAACCGTTGAACGCATGCGTCCAGGTTGGGCTCTGATGTTAGATCGTCTTGGACAAAGTGGTGTACGTGGGTCTGTGACAGTTAATGGGCAGCGTGCCGTGAAGGGGATTGTCACCGTAACGCCGTTAAGCCAAGTCTTGGAGGATTCGCATACTTATCCTCTAAAAAATGACGGTACATTTCATGTAATCCTCAACCCTGGAATGTATCGTGTTAGTTTTAGCGATCAGGATACGCTCATTTCTCAGGATGTAACGATTGGTGGTGAGCGCATGGAATTAGCACTAGGCGTGAAACCATAGGCCGGTTTTAAACCCGGTTGTACATCAATGGTTGGTGTTCGTTTATCGCGATCGCCAACCTGAATTTTTTATGGCAAACAGAAGATCCTCGTAATTTGCCGCCTTATGCCACCACAAGTGCTGGCTTAACCGAGCTTGCTCAATCAGCATTGGCAGTCCATCGAGGCAGTTGAATCCTTGCCGGATACATTCCATGTAAAGCTCACTTGGGTGATCGTAAATGATATCAACCAACAGATCCTTCGCATCTAGCATCTTAACTGCCGGACGATAGCCGTCGAGGCGATCACCAGATTTTGGAGCACTTGTTGCCTGAATCACGAGCTTGCGCAAGCCAGTCAAGTTTCTAAGGGTGTCCATAAAAGCATCGGGCGTCATTTCCCGTAGAGTCAGCATCTGCACGGGTGTTTTTGAGATTGAGTTTCGTAGTGCGGGGTCGTTTTTTGCGGAGCGTCGGTGCACGACTGTTACGATAGGTTTCTCTTGGAGTGTTTCCGCAACGGCGCCGAGAATTGCCTGGGCCGATCCACCACTTCCCAACACAACGACGGCATCGAATTCTTCTATGCTCGCTTTGGCCCGAGCGAGTCCATTCAAAAAGCCTTGGCCATCGGTTGAAAATCCATCCCAACCTTGATCTGTTCTGACAAGTGTGTTCACGGAGCTTAGCCCATTCGAGTTGACAAGAGATGCGACCAAAGATTTGTGCGGCATAGTGACATTCAATCCAACGCCGCCCATCTGCCAAAACAGATCAAGGAATGAACTCACATACTCTGCTTTGAGGTCAAAATTTACATAGACCAGATCTCTATGTAGAATCTTCGCGGCGTGATTATGTATGGCCGGTGAAAGCGTAAAGCGTGCGCCGTGACCGAGCAGGCCAAGTAGTTTGGTGTCTCCAGAGATTTTGGTCATCGTTGGCTTATCGATATTAAGCGTGAAGCTGGCGCAGATAATCGGCTAGCTTCATCGCGACTTCAGTGGATTTTGACGGGATGTCTAAGGAAACGCTCACAAGAAAATTATGGTTGTTTTCTCCAAGGTTTTTCACGCGGCTCACTTTGCCGGTAACGGTCTTGCCTTGGGCTGGAAATCCCGGCAGAGATGAAAGGTCAAATTGAAGGGCCTCTCCGCGGCGAGGAGCGACACCCATCACAAGGTTCATTTCGTGGAGATCAAGCGATCTCACAAAACCAACCAGTTGTTCATTGGCTCGCTTGAGGACGATTTTTAGAAAAAGGTGATGGACGGCAAGTCCTTTTACGCGGAGTTGCCTTGAAGAGATAAGGGCAAGGATGAGGACTAATACGAGCATGCCGATAACAGCAGGAATGCTTAAACCATGTACGTCACCGGAGGACGCAGTGGTCGCCTCGATACCAATACTATCCATTTAAATCCCCACAATTAGCAAAAACGACTAACAATTACGTTGACCAACAGCTCCGCGATCGCTATTCACCGAAGCGTCCCATCCGTAGAGGACGCTCCTCTTAACATTAAAGTTAGCGGTTTGACTACGCACAAATGGCAGTTTTTAATGCATGTATTTAACTCTATAGAATCTTTAACTAAAGTTATTGGCGCAAAAGCGCTGAATATGGCGCTTGGCAATTTTGATGGGGTGCATTTGGGCCACCAACGCCTCATCAAAGGCGTGGTCGAGTCGGCCAAGCGCCAGAACCGCCAAAGCGTTGTTGTTACTTTTGATCCGCACCCTCTGCAATATTTCGGCAAGTCCGAAGATTTTAAAAAGATCGATAGTCCGACCATTCGCCGCAGCGTTTTGGCCTCTCTGGGCGTTGACGCGCTTTTAGAATTAAAATTTGACGAGCGTCTTGCGCGTCTTTCCGCCGAGGATTTTTTGAATCTGCTTGCCGCAAACGGCCTTCTGCGACAAATCAGCGTTGGAGTAGATTTTCGCTTTGGCAAAGGAAGGTTGGGTGACGTTCACTATCTGAGACAATTCTGCGAGGAAAACGGTATTGAGGCGATCATAGTGGATCCGGTCCATGTGGGTAATTTAGTCGCCAGCAGTTCTCAGGTGCGCACTTGGCTGCGACAAGGTGATGTAGAAAGTGCCGCCACGATGCTTGGAAGAAGTTTCATGCTCAGGGGTATAGTGGTGCATGGACAAAAGGTTGGTCGTACCATTGGCTTTCCGACGGCGAACATCTCTTGCACTGATCAGCTTATTCCGGGCGCGGGTGTCTACGCGGGAACGCTAAAAGTTGTCTCCGAAGTGTCCTCTCAGCTGCTTGGAGATAACGAATTCGCTTGTGTCATGAATATTGGAAGCCGACCAACACTGGCAGGGTCAAAAAAAGAAACGACGATCGAAGCGCATGTTTTCGCTCCGCATGGAGATTTTGATCTTTACGAGCAAACCGTGGAGCTTAAGTTTATCAGTCGATTGCGAGACGAGAAAAAATTCGCAGACCTGGGAGCTTTGAAGCGACAAATTTCAATAGATATCGAAACCGCTAAAAAAAAATTAAAAGATTTAGTTAGTTTGTGATTTAGATTAGATTATTAATCAGAATTAATGTCCATAAGAATAGGAATCGCCGTGCCTGCAAGCTCTGGTAAAGTTACGACTATAGCAGCCATCGATATTGGCAGTAACTCGATTCATCTAATCGTGGCCAGAATGGATAAAGCGGGTCAGCTAGAGGTACTGGACACTGACAAAATAGGTGTTCGCTTGGGCGAATTTTTGCTGCCTGATGGAAATATGTCGATAGAAGGTTTTCGTCGGGCGTTGTCGACAGTGTCGCACATGGCAAAGATCGCCTCGGCTTATGGTGCTGCCATTAGGGCCGTTGCAACTCACTCGCTTCGCGAGGCTAAAAATCATCAGCAATTAATCGATGAGATTTCAAAGAAAACAGGCGTTAAAGTCGAGATTATTGACGGAGTCGAGGAGGCCCGTTTAGTTTTTCTAGGAATGCGCTACGCGTTGCCTGTAGAAAGCACGCCTTGTCTAGGGGTGGATATCGGTGGTGGAAGCACAGAGATAATTCTAGCACGAGGTGAACAAGTTAAGTTTGTCACGAGCCTCAAGCTCGGGGCTGTCACATTGACTGCCAAGCATTTCAAAAAAAGCAGTGTGTTGCCGTCAAGCATCAAAAAAATGCATGAGTATATTAATTTGCGACTTTTGCCCCTGGCGGGAAGCATTAAAAAAGGTTCATTTAAGCGCGCCATTGCATCATCTGGGACGGCAAAAACACTGGCGATTGTTCACAGCCGATTTTTTCGTAAACGTATTCTTATAGATGAAAATGGTTATCGACTGCCGTCACGGGACTTACGGATCATCTTGGCGGTGATGGAGCGCTTGAAGAGTCCAAAAAAGATCCGAGAAATTCTTGGGGTTGATTCCTCGCGCGCGGATATCATTATGGCCGGTGCCGCTGTTATGAATGAGGTCTCGAAAGTATTTGGCGTGCAAGAGTGGACCATTTCTTCTTATGGCCTGCGCGAGGGCATCGTTGTCGATAGTTACCGCCGGATGTCGGGCGACCGGGCGGGCCGCGCGAGGGACATTCGGTGGGATAGTGTACGGAGTCTGGCAGAACAGTGGCACGTCGATGAGAAATACGCAGGTCAGGTCAGTTCTCTAGCGTTGGACATGTTTGATAAGCTTGCTGCGCATCGTCATCCTTCTCAAGTTAAATCTGAATGGTTGGGGGATCGTGAGCTTTTGCAGGTCGCTGCCTGGCTTCACGAGGCTGGTAAGTTCATTGCTCAGTCGTCGTATCATCGACATACGTATTATTTGATAAATAACGGTCGGATTTCAGGCTTCACTCAAGATGAGCGGCATCTCATCGCCTTGGTGGCCCTACATCATCGTAAGGCATCGCCCAAATTTGATCAGGGCGAATTGGTTGGGTTACATAAGCGCGATTTTGAACGTGTGGAATTTCTCGCTGGGATTTTGCGGCTTGCTGTCGCTTTGAATCGCTCTCGGCGTGGAATCGTCAAAGAACTAGCCCTAAAAAGAGGCAGTATGCCGGAGCTCAGACTGGTCCTTAAGCGGGGATCTGATCCCACAGTCGAGTTGCAGCAGGTTGAGCGCGAGCGGGAAGCCCTTGAAAAAGCTATCAGATGGCACTTTGTTGTGGACTATGAACGGTCCTCTATGCGAGGACTAAAGCGCAGATCGTCCAAGAAAAAGGCAGTTAAGATTAAGAAATCATCAGTCAAATTAGCAGAGCGCCTCCTGCGCAGTAGCGGTCAAAGGCATCTTAAAAAGGCATAGGCTATAGATCACCCAATCAGCGTGTTTTGCTTGGATACTAGCTTGATGATTTAGTGAGTTTTTGAGGGTCCAAGATTGCAGTTTAAAAAAACAAATCAGCCCAGTTATGATGACTACGCGGCGTCCCTTCGTGAGCTTTTAGCCACGAAATCTGTGGATAATTTCCCGCGTCTTATCGTGGTCTCTGGTCCTTCCGCGTACCTTCAGGTAAAAACTTTCGACGCCGTAAAAAATTTTTGGGAGAAGCTCGGCGCTGGAGTAGCACACTCTATAGAGTGCTCAGATTTGGATCAGCGTGAGTTTCTCTCAATGGTTTCTCAGAGTAGCTTGTTTGAACCAACATCCCTCTACCTCTTGAAGCGGGCATCAGCCGTTAAAAATTTTGGCACGTGGATGAGTATGATCGCCGATTTGTCGACCCTGCGTTCATATCTCATAGTGGATGCAGGTGAAAAAATAGCGCCTGATTTGCAGAAACAGCTCACTAGACTCGGAGCATTAAAGATTTCATGCGTTGAGCCTGTTGGAATCATTGGCTATAGAAAATTTATCACGGCCTTGTCAAAACGCCATCAACTGAACTTGGCGGAAGATGCGATTACGGCGATTCTTGATGCCACTGGCCTAGATCTTGGCAAGATTGAAAACGAGATTTTAAAGTTGTCATTGCAGTTTTCAGGGGTTGAGCGTCAGGTGACTAAATCCGACGTCTTGCCTGCGCTGGGTATTTTGCGTGAAGATGATGTTTTCGATCTCTTCAGATTTTTAAGGGAGCGCCAGCTAGCCAAAGCGCATTTGATGTCAGAATGTTTTTTAAATCGTGGAGAATCTGCGATTGCTATCATAGGAATTTTTGCTAAGTTCGCGAGGGAGCAGCTTGAGCGTGGGTCGATTCGAACGGGCCTGGCTGGATTACGGGCATGTGCGGAAGCAGATCGTCATCTAAAAACGTCGTCAATTGAAGAGGCGATAGTTTTATCAAGCGTCATCGAAGCCCTCGTCGAGGTGTAATTTGCAATCACTAGCAAGGGTTCTTATCTTGATCGGCCTAAATTTATGGTTGGTCACTCCCTTGCGTGGAGATTCCAATTATTCAGTCATCAACCTTGGCAAGATTAGTCCACCCACATTGCAAGCCGAGTCCATGCGGTCGGACGCTTTAAATGGGCGACCTCTTTACCAGGTTGCTACAGGCGACTTATGGGTCAGCGGTGAAAACCATCTCTGGCGCTGGAATCTAGCCAGCTCCGCCGTTACACGATTTGAATTGCCTGCAAACCTGCGCCGTCCGCTGAAACTGGCAGCGTTCGATGGTGGAGAAATCCTCGGTTTTGATCGGGAGCGCCTATGGACCCTCGACTATCAGAGTAAAACTTGGCGGTCGATTGATATTGGCTTAGAAGCAGGCTGCCCCACATTACCCGCAACATTTGCCCGCTCTGCGAAACCCTTGCTTCAGTTTGTGCTCGGCAAGTGTGGAGGGTATTTGGTTAATCTCAAAGAAAAGACACCTCGCGTGTTCAGTTTTTCTCCAGCCTTGGTTGATAATGTTTTTTCTATTGCTGGTGGTGAAGACAAGGCAGGAGAGTTTGTTCTTTTTACACAAAATCGTGCGATTTTCAGACAGCACCTGAACAATGGCAAAGCAACGCTTGCAAAGGTCTACTCGTCTAAATCGGATCTAAGGGGAATAGTTGGCGGGGAAGGAGTTTTTTACGCATGGACAGGTAAGGCCATCTTGGTTTTCGACCGAAACATGCATCGACAAAAAGTGATTCCTGTAGTTGGTCAGAGGCGATTAGCTGCTTTTGGCGTGACTCCAGAATTCCATGCACTCGTATTTGACGACGGGACTTTGGAATTGATGGGAATTAAATCTAAGAAAAAATGGTACAGCTTACAGCCTTTGAAATTCGCACAGTACGTTGATTTTATTGATGATGGCAAATATTTGATGGTGTCGGCCGAGGCTGGTCAGCCGCAGGTTTTTCGTGTGACGAGCGCTGATTAACAAGGTATCATGAAGACCGTATGTGGAAGATATCTCTCACCTTGCTAGCCACTACTCTTGCCCAGGCCGCGGTGATGAGCTGCGCCACTGTATCTCGCCCGGTGACCGTAAAACTCGACACCTTTGCCCCTGGCAAGACAGAAGATCAGTCTTTGCGAGCCGATCGTCAACGTTTGGCTGACTATTTACAAAAAAACCCAACAGACCGTGGCGTCTTGGAAGATGCTTTATTACTTTTAGACGCCAGTATTGCTGAAGAACGGGGATCAGAGGCTCAGGCCAAGGAAGCCTGGTTTCGAGCACTGGGCGCTGCAAACGGCGCATTCGGAGAACGAGCGTTTGCTGGATGGTTGCGAGCCCTTGCCAAAGTCAAAGATAAAAAACTTGATCGCCGTGAAATGGCTCGTCTCGTCTTGAGCGAGACACGCGGCGGGAGCCACGGCCCTTGGATGCTTGCTCGTTCGTTGCAGACGGAAGAAAAAATTATCCCCTACCTACTTCGGGAGATTCCCGAGTCTGTCAATGGCGTCGCAGTGGATGCAAAGGTGAGCCCACCATCGATAGATGGAATACCGGCTAATGATCCATTACTGAATAAGCTTTCGGATGAAGTTTGTCGTCACAAGTCGCAACGATCACCCGATTGGGAGACGTGGCAGAAGACACTTACGCCCGATGTTTCCAAATATTTTGAAGCCCTGGTGTCCCATTGCATGGGCGAAAGCTCAAAAGCTCTGACATCGTTATCCGACGTTGCGCCGAGGTTAGCGGCAAACGCTTGGTCGGCTCCCCTTGCTTTAGAATCTTTTGCTCGTATGATAAAAATTCGTCGCGATCAGGGTGAGCGGGAATCCGTTGCGCCTTTATACATGCCGTATATGCAGTTATGGAAAAATCCGGCCATAAATGAATCCACCCTTGGTCTGACCAGGGCCATGTTTGAGCAGCGACGTATTGACGAGACACTGTGGGCGGCAAGAGCTCGGGCTACCGTAGGTGACGGCGAATCCGCCCGAGTATTTGCTGACGATGTACTAAATTATGTAAGTGCAGCCCTTCTGCACTCGTATGCCTTGAGTTCAGAGCAAAAGAACAATCTCGCAGCTACCGCGGCAGAGACGTACCACCTGTTGGCTTTTCGACTAGCGGTCGAGGCGCGGGACTGGGACAAATCTTTTAACATCGCGGAACTTGCACTTAATCAGGCAACACTTCCCGATGAGTGGGTCACGAGATTTCGCTGGAGCCAGGGACTCTACCGCTTTTTAGCCTCTGATTTTGATCAGGCTCGCAAAATATGGGAGCGTCTCCTTACAGAGTCTTCTGACGAGAAAATCCGTCCTCAGCTTTTATTTTGGCTCGCATGTGCCCATGATAAAGTTGGGAATAAGTCAGAAGCATCATTTTACCGAAAATCTTTGGCCGAAGATTACCCAGTCAGTTTTTATAGCGTCGTGGCGCTCCAGCTGACAGGCGATGATCATGCCGTATCTTGGCAAAAGTCGTTTAAGGATTTGAAAGAACTCCGTAAACGGCTCGATGCCTGGCAGCGTGTGGATATCGACGACTTGCGCAATGACATGACAAAGGGCAAATTACTGCGAAAAGCCGAGATTCTAGCATCGCTTCGCATATCAGATTTAGCAGGAGTGGCCATCGATGAGCTCCAACGCTCCATTGAACCATCGTTAGGACGCAAAAAAGATTTAGAATGGGCGCTCTACATTTCTCGCTTACACGCTGCCGCTGGAAATTGGCTGGGAACTATCTCCCTGACGACAAAGATGATGAAGACGGTCGACTTTTGGCGGGAGAGGCCTGAACAATTTTTACTTTATTTCCCTAGGCCATACTTGAGCATTTATTCAAGTGTCGCGGAGGACTTAGATATGGACCGCAACGAACTTTTGGCGATTTCCCGACAGGAGTCCAGTTTCAAAGCGGATGCTCGAAGCGGTGCCAATGCTTGGGGGCTCATGCAGCTTATGCCTTTTACGGCCAAACGGTTGGTGAAGAGTACGAAAATTTCAGGCAAAGAGCAGATCAAAATTCCTGAGGATCTAATGAAACCTGAGGTCAACATCCCGTTGGCCACGGACTATGTCAGGGAGTTGCAGTCACGATTTAATAAAAATCAAGCACAAGTTTACGCCGCCTATAACGCTGGGGTGCAAACTGTGGACTCATGGTTAGCACGGCGCTTATTTGAAGATCGCCTGCTTTTTATTGAACTGATTCCCTACCAGGAGACCCGGGAGTACGTTAAGGGCGTCTGGAGAAATCAGAAAGTTTATGATTACCTATCTTCAAACTGGCAAGCTGACTAATAATTAGTCAAAAGACCCTGCCCATTTACTCGCCGCTCGGCGGGTTAATCCAAATTGCTTTTTTTTCCGGAAACGTCCATTATAGAGGCCTTCGAAAGACCTCATCATAGTTGGGAGTAAGTTGTCTTATGACTACCAAAAGCGCACCTAGTCGTGACCTGGCCAGAGAAGGCAAAGGCTGGCTTGCCATGATTCTCATTATGTTTATGTTTCCAGCCCTTTTCTACTTGTGTGTGTTTTTCCCGATTTGGGTTGGATTGACCCCGCGCTGGTAATTGGTGAAATATGAATTCAAGTGTGGCCACCTGTTCACAGACTTCAACGGAATTGGTCCGTGCGACGTGGCGCGATTATTTTAATTTAACAAAACCGACGATCACGCTTTTGGTGGTTGTAACTGTGTTGCCCGGAATTCTCCTGGCATCAAGTGGCTCCCTTCCTAAGATGACTTTGATCATTTGCAGCCTAATAGGTACCTGGCTAGCTTCATCATCAGCGGCAGTTTTTAATCATTTAGTTGATGCTGACATTGACCGCAATATGCTTCGTACGAAGCGGAGGCCAGTCGCCAGTGGGCGTGTCCACAATCTTAATGCGATGATTTTTGGTACCACCCTCGGTGTGGCGTCTTTCCTAGTTCTTAGTATGGGAGCCTCCCTGTTGGCGGCAGGTCTCGCGGTGATTGCAAATGCCTTTTATGTTTTGTTTTACACCATGTATCTCAAGCGTCGTACGGTACAAAATATCGTGATCGGTGGGGCGGCTGGCGCGGTTGGACCATTGATTGGTTGGGCATCAGTTGAGCCGACCATAGGTTGGCCGGCGATTATTTTGTTTTTGATAATATTCCTTTGGACGCCGCCACACTTTTGGGCATTGGCGATTAAGTACAAAGACGATTATGCCGCCGCAGGGATTCCCATGATGCCAGTGGTCAAGGGTGATCAAGAGACAAGGCGACAAATACTCCTCTACACCTTGAGTTTGCTACCTGTCGTCGCGAGTTTGACCCTTTTAGGGGACGCTGGATGGGTTTATCTAGTCGGTGCGATGGCCTTTACTATTTATTTCGCCTGGATGGCTTGGAAGCTTTTCAAGACGGCTGACAACAAGTTAGCCATGCCTTTATTTCACTATTCATGCCTTTATTTGTTCGGTGTTTTTGGCGCACTCATTATTGATCGCCTCATAAGCTTGTCGTAGAGGTTCGCAAAAACCATGTCATCATCCAAACAGCCAGTAAAGAGTTTCTGGAACCTTGTTAGCCGCAGTTTTTGGCTAGGAGACGAGGCAAGTTCGATTAACACCAATCGGTTTTGGGTTTACCTAGCAACGATTGGGCTAACTTTATGCTTGGTTTGCTTATTAAGGGCCGTCCGAGCCGCCTGACGTGTCTTTGAGTCTCTTGGGTAGCAGATTCTAAATTGGGGTGAAAAAGCCCCAATTTTTAATAGATATTGACATCGCCTTAAAAACGGTTAGATTGCTGGTGATTAATATATTGGCATCCGAGGGCTGTGAGTAGCCTGTGGATTTGGGGTGTTGAATGATAGAGCAAGTTAAAGAAATTATTGAGAAAGACATCAATCCGCAGCTGGCCTTACATGCTGGCGGCTGTGAGCTTATTGATGTTGAAGACGGCGTGATTACCATTCGCCTGTTCGGCGGCTGCTCAGGCTGTCCCTCAAGTCATATTACCTTGTTCAACGGTATTGTTCCCATCTTCAAAGAAAAACTACCCGACATTAAAGACGTAGTTTTGGGATAAGGCTTAGTCTGACTAGGCATTATTTTCCCAGTAAAGCTCAATTCAACATTCAAAACTTATGCCGATACACCCTTCCAGCGCAGATCTCGAGATCTAGGGTTTGGAGGGGGTAAAATGCTGCACGTCATGTTTTTACGTTTAGTTTTGATTCTTTGCAGTTTGTTGGCTACTCAAGTGATGGCTCAACCTCAAAGCAACACGATAAAAAATACGGCCAAAAAATCAGCCGCATTTTCGCCTGAAAGATTCAGACCCGATGCGGAGGTCCCAATAAACCCTGAGCGATACGTCTGGAAGCTTTCGGCCAAAAGGTCAACGGTCGCAAAGAATTCGGATGAAGTCCCTGTCTATGCTTTTGATTCAGACTTTGGGCGACCATTTGCAGTTGGTTCGGTCAAGGTTGGTGAGGTCATCACTTTAGACGAGTTTCGATTGGACGCGAGAAGAAATTTTTACCGCTTTACTTGGGAAAAAAGCGCTACGACCAAAGTTCCCTTGGGCCGTAGCGCTACGTTTTGGATTGACGGTATCAATATCGATTACGCTGGGAAAAAGTAGAAATTTATTTTCTTAGAAGTATTTTGCCAAACCTAAACCAAGCTCTAGAGTGCTACCGGTCACACTAGCCACGGTGGCAGGCGAGGTCGACTCATTTTTTGCCTCACCACTTATAGCCATCTCATAGGACAAAAATGGTTTTAAAGCCAAGTGAGCGCCCACAAAATACTTCATACCACCTTGAAGTCCAAGTTTAGTGTACTTACTGGTCACTTTTGTCGAATCATTAGTCTCAGTTTCCATTTTCACAGCAACCCCAGCGTATGGCACCAACTTGTCTGCGTGAATGTTACCAAAATTCATGAAGAACGCTCCGCCCAATCCCATGGAGCTTTCTTTGATCGAAATGTCGCCAATTTTAGTTGTTCCCGATGTGTAGGAGAAGATCGGACCAGCTTCCATTTTTGAGAAAATAAATAACCATGTCACATCTAGGCCAAGTTCAGTGATGGAGAACTTAGTAGATACATCTGCGTATTTCTGAGTTGCAGACATGGACTTGAATTTGAATCCTAGATCAAAATTGGCCTTATACGGTAGCCCACTGTCTTGCGTTCCGTGTCCAGTGGCTCCTTCCACGGCAGCCATATCGCTCGCAATGGCTGACGCTTTCTTCTTCTTCTTCTTCTTCACAACTTTCTTGGCGGGTGTGGCTGTGGCATCGGTTGTCGTGTCGGCTGGTGTCGTTGGAGTGGCAGCGCCATCAGCTGCAGGAGATGTTTCCTCGGTTGTGGCTTGGGCGCTTAAAGGTTGATTATCATCATTTGTATCGTCATTTGTGCGATTAAAGTACTGATCAAGACTTCCCTCATTTTCCGTGGCCTGAGCGTTCGTAGTCTCGGCATTTGGACTTTCAGCAGTTTCGGCTTTGCTAATGGTAGGTAATGAAAAAAAAGTTGTTAGTCCCAATAGAAGCAGCAGGGATACTCTTGTCATAGATGGTCTCCAAAACGAACAGGTTTAAAAATTTTAGCAGTTTGGATTTTATCAAATTTTATCGTGAAAAAGAAACTCTGTGAGATGAATAAAATCAAGCGGCGTCAAAGTCTCAGGCCTACGATTGAGGTCAATGGGGCACTCAGAGTCGTCTCTGTCCTTTAAAAAAGGTTTGATGGTATTGCGGAGTTTCTTGCGTCGCTGTGTAAACACGATGCGGCAGATGGTTTCTGCGTATTGCAAAGTGGTGGCCTTAGCCAGTGCTTCCGCTCGCGGCCGAAGGGTGATGACTGCACTATCCACCTTTGGTATGGGGTTAAAGCAGGTTTTATCGACTTTAAAATTAAAATCACAGAAAGCGCGTAATTGACAGTAAACACTTAGACTGCCGTAGTCTTTGCTGTCACAAGCCGCCGATAGTCTTTGCGCAAATTCCAGCTGAACCATGAAAATTGCTGCTTTTAATTTACTGAGTAGTGGTAGCGTCCACATCACGATTGGAGTGGAGATATTGTAGGGGATGTTACCGACAACGGCCGCTGGCTCGTGTCCGGCAGCGTGAATCCAATTTTCCAAATCAAACTGCAGTATGTCAAGATTGATGATCTCTACACCAGGCAATTCCCCGTGTCTTATTCTCTCCGAGAGGCGTTCAGCAAATCGGTCGTCTTTTTCAATGGCAGTCACCTTGATGCCCGCTGCAGCTAAGGCTTCGGTTAAGATCCCGTTGCCAGGCCCGATCTCTATAACGCGTTTCACATCAAGGTCACTCAGCTGTTCGACGACTCGCTTGACGGGCCAATCAGTATTCAAAAAAACTTGCCCTAAACTTTTACGCTGGGAGATTCTTGTCTCGTGCGGTTGTTTTTTACTTTTTTCGTTGTAGTAGTTTCGGCGCATGGGGAAGCTCGTGTTTTAGGTTTTTAGCTCTGTTCAGTTGAGGCGAGGAACTGTTCGAAGGGGTATCTTGAGTATACATCCCAGGCGAGAGTGGAATCAAAGTCTCCGGATTTCCATTGGTGATAGGCGAGGGCAGCGATCATGGCGCCATTGTCTGAGCAATAATTGAGCGGCGGAAACAGAACGGGTAGTGATGTCGTACCCTGGACCATGACTTTGAACCGTTGATTGGCCGCAACACCACCGGCGACAATAATACTTCTCGACTCAGGGCGAGCTTTTCGGGCCAGTTCAAGTTTTCGCACGATTTGCCCTAGGGCCTCTTCTTGAAAGGCTGCTGCAATATCTTCCAGTTTGTGTCCGGTGGCTGGCTGATTCAC
>JBAXLR010000004.1:0-43517 GCA_037134655.1 bacterium | reverse complement strand
CCTGGAACAAATAATACTGATTAGCTGGGCAATTTCAGCCCATCAGGCGCCACAGTAAAACTACTAGATGACCTTGGCCGTAAATTTGCAGAACTTGGAATGCCGAAGGAACGTCGCGAGGCCATGCAACTTATGCGCTTCATTAAACCAACCCAGCTCGAACAAGATAAAATCGCTGCCAAGCTGTGGGCCGCTGAAATGACAAAGCTTGCCGAGGACCATCGTAAAGCAGATGAATTTCTGGAGGCGGGTCAAATCTACACCCAAATAGGTGATGTAACGGCTCTTGATGACGCAAGAGCAGAGTCACTTTACAAGGGCGGGCTCCTCCTGTTTCGAGCCGGTAAAAAAGATGACGCTATTAAGGCGTTGGAAAAAGCCAAAGGTGATCCAAACAACTTATTTTACTCAAAACTTGCTACGGAACGACTGAATCAAATGGGGCATTAAAATCTAAATCTAAAAAATCAATGGGATTTCAACCAAAACTAGGAGAGTTAACATGACCGCGAAGAACACAAACAATGCCGCCCAAGCCTTGCCGACACAAGTAAGTCGAGAAGACTACGTGACATATGCGCAAAACGCGGCACAACAATCTCCATCGGCTAAAAACGGCAGCGCAAAGTACTTTCTTGCCTCAGACGAAAAGATGCTGCGCATCCAGGACGTTATCGAACAGATTGCAAATGCCAATGTCCCTGTATTAGTTACCGGCGAAAGTGGGGCCGGCAAGGAAATCATCGCCAAGGCGATCCACAATGCCTCGAACCGGCGCGACAAGACGTTTGTAGCCATCAACTGTGCAGCACTACCTCCATCACTTCTTGAAGCGGAGCTATTTGGGTATGAAAAGGGTGCCTTCACTGGCGCATTGCAGCGACACGCTGGAAAATTTGAACAAGCTCAAGGTGGAACATTGCTTCTCGATGAAGTGACAGAAATGGAACCAGCATTGCAAGCAAAGCTTCTTCGAGTACTGCAGGAACGAGAAATTGAGCGCTTGGGCGGTAATGGCCCAGTTCCGGTTGACGTTCGAATTATCGCCACGACAAATCGTAATCTTGCCGGAGCGGTCGAGTCTGGCCAATTCCGCCAAGACCTTTATTACAGACTCCATGTTATTAATATTGAAGTTCCGCCACTGCGCGACCGACCTCGGGATATTGAACTTCTCTCAAACTATTTCCTAGCGCTTTACAGCGACCAATTCAATAAACCACTCATGACATACGCTCCAGACGCCGTCAATAAGCTGATGTCATACAGATGGCCGGGAAACGTACGTGAACTTAATAACGTAATCCAAAGAACAGCCCTTCTTGCCAACTCATCAATTATTACGGCACGGGACATTCCAGTTGAATTGGGACAAGCAGTTAGTGCCGACAATTGGAAATCCGCTCTTCCGATTGGAAAACCACTGGCTGAGGTAGAGACTCAATTTATTCTAGAAACACTAAAATTCCACGACGGAAACCGAACCCATGCAGCGCGAACTCTGGACATCTCCCTAAGAACCCTCCGCAATAAGATCAACGAATTCACTGCGCAAGGCCTCAGTGTCGCGGCCGCAAACGGAGGGAAATCATGAGCAATGTGATCGGCGGAATCTTTAACTTCAGCGACAAACTTCAAATGGAGTCTCTGTCCCAGAGAAACAGGCGCAACGAAGTCATCACGTCGAACATCGCAAACGCGGAAACACCGGGTTACCGGGCTTTTGGGTATGACTTCGAAAAGCAACTTCAGGATCTATCCAAGTCAAACCAGACGGTTGGCGTTAAAACAACAGACCCACGCCATCTAAAAAACGCCTTCACTAACGCCGATGGTACGGTCAAACCGGACGTCTATGTGCGACCAACTGAATCTGTGGACGAGGATGGCAATACAGTAGATATGGATGTTGAGATGGCACAATTGGCAGAAAACCAGATTTTATTTCGCACTGCCGTGGAAACACTCAACCGTAAGATCGGCACTCTGAAATACGCCATTAACGGAGGTCGCTGATTATGGGTATCTTCAAATCCATGGCCATTAGCAGTTCTGGCTTAAGTGCCAACAGGCTGCGCATGAATACACTCAGCGCCAACCTTGCAAACGCAAACACTACGCGCACTGAAGAAGGCGGTCCATACCGCAGAAGAGACGTGGTTTTTAGCGCATCACCTGTGGGCTCGGCATTTGAAGACTTTCTCAATGGCGCCAATGGTGCACAGCTTAGCAAAGTACAAGTGACCAACATCCATGAGGATACCAAAGAGCCCCGAATGGTGTTTGATCCAACCCATGCTGACGCCAATGCCGACGGGTATGTTGCGATGCCAAATATTCAAGTTATGACTGAAATGGTCAATATGCTTGCCGCTACGAGAGCTTACGAGGCGAATGCAACCGCCGTGAACGAGGCGAAGCAGATGGCAATCAAGTCACTAGAAATTGGAAGATAAGAGCTTTTGGCTAAGGGAGAATTAACATGAGCATCTCAACAGCAAAAAGTGCGGCCCAAGAAGTCCTTGCGCAGATGCGTGAGATTAACGCTGAAACGCGCAAGAAAGTTAACATTGGTCCAGCTGAAGGCGCCGGCGAAGGCAGCTCGTTTATGGATCACCTGAAGGGAAGCCTGGCTGATGTCAACGACATGCAAAAAAGGGCTGACTCTATGGCTATGGATTTGGCGAGCGGCAAGAGCGAAAATCTGCACGAAACCATGCTTGCCACGACCCAAGCCGAGCTAACCTTCAACTTGATGGTCCAACTTAGAAACCGAGCATTAGAAGCCTACCAAGAGGTTATGCGCATGCCAGTTTAAAGAAATTCGTGAGACTAAATCTGATGCCTGAGGGAGCTGAGTGTGAATAATTTCTCGACGTTTTTGAAAAAATTTGGCAGCCAGGTTGCGACCATTTGGCAAAGCCTGACACTGACAAAAAAACTGACGCTTGCAGGCGTTCTAGCGGTGGTTTTTGCTGTTTTGATGAGTGTTTTTCTAGTTAGAAACGAAACCCCATATGAATATATCTTTACCGATGTTTCCAGCGAGGACACTCAGGCTATCTTGAATGAGTTTAAGCGTATGAATGTTAGTGATTTCGGTGTCGATTCAAGGGGCATCCGGGTCCCCACCGCCCGCGCGGCAGAGCTTCGTATGCAACTAGCGCAGGAAGGTCTGCCGACTCACGGAGTCGTTGGCTGGGAGAAATTTGATTCCCAAGATTTCACTAGGACTGAATTCGAGCAAAATATTAACCGACTAAGGGCTATTCAAGGCGAAATTTCTCGTACAATCACTTCGATTGAGGGCATTTCTTCAGCAAGGGTTCACATCGTAACTCCAAAACAAAGTCTATTCGTCACGGAACAAAAAGAACCCACAGCAGCGATCTACATTCGTACCAAGCGAAACGCTAAACTGAATGATCGCCAGATAAAGGGCATTCAGCACTTAGTATGCCGTTCCGTCGAGGGACTAAATCCGAACAATGTGACAATTATCGATCACGAAGGTCAGATGCTGACTAAAATCGAAAGTGATGATTTCGCCTCAAAAATGACCAAGGAGATGCAATCCTACAAGCAATCTGTTGAAAAGGACCTTGAGACCAAAATCAGAGGCCTTGTTGGTCGCGTCACGGGAAGCGATCGCGTTGAAGCTAAAGTTGATGTCTCAGTCGATTTCACGCAGGAAGAGCAGACCATCAGCGAAGTGGACCCCGAGAAAGTGGCGGTGGTTTCTAAAAATACCCAGGGCTCCTCGATGGAAGGAAGTGGCCTTAACCCGACTGGAATTCCGGGAAGCAAATCAAACGTACCTGGCGAGCAGGAGAACGTTCAAGCTAGCGGCTCACGTTCGCAAAACAAGCAAGATAGCGAATTAATTAATTATGACGTGTCCAAAACGGTTGCAAAAAAGACGCTACCGGTTGGCAATATCAAGCGCATCAGTGCTGCCGTTCTCATCGATGGAAAACAAGAGTTTCCATTGGATGGAACAAAGCCAGTTTTTGATCCGCGCACGGCTGATGAAATGAAGCAAATTGAGGATATCGTTCGAAAAGCTATCGGGTACCAACAAGGTCGCGATGAAGTCACCGTAACCAATATGATGTTCCAGATGGACCACGTACAAGCTCAAAACATTAGTGAAGTAAGGAAAGAGAACCGCGAGTACGTCTCAACCCTAGCCTTGTCTGGTGCCGCCGCTTTAGCGTTGGTCATGTTCTTCTTGTTCATCGTTCGTCCGTATTTCCGCTGGCTGTCTTACGATCCAGAACGACGCATAGAGCAAACCCTCGCTGAGGAATATCGTCCTGAACTTAATGTAGGCACGGGATCGAGCATTCAAGTTAAAGAAGATGTCCCTTTCGAAAAGCTTACGCCAAAGGAGCAGATTATGTATCTGGCTAAGAATGAGCCAAAGCGAACCACTGAGGCCATTCGAATGCTATTGAATCCTAACCAGAATGCTAGTTAATAACGGCGGTCCCCATGGCAATCAATACTGATGGACAGAAAAAAATTGGACGCTTGCTTAAAAAAGGAAGCAAGCTAATGACATGCGTCAGCATGGTCGATTTTAGTTTCGATGAAGTTGCGCAGAATATACCTTTAGGTTTTGACAACCCTGATCGAAGCATAATCAATACGCGATTCCATGATCCGAAGGACATTGAACGCAGCGTCAAACAACCTTTAGCCATCAACTCCCAGCTTGAGGATCGCAACAAGCCGCGGCACGGAGTCATTTTTCCGGCTGATTTTACCCAAGACTGGTATAATGAGCGTCAGAATAAGAATCGCCGCAAGAAGGAACAAGACGACGAAGATGAGGAAGTTGACTTCGTCGAGATGGCACGTACACAGGGTGGTCGACGTGGTCGACGTGAAGATCAGGAACACGAAGACACTTCCAGTGAAAACCAGCTAACAGCCAGCCGAAATCATACAAGCTCGACTGAGATCGAGCCATCATCAATGGTCGCGCAGCCTATGCAACCACAAGATTTTCGCAACAATGACCCCACTCAGACCCAAAAATTTCTCAACACCCACGGCATGTCTGCAGCCATTTCAAAAGCTTTTAGCCCAAATACGGCGGATAATTCGCCCCAAGAAAATACCGGCTCCGCAGCAGCATTCACTCCACTCCCAACACAGAGTGAAGAAGCACCTGTCGCGGCTGAAGATCGGGCCATTGAGAGCTGGAAGAATCAACAGATGATAGCGAAACAAAACGAACAAATTCTCGAGGATTTAAAATCACAGGCTCGATCTGAGGGATATCAATCCGGCTTTCGTGAGGGAGAAGAAAAAGGACTGATCAGCGGTCAAAAAAAAGCCGCGCAAGTTTTCAGCAAGGTCGAGGAAATCATAACAGAATTTGAGGGACTAAAGTCCTTGGTGCTCGATAACGTCCAAAAAAACTTCTATGAATTGAGTCAAGCCATCGCAGAAGCCCTGCTTGGTAGGGAATTCAGTATAAAACCTGAAGCTTATGCCACCATGATTCAGAGAGTCATCAAAGATACCATCGCGCCAAATGAGTTTAAGGTAAAACTGCATCCTGAAACCTGGCAGCGGGTGAATGATCTTGGAATTCCTGAGCTGAGTCCCCACTTGGTGAAAGATTCGTCTATTCCAGTCGGAGAATTCCGTGTGGAAAGTGCCTTAACTGTCGTGGATGTAAGCGCCAAAAAACTTGTGCAACAGCTGCTCGAGAAGGCTGATATCAATCTTTTTGACGACAAAAAAGCTGGCTAATTCTCTGTCCTTTCAGGAGCTAGGTGAAGAATGATCACGGGACGCACAATCAGGAATTTCAATCGCTCAACGCTCCGCGGATCGATGAATGCTATTGACTGGGATCCACAAGGGCGCGTATGTGACATTGTTGGTACCGTGATCGAGGCCATTTTACCAAACACGCCGATTGGTAGTATTGTCTCAATCAGCGCACCTGTTCCAGGCGGCCAAATTCTAGCGGAAGTAGCCGGCTTTAAAAATGAACGCGCGTTGCTTATCCCTTTCTCCTCTGTCCATGGCGTAGCACCAGGTAGCCCAGTGAAGGGCATGAAAATTTTGAATCAAATTCCGGTTGGTGACCACTTACTTGGTCGAATCATCGATCCCATGATGCAGCCTCTTTATGGACCTAAAATTGACAGCGTTTCTGAGACCGGGGACTTCGCTCTTTTGGAAAGAGATGCGCCCAATCCCATGACACGCCAACGTGTCAGCCAACCTTTTAGCCTAGGAATTCGCTGCATTGACGGACTTTTAACCTTCGGAGAAGGCCAACGTATCGGCATTATGGCTGGCTCAGGCGTTGGAAAATCCGTTATGCTGGGAATGATTGCCCAAGGCTCCGATGCCGACGTCAACGTCATTGGCCTCATTGGCGAGAGGGGACGAGAGGTACGAGAATTTATTGAGCGTGATCTTGGTCCTGAGGGCCTTGCTCGAAGTGTCGTCGTTGTCGTTACGGGCGATCAGTCGCCTTTACTCCGTATTAGAGCCGCCAAAGTTGTCACGGCGATTGCAGAACATTTTGCGTCGCGGGATAAAAAAGTTCTGGTCATGATGGACTCACTTACACGTGTGGCCATGGCGCAGCGGGAAATCGGACTTGCGGTTGGCGAACCACCAACCACCAAAGGCTATCCACCATCAGTTTTCTCTCTACTTCCGAAGTTGCTTGAACGTTGCGGACCACAGGCGCGCGGCTCAATTTCTGGTCTCTATACGGTATTAGTGGACGGCGACGATTTTAACGAGCCGATTGCCGACGCAGCCAGAAGTATTTTGGATGGTCACGTTGTACTATCCAGAACCTTGGCGGCTCGCCATCACTTCCCAGCCATAGATATTACCAACTCAACAAGCCGGGTTATGCATGACATCGTGGACCGCGATCATCAGGATGCGGCAGGGTTTATAAAAATGCTCATGGGGACCTATCAGGAGAACTTTGATTACGTGCAAATTGGTAGCTACCAAGCTGGTACAAACCCGACACTGGACACTGCAATCAGGCTAATGCCAAGCATTGAGAAATTCCTAAAACAGGACCGAACTGAACTATGCTCCTATGAAAAGGCGCTGGAACAGCTGGCGGTCATCGTTCACGGGCCAAATCGCGCTAACTCAGGCGAATACGTCGACGGTCAAAACCTTTCAGCCTAGGTGTTAAAGCATGCAATCCATTGAAAAGAAAGCCAAACGCCTAGATCCGGTCATAGAGGAGCGGAAAGCCAGATTTGATAACGAATTAACTCAGCTGACGATTGTGCGTAAAAAAAAGATTGCTGCTGTAGAGGCAATGCGTGCCACCCAAAAGGAGTACATTGACGGTGTAAGCAGGCTCAACGAAGAAAGGGCGAGCCACAATCGCCTCATGCTTGATGCCTTGGAGACAGGTCTAGACAACGTAAAGAGCCTATGGATGCGTCTCTATCAAGACGTTATTGAAATTGAAAAAATGGAGAAAGAGCAAACTGAAGTCATGAGTCGCGCTCATCGTAGTTTAGAGGCCATCCAAACATTACAGTCCAAATACAAAGCCGAATGGGCTCACGAGCAATTGAAGCGGGAACAAAAAATGCTGGACGAACACGCACTCAGAAAATTCTACCGGCATACATCAGGGGGATAGACATGAAACAGCTCACTCTAATGAAAACAATACTAATTTCAAAAGTGGTTCTAGTATTTTTAGCTCTCAGCATGCACCAAGGATGGATACAGCTTGGTGACCGGCACCTATTCGCAAAGGCTGCTAAGGAAAAATCTGCTCAAGAAAAGCCAGCGTCAGATAAGCCCGAGGTGAACAAACCCGTCGAAGACGAACTTGTCGATGAAAAGGAAGTGACGGAAACTGCGAAGAGAAAGAGCTTCTTATCTGAACTTTTTGAATTGCCAAAATTAAATGCGAAGAAAGCTCAGAAAGCGGAAATCGGCAAATACCTGGACATGGCCGAACGTAAAGATCGCCAAATATCTGAAAGAACTACTCAACTCGCCAAAAGGGAAGAGCAACTTAAATCACTCGAAAAAAGCCTCGAGGAAAAGCTCGGGCAATTGGAAGATGAACGCAAATTTATAGCGAAAACATTGCAAGAAGAGAAGGATCTTAAAGGCGAGCGACTGGATAAAATTGTCGAACTTTACGACAAAATGGATCCTAAAAAAGCCGCAGCAGCATTCGAAAAATTAGATAAAGATCTTGCCGTCGCGTTATTCAAGAAACTGAAACAGAAACAGGTCACGACGATCCTAGAAACAATGAATCCCGAAAAGAGTGTAGAGCTAACAGAATATTTTGCCCGAGTCAAAAGTGCCAAAGAGTATGATCTACTAAAAGAGCTTAATGAAAGTTTGAAAAAGGAATTCCAAGACTGCAAAGGCATGCCGGTCGCGGTCGCAAATTCCAGCACCACCAAACCAGAAGCCAGTCAGGCCGTTCAACAGCCAGCGGCGGCTCCAACCGGTGAAGTTAAGTCTGAAAACCCTAATCTTTCTAAGTGAAAGAATATAACCAATCGGAGTTATCTAATGTGGACGATTTTTTTCGCCCTAGGTTCAATCCTTTCTGCCGCCGCCGTCGGCCTTGGAGCCTTTGCTGCTCACGGCTTAAAGGGACGATTGACACCGGAAGATATGGCCATTTTTGAGACTGCGTCTCGGTACCTAACGACTCAAAGTTTAGGGATTCTGGTATTTGCATTGCTCATGACGCGCATTGACCACAGTGCGCTCAAACTTGGGGCTTTAGCCCTAACGGTGGGTGCTTTGATTTTCTCAGGTAGTCTTTATCTGCTTGTATTCACGGGCATCCGAACCTTTGGTGCAATAACACCTGTTGGCGGTTCATTACTCATTGTTGGGTGGTTACTTGGATGCTGGTCGGCTTTAAGTGCAAACTGGCAGTAGATGCCGTTTAGCAGCCATTTATTTTGTTTTGAGAGAAGCTTGATCAACAAATATGCCGCCCAGAACCCCTTCTTTGGTCGTTGATTCTTTAGGCAAAACATAATCGCAGCGAATGCCGGCGAGATCTCGCGCCAATCCATCGTCTAATAACTGCCGGTATTTAGCGCGGCAGTGCTCTCTAATCGCGTTTGCTGACCACTCACTCTCCAAGCCGAATCTAAGAAGCAATCCTGCGCCATGGCGTGAAAAAAGACTCGAAACGTAAACAAGTTTTTCTGACGGAAATTTTGGCGTGAGACTTTCCAAGGGGGTTTTCCCTGAAAGAACTTTTGCCTGCTCAGCAGCAATGTCTTTTTCCACCGGGAAACTCAAGAACTTTCCGCCATCGAGCAGCTTGATTGCAATATCGTAGAAAATCCAACCTGCGACAGCTTGCTTGCTTTCGACAGATTTTTGCGCTTTTGCCCGCCATTCATTGTAATCTTGGCCAGCGTGAGTCCACTGCTGCACATTCCATGCGCCAATTAGCCAGGCGTCCTTTGTTGGAACGAAATCAGCATAAATCCGCGAGATCTCGTCGGCGCCTTGAGCCTGGATCCAAACTGCCACCTGAACACGGTGCCCATAGAGCGGCCGAATCATCAAGCCATCTTCAGCACACTCCGTCGGTTGTGGGTCGCCATCTGGATTATTGATCGCGTAGGCGCGAAATAGACTAGCTTGGACATTTTTCCCCGAGATCCTCGAAATTGAAGTGAGGGCTACGGCGACTTGCTTCGTTCTTACTTTTAATTGTGGATGAAATAAAGGAGCAAGATCAGTGGGCGAGCTTTTATTCAAGGCATCAAGCAGTTTTTGCAAAGTATTTGTAAGGGCTGGATTTTCTGAAACAACGCCTGATGGGTTTTTAGAAATCACTTTGCATGCTCTTTTTGCCAAGGACTCTGCAAATAATTTTTTTCGAAAATCCTCGCGAGGACTGATTTCCTCAATCTTTGCTGGTACCAATTCTTCGGCCACGGCTTGAAAGCTAGCCCAACATAGCAAAAGTACGAGAAGGCGCGCCACTAATTGACTCCTTTTGCAACGCAAGATCCACAACCAGACTTTTCGGCAAGGTCGACTAAGTCCCATTGGCCAAACTCCTCATTAACTGCCGTTAATGCATCCTCGAGAAACTCGAACTCGCAAGTGTAAAGCTCCGTCAACAAAGTGGCCTCTATGCAGTATGCGTTGTAAGTGTAATTGTCTCCATCTGGATCATAAACCTCACTGACGCCGGCCTGCCGATCTCGGAATTGCAGAATTGAATGTGAGTAGTTTTCTGACGTCAACTTATGATTCAGAAGAATTGAAACATCATTGGCTATTTTTTTCTCGATCATCTTCGCTCCAGGAGTAATTCTATTGTCGCCGCGCAAGTAGCGAATCAACTAATTCAATTAAATCATCCCGACGAACATTGCTAGGGATTAAATTAATGGCATCCATTGTGTGTCGCCGGGCAATATCTTGAACCTCTTCTCGCGCAAATAGTGTCATGTAAGTCAGTTTGTTCTGCTCTTTATCTTTGTTGGCGGTCTTTCCCGTGGTTGGAGCATCATCCAAAATGTCATCCATAGCCTGAAACGCGAGGCCGATCAAAATACCAAATTCTCGCCACTTTACCACATCCGACTCCAAAGCACCGGCCGTGATGGCGCCCATGGCTGCGGCAGACCCCATCAACGCGCCTGTTTTTGCCCGATGTATACCTTCAAGATCTCGGAGGGTAAAATCACTTTTAGACGTCCAAAAAATATCTTGGTCCTGCCCATACACCATGCCCTGCCCACCTGCGGCCAGCACCAATTCACGCACCAAACGTGTTCGATCAGAAACGCCAACAAATGCAGCGTCAGGAAAGAACTCATGGTCGACTAACACTCTCACCGCGTCTGTCAAAATGGCATCACCCGCCAAAAGAGCCGTGCATTCATCAAACGCCTTGTGAAGTGATGGCCTGCCACGTCGCATATCGTCATTATCCATGCAGGGCAAATCATCGTGAGCCAGGCTATAAGCATGAATCATCTCAACTGCGGTTGCAGCACTCAGAGCAAGTCGAAAATTTTTACCGTATGCTTCGCAAACCAACATGGAAAGGGTCGCGCGAACTCTTTTTCCACCGCCCGTTAGACAATATCTGATCGCCTGATGCAATCGAGACTTCTGATCACCCCACTGCCTCCCAAGGAGATTTTCAAATGTACTCGCAAAAAGATCTCTGCACAGTTCAGCTTGGCTCAATGAATTCCCCCTTATTATTTAGCTGGGCAATTCCCTGGCAAGGCAATCTTCCTACTGCAAGCGCGGCAATCACTGCCGGCAACAGACGGCACTCCGCCTGAAAAACCTTTTGGCCAACAACGTCGGGCGAATCCGTCGGAACAATCGGCAGCTTAACTTGCGCAATGATGTTGCCGTCATCGTACCTTTCATTGACAAAATGAACCGTGGCACCGGTAGTCAACTCACCCGCATCTACAACAGCCTCATGGACACGACGTCCATGCATACCTTTTCCTCCGTATTTTGGAAGTAGCGCGGGGTGAATGTTAATAATCCTATTTTGCCAACCATTAACAACAGGTAACAACTTCAAAAATCCAGCAAGTACCACCAAATCAATTCCGTAGTTTTCAAAGGCTCGGTAAAGCTCAACTTTTGTCTGATTGCGAAACGCATTTGAAAAATCTAACGCCATCAATGGTACACCGTGACGTTCCGCGATTGAATTCGCCCCTGCCGTTGGCGAAGAACTAAAAACAAGCGATACCGAAAAGTGCTTGCCCTGCTGATTTTCAAGCAAATTCGCCAGGGATCTTCCTGAACCAGATACTCCAACTGCAAGCTTAATCTTTTTTTGGGGGTTAGGAGTCAATCAATCCACTCCTTGTAGCGGCTGGCCGAAGCTGACTGATTGCCGATCCCGCAGCCCATTCCAAAAAGAAGCCGCGTCCATCTCTTTGCCGCCCGCTGGTTTGAGCTTCTGCAAATGAACCGCACTGTTTCCACAGCTCACGATAAGTGACTTCGATGATTTATCATAAATGACTGCGCCGGGCTTACCGCCGGCCGTCTTATCCTGCACAAGAGACATCTGGATGATAGCAATCAAACGATCACCGAGGCGTGTAAATGAGCCTGGCCACGGCTGAAAAGCTCTAAATCGATCGTAGATCTTCGCTGCATCTTGGGACCAATCGATTTCACCCATTTCTTTCGCAATTTTTTTACAGAAAGTGGCAGCCGCTTGCGCCTGAGGGACACCTTTGGTATCAGGCTTTCGACGCAATAAATCGATGACTTCAAGCAACATGACGCTGCTCTCTGAAAAAAGCCTGAGAGTCAGCTCACCTGCCGTTTCCGCAGGGAGAATTTCAAATTGCTTTTGTAAAATAATGTTGCCAGCGTCCAATTGCTTCACAGTAAACAGTATGGAAACGCCGGTGATCCTGTGACCATCGAGCAGCGCAGCAGGTACAGGCGTTGCTCCCCGGTAGGCCGGGAGCAAGCTCGGATGGATATTGATTGTGCCAATACGGGGAATTTTAAGAAAGTCGTCTGACAAAATTTGGCCATACGCAGCCGTAACTATGACATCGGGCGAAAGCCGTCTTAGTTCTTCTAGAAACTCCGGTGCTTTAGCGCTCTCGGGTTGAAGGGTCTTTATACCTTTTTCTTTGCTATAACTGGCGACCGGTGGATCTAGCATGTTTCCACCTCGCCCGGCCGGTCTTGCGGGCTGGCTAACAACCCCAACGAGTTCCGCGCCCATTTCGCCGGCTCGTTCGATGAGTGCACGCAATGGACCTAGTACCTCGGCGGGAGAACCCATGAAAATAACACGCGTCATTGCCACAAAAAGTCCGGTCAAAAAAGGGGTTTACACACACAGCGGTGGGACTATAGGCAACACCCCAAGTCTGGTCAAGACAACTTGTCGTGTGCTAGGATCGACGTCCTGGATATTCCAAAAAGAGCAATAATGACGCGGGCAAACAGGAGAACGTGGGATGGCTAAAAATCTGATCTTGTCGATTGACCAGGGCACAACGGGCAGTACGGCGCTATTGATAGACATTTCCAATCCCAGCCAACCCAAGATCGCCAGTAAAGCAACGGTTGATTACCCACAACACTTCCCAGCCCCTGGTTGGGTCGAGCATGATCTCAATGAGATTTGGATATCGGTTTGTAAGTCTATCGAAAAGGCCTTGTCCCCCCTCGGCGGCAATGACGCTAGGGGCCGCATCGCGGCTATCGGTATCTCCAACCAGCGGGAAACCATCTGCGTTTTCGATCGAAAAACTTCCGCACCCACCTGCAAAGCCATTGTCTGGCAGTGCCGCCGAAGCAGTGATATCTGCGCTGAACTTAAAGCTGCAGGTCACGAGCCCATGATTCGGGAGAAGACAGGACTTGTCCTAGATCCTTATTTTAGCGCATCAAAAATCTCTTGGCTCCTGGCCAATGACAAGAACGTCAAACAAGCCCTCACATCAGGAGCATCCCTACTCGGAACGATTGATTGCTGGCTGCTACATAAATTGACCGCCGGACAGTCGCACGCCACTGAATCAAGCAACGCCAGTCGAACGATGCTTTTTGATATCAAGAAGAACCAATGGGATAAGGAGTTGCTAGAACTTTTCGGTAACATACCTCAGTCCGCCTTGCCGGAGGTGCGAACGAGCGCCGGTGACTTTGGCCGTACGAAAAATACAGGCATTCTTCCTGATGGAATCCCAGTTACAGCTCTGTTGGGCGATCAGCAGGCCGCACTGGCAGGTCAGGCCTGTTTTGCTGTAGGCGAAGCGAAATGCACATTCGGCACAGGCGCATTCCTCCTATTAAACACGGGATTTGAACCAGTCACCGCTGGCAAAGGAATTCTATCGACTGTTGCCTGGAATCTGGATGGCAAATTATCCTACGCCCTAGAGGGAAGCTCATTTATCGCAGGAGCTGCAGTCCAGTTTGTGCGCGACCAATTAGGCTTTCTCGAAACCTCAAAAGACTCGGAAGAGGCTGCAAAAAAAGGGCTGGCAGCTCCTGATCTTTATTTTGTTCCTGCATTAGCTGGGCTAAGCGCGCCCTGGTGGAATCCGCGCGCACGCGGGGCTTTTCTAGGTATGCATCGCGGCACGACAAAAAACGACATGATACGCGCCACACTCGAAGGTATCGCCTTGCAGGTGGCAGATTTAGCTCATTCCATGGAGACTCTTCTCGGTTCAAAACTTAGGATCCTACGCGCAGATGGCGGCGCAGCGGCGAATAATTTTTTAATGCAGCTGCAATCAGACCTCATAGGCGCACCAGTTGACCGACCAAGAGACATCGAATCAACAGCTATTGGTGCTGGTCTTTTTGCCGGATTAGGCTTGGGTATTTATAAAAATCTTTCTGATCTCGCGGCAGCACGCGCTTCGGACAGAGTTTTTCAGCCAGCGACCTCTCAATCTGACCAACAGCAACTCATGGCGATTAAACAAGGGTGGCTGAGGGCCGTGCGAGCGGTACAGGTTTTCGCGGGAGAAAAGTGATCACACCGATCCCCGTATGCGCCTAGAACGCTAAAGACACTCGGCCGCGGGCAAGTCGCCGCGGGCTAAACGATAAAGACCCGGTGGTCGTCCAAAGTGGACACTGAATTTACGACTAAAGTGCGCCGGCGACTCAAAACCACATTGATACGCGATCGCGCTACAGCTCCAATGCGGCTCATGCCCCAACAAGCCTGCCGCCACTTCCACACGGTAAGCCCAAAGCCAGCTAATAGGGGGAACACCCAGATGTCTCCTGAACGCCCGGGACAGGGCGAAGCGAGAGACACCAGATACACTTTCCAGGTCACCGATCGAGATCTTTTCCATATAATTGGACTTCATGTAAGCCAAAGCTCTTCCAACAATCACATCTCCCATAAATCTATTCCTTTTCTCACGATTATTGTGGAACGCAAAAATTTAGACGACACACGCGGGTTCCTACCGTGTGAAGCAATGTCGATGCCAAATGGCGACGGCAAAAGAGACAAAGTAATTCAGCCGCTTATGGGAGACGGCCAGCGTGTAACCATGCAAAACGGCCGAGTTTGGGACAAATTATGGCCACAGTTCGACCGTGTGCACGCAAATTGGCTCGAAGATTTTGCCATTGCCCTTGGAAGTTCTTGCCTAGTGGGTCGTGACACTGCCACTGCTAGCATATAAATAGGGGCTTTTTCTAAATTGAATAAAGGAATGTTGCTTTGGCAGCGACTGCCTTAAAATATTTAATCGACCTACAACGCTCAATGTATGATCGCGCAATCAATGATGCGCGTGAAAATATTGGCCCAGGCAAGGCGTCCATACTTAAATATCAAAAAGAATTTGAAGCAAGTCTTCCCAACCAGTTCACATCAGCTACTGTAAATAAAGTCCTAGAAGCAATCGATCGAAATCCTATTGTATTATTTGGCGACTTTCATAGCCATAAGCAAAGCCAGCGAGCTTTCCTAAGAATCCTTCGGATGTATCAAAATCGTCCTGACCATGCCCCCATTGTTGTAGGACTCGAAATGTTCCGGTCAAAAGACCAGGCTAGCATTGACCAATGGCTTGGCGGAAGTTTGAGTGATCAAGAATTGCTGGACACTGTAAAATACGAACGCACGTGGGGCTTTCCTTGGGCTAATTTCCGCCCAATCCTCGAACATTGCCGAATAAATGGCATCAAAATCATAGCTCTGAATACAAGTAACGGCGGAAAAGACTCCTTAAAAAAACGAGACGCCCATGCGGCAAAGTTATTATCTAACGTGCTCACCGCAGAACCAACTGCGCGGGCACTGTGCCTTATTGGGGAGTTTCACCTAGCAGATGCTCATTTACCGCAGGCCATCAATGATCTTCATTCGACCAAATTAGCTCAACCACTTCGCATATTTGCTAATCTAGACAAGTATTTCTTTGCCCTAAAGCCCGAAAAGCTACACTACAAAGATGAGTATCTGGCGCTAAATAAAAATACCTTTTGTGTAATCAATTCACCTCCGTGGATGAAATGGCACTCCTACTCCCTATGGGAAGAGATGCGACGACTAGGACACATTCGCTATCTTGAGGAAAGCTTCGCATCATCAGACGGCGGACCAGACTATACGAACTCCGAGTCAGAGAGCGATGAGCCGTATACCGATGATGTACTTGATTTAGATTACCATTTGCGCCATTTGCAAAAGCAGCTTTGTGTGTTTTTCAAAGTAAATCATTCGGCCACAGAGTTTGAGCACTTTAGCATCTCACATGATAATCTTGACTCAAGCCTTGAACACATGCGTCCCTCAGCCAGAGATGCCTTTCTCACCAGAGCGAGCCTTGATGGCTTCGCCGTGGATTACCAGCAACAACTCGTCTACATGCCTGAAGTCACAATCAACAACATGGCCGCGGCCGCAGGTCAGATGCTCTTAGGATCAATCAGCCGCATCCACGAAGACTACTCGGACCCCGACCAACTTTTTGCTGTTCAATGCCTGAAATATACGTTCGGTTGGATCGCCAATAAAATCTTAAACCCGCGAATACCACTCCATGACAAAAAAACACTTGAAACATATCTGGCGTCAGCAAAAAGCAAACGCCTAATTGGACAGATGCGTCAGCGCCGAAATCTAGCTAAGGCGACCATCGATATTGAGACCTGGATGGAGGAAAAATGGCTGCCAAATAAGGCTAGCGCGCGAACCCTTCCCAAAATACCGGCCAAACACCTGCTACTCGACACCTCAACGGCACACGAACTGGCTCGCAGCTTGGCGCAAGTCATAGCAGAGCCGATTTGTCGCGGATTGATCAAAGGTAAAATTGACATTGCGGATGTTAAAAGATGGCTAGACCAAGACTGGCAAAATAAGGATCAGGTCAAACTGACTCTGGCATCAATGATCTTACTGGCAGAATAAAAGATGACTGCGCTTATTTTTTCCACAGTGATTCAAACTCAGTTTTTTTGGGATCAAGCCTCGCTTTCGCCATCCTGGCCTCAAAGCTATCTTTGGGCGCCTGTTCAACGATCCGCTGCCAGATCAGCATTGCATCTTTGGATTGATCAGCGCCACTCAGACGCTCCGACATGGTCCAAACACTCTCAAGCCAAGCACCGTCAAGCGGCCAGCTCGTGCGCTGAGCGTATTTTCTTTGTAGGTCACTTAGCGTTAGCACTTTTGACTCAAAGTCGATCCATGATTGCAAGCAAGCGCCATCCGCTGTTCGAATCTTGCCAACCAAATCTTCTGCGATATTTTTCACCCTCAGATAAACCATTTTTTTAGCGGCTGCTCCGGATTTTTTATCGTCAGAAACGCGCGATAGAAGTGGGAATAGGCTTTCGCACGCATTTTTTTCATCGAGCTTAAACCAGGATTCTTGAAGATTTAAAATCCATGGATAAGCGGATGCGACGTCCCTAGTCGTCAGGACTCTTTTAAGATAACCAGCTTCCTCGGAATTTGGCTTTTTTGACCAACTACGTTTTTCAAGCACACCATTAAGTTTGGATCTTTCTTGATCCAATGACTTAGACTTTTTCACCGAAGAAGCCTCAAATAAGAAAGCTGCTTGGCGTAGTGCCTCAAGATCCGAATCAATTTTTTTTGGCTTTGCAGCCCAAAAAGGTAGCGCCTCGTTACTTCGACCTGTCGCCACATAGGCTGTCCAAAGATTACTGGCTATATCCTCGGGAATCTTTTGAAACAGAGCGGATCGTCTTTGCTCAAAAAAGTCGGTGGCGCTCTCCCATTGTTTTTTGGCGAAATATTCATTAATTTTTGTTGCCTGTACATCCCGAACTGCGGGTAGCATCCCGTCTAAAAAGCGACTACGCGGGTACTTTTCCGCAAACTCACGAACTTTGGCGATCATCTGATCACTTTTTTCACGGTCTGAGTAACTTGCTGCATCACATGCCCAAACCAGCTCCATCAAGGACGGAGGTACTTCATTCTTGGCTTTGACGTCATCGAGCAGGGCGCGGGCATGTTTGACGTTGTTGCCTTGATAGGTTGGCAACTCAAGGCAAGCACCCCTAACAGCGGCAATTTGCGCCGCTTCGGTTTTTGGAAAGTCGGTCTCCACCCGGAAATAGGCAAGACGCGCGTGGTCTAATGACTTTGTTTTTTCCTTATCGCGCGCCAAGGACGCCCGTGCCAATAGGGAATCTGCCATACGCAGAGACGCCCAAGAGAGATTCAGGTCCGGCGCTCCGCCCGAGGCCAACCCCGATTTGAGACTATATTCCACTGCGCCACGCAGAAGCTTCTCTGTTTCCTCAAATCTACCAAGCCAAAATATGCTTTCTGCCCGAAGAATCGACTGCGTTGGATTGAATGTCTGACGCTCTCGATCAATCGCACTAGCCATGGCATAGAAATCTTCGGCAAGTTCGTAATTATTGAGGTCGTAATATATATCTCCGGCGCGACTAAACATTCGCGTCGCCTGAATTGGATCCGGATCCTGCCGAATCGCAGTGTCAATCTCTTGGACGGCGCTAATTAAATCCTGGTTTTTGATGAAGGCCTCGGCCAATAATTGGCGAAATTGTGACCTATAATCAGACCGGCCCTGTTTAAGCAACGTAGCTAACCCCTCTTGGGACGCTCCAAATACGCTGCGCATGCGGCCAAATCTGTAATAAATGACAGCGAGGTTATAAAGTCCCCACGCGGCGTGCTGATCAATCCGCTCGTCAGGTGCGTCCTTCTTCTGCAGGTAAGTCGAGGCCAAGAAATAAGCGGCTCGCTTGGAGTATGCAATCACTTCTGGATCCTGCAACTGGCCGCTCATGAGTTTTAGCCTGTCCCGATAAGCTGCAAGAGCGTTTACTGCTAAAAAGAAGTCAAAAAGGCGGTTTACTTTTGGGTCATCTTTAAATTCCTCACGACCAGCAAGCCAGGCTTCGTGTGCTTTCAAATAGTTGGCATTGAGAAACGCCACCCGTCCCACATTCAATGTCTCAGTTCTTGCGCCGCTACCCCTGACCTGAAAAACCATCGGTTTTAGATCAAATTTATCCACATCTAAATCAAAAATAACTGGAGCTAACTTGAAGGGATACTTCCAAAAGACTTCCTTAGAGATCGCCCGTTCACCAGACTTTTGATTAAAGTCGGCGATGAATACATAGGAATCAAGGATCTCTTTGAAGGATTTTCTCGCGAATTCAAAGTTTTCAGATTTTTTCCGGTCAGGATCTCCACTTTTTTTGGCATTGTTGGCCGCTAATACGCTACTTGCCAAACCAAACCCAAACATAAAAGGGATGATCAAGTTACGAAGTTTCATGGGTTTTGCTGTGTCTCTTGCGACGCCCCATCAGGGTCGTAATTGATATGAATCTCGATTCTTCGATTCATGGCACGACCGGCATCTGATGTGTTTTGCGCAACCGGCTTAAGATCCGCATAGCCTGCGATCGACATTTTTGTCGCTGGGAAGCCTGCGTTCTTAATCAGGTATTTTGCGACCGCTGCAGCCCGAAGGGACGAGATCTCCCAGTTGGAAAATTGCCCCCCAGCTGGCACATTATCCGTGTGCCCCTCGACAACGAGTGGCCTTCCCAACTCAACCAAAATCTCACCGAGTCGCTCTATTTCCTTCAGGGCAGATCTTTTCATTTGATATTCGCCACTCTCAAAGAAGTGACGCGCAGCCAGCTGTAACTTGAATCCTTGCGGAGTCTTTTCTACGCTGATGATTCTCTCTTGTCCCTTGCCGCCCTTCTCAGGATACTTATTTGGTCCATAGAGGCGGTCTTCCACCATGAGCTTTACTTTGTTCATTTCAAGATCAATGATTTTCGGCCGTTCACCCGCCTTATATTTTTGAATCAGAGGCTCGCGGATTTGGTCGCCCTTGAAGTTTTCAAATATTCCAAAGCCTTGGGATGTCGGTCCAACTTTCCGATCAACCGGGATATCTGGAAGCGGCATGTTTAGGGCATCCGCAACTGAGGCAGCCACGACTTTATTCACATCTGGGGACTTAGCCCCAGCCTCTTTGAGGGCGTAGAGAACGACGAAGAGGGCAAACAACATGGTCACCATGTCAGCATAGGAAACTAGCCAACGCTCGTGGTTCTCAAATTCTGGACATTTTTGTTTTGTAGCCATCCGCCCTCCGGATCTGAGCTAACAGTGTCAGGGAACACACGCAATTTATTTAGTGTTTTTCATCGCCGCCGTGATCATGAACGAAAACAGAGAGTTTTTGCTCGATGATCTTCGGGTTCATTCCAGTAAGAATACCTTCGACGCCTATGATAACCATCGCTCTCGCATGACCGTCAATAATCGCCTTGCGCTTCAATTTTTTTCCGACAGGAATACCGATAATGTTGGCGGCACCTACTCCGTAAAGCGTTGCGACGAAGGCTACGGCGATTCCAGGTCCGATTTTTTCAGGCTGCTCTAGTACGCTCATCACGTGCTGCAAGCCAAGTACCGCGCCGAGGATCCCGATCGTTGGACAAATGGCACCGAAGTCTTCCCAAAACTTAACGCTGACTTCTGCCTCCTCGAATACCACATGGGCCGCCGTCTCCAGGGTATCTCGGATAATCTCAGGGGCTGTACCGTCTACAGCCAAGCCAATGGCCATCTTTAGAGGTTCGTATGAGAGGGCATCGCGCTTTTTTTCAAGCGCCAAGATAGACTCTTTTCTCGCAGTTTGCGCACAATCAAGAATCTCTGCCATTATTTGCGTAGGATTAGCCGATGGATTTTTGATAAAGACGCCAATAGCCTTGACGGACCCAATCATGTCGGCAAGGGGATACGCCATCATCAACGCACCGATAGTGCCTCCGAACACGATCATGACCGCGGTGATCGCCCACAGCTGAGACAAGTGACCGCCCTCGAGAAGCATTCCGCCGATGATCATTCCGCCCGCGACCGGAATTCCAAGTAAACTGGTTAAGTCCATGATGCGGTTTCCCCCGATGCCGCGCCAAAACTAGCGCCAGCTTGAGTAGTTGATCTCGTTAGGCATTGCGCCTTAAATTGAAGAACAAGCTCAGAGATTTCTTGCATACTCTCGCTCACAATCAACATATCGCCATTGACGAACCGAACCAGAGTATCCGGTGTCGCCTCGATGTATTTGATACTTTCAATCAGTACCAAAACCTTTTGATTGTCGAGTTTTGTTAAAAGAATCACTGCATCCTCACGTTTCACAGAAATTAACGTTGGGTTATCACTAGCGAAATTTGGTCACCCATCGCTGACCTAAAATTTATGTGGAATTCGCCTAGTCTTACCATTATGTTACGGGTCCGCTTCTTTGGCTGTCAATCTCGGCTTGGGACGCAACTCTTCTGAATAATTACGGTTTTTTACACAAGCCGCAGACATTGCGAGGGTTTTTCGTGGATTTTCATGATCTATCAAGTGCAAAGCGTAACCTGACCGAGAAATTTTTGAGAATCCGGGGGTTTCTTTGACCTCGATCAAAAGGCCGAACGCCTGAAGGACCTCGAAGCCCAAATTGAGGGGATGCCGGATTTTTGGAATAACCCCAAGATCTCTGCCCCAGTACTAAAGGAAAAAAAAGCGCTTGAGCTAGCCCTGGGCAGAGTCAAAAAACTCGACACTCTTGAAGGGGACTTGGAAGCCGCCCTTGAATTCGCCCAAGCCGGTGAGGCTGAATACCTAGCAGAGGCCAACCTCCTCTATGACAGCCTTGCAAAAGAGGTTGAAGCCCTGGAGATCCAAAGCTTACTGAGCGGCGAGACCGACATGAACGGAGCCATCCTGTCGATCAATGCTGGCGCGGGCGGCACGGAGTCATGTGACTGGGCAAGTATACTGTTCAGGATGTACACCAGATTTGCTGAACGTAAAGGCTGGCAGATTGAAATTCACGATGTGCTCGCGGGCGAAGAAGCAGGTATTAAGAATGCCACAGTGGAAATTACTGGTGATTTCGCCTACGGGCTGCTTAAAGCAGAGAACGGTGTCCATCGCCTTGTTCGTGTGAGTCCATTTGACAGCAATGCTAGGCGCCACACGAGCTTTGCGTCTGTCTTCGTTACACCGGTTGTTGACGATAGCATCGAAATAGAGATAAACCCCGCCGACTTACGCGTGGACACCTATCGCTCATCGGGAGCTGGGGGTCAGCACGTCAACAAGACAGATTCCGCGGTACGGATAACCCACATGCCATCGGGCATCGTTGCAGCGTCCCAGACCCAGAGATCACAGATTCAAAACCGCGAAAATGCCATGAAACTCCTGCGATCAGCTCTTTACGAGCGGGAACTGGAGCGACGCAGGGCGGCACAGCAGGCTCTTGAAAGCACCAAAACAGACATCTCATTCGGTCACCAGATCAGAAGCTATGTTCTGCACCCCTACAAGCTTGTGAAGGATCACAGAACAGACCACGAGTCACACTCACCGGATGCCGTCCTTGATGGTGCCCTAGATGAATTCATAAACGAATATTTGGCTCACGCAAAAGAAGCGTCTAAAGCCACCTGAACGCCGTAAACCCTTTTTTTGACAGCCTTTCGCCAGGTCTCGTACAATATAAGATGAGGCAGTGGGCTTTTGCGCCCGGCTAAAGGAGGCTTCCATGAACGCTAAAGAAATCATCTCGACAGTCAAGGGCGGCGGGTTTGAAAAGCAGTACGCTGAACTACACTGGCTTGGCTCTTTTGAGGAATATTTGAATATGGTGCTGGAGCACCCGCAAATTGCTCGCACTGCATTTCAACGTATGTACGACATGATTGCCAGCTACGGTAGCCGGCAATTCAAAGAGTATAAAAAAGAAATTACACACTGGAACTTTTTCGACGACCCCATTGATTCTGGTCGTGACGCGATCTTTGGACTTGACGTTCATTTGATGAAACTCGTCAACACCATGAAAGCCGCGGCCGCAGGATATGGACCTGAAAAACGCGTTATCTTACTCCACGGCCCCGTGGGATCGTCTAAGTCCACCATCGCACGTTTGCTGAAAAAAGGCCTCGAAGCATACTCCCGTACTCCTGAAGGAGCGATGTATACCTACTCTTGGATCAATCTCGGCGAAGTGTTGAAGATGGAAAACACGATGCGCTCGCCTATGAACCAAGATCCTCTGTACCTCATACCGCCAGAGCGTCGCGAAGCAGTTTTACCCATTATCAACAAGAATCGAGACCGCGGCACTCAAATCAGGATGGAGGGAGATCTTTCGCCAGCTTGCCGCTACGTCTACACTGAACTAATGCGACACTACCAGGGTGACTGGGAAAAACTCGTCAAAAATCACATCACAGTTCACCGCTTGGTTCTAAGCGAACGTGACCGGATTGGTATCGGCACATTCCAGCCAAAAGACGAAAAAAACCAAGACTCCACAGAGCTCACCGGTGACATCAACTATCGAAAAATCGCGGAATATGGGTCAGACTCTGACCCCCGCGCCTTTAATTTTGACGGCGAATTCAACATAGCAAACCGGGGCATGATCGAATTTATCGAGGTTTTGAAACTTGACGTTGCGTTCCTGTACGACCTCCTTACCGCCAGTCAAGAACACAAAATTAAGCCAAAAAAATTCGCTCAGTGCGATATCGATGAAGTGATCATCGGTCACACAAACGAGCCCGAGTACAAGAAATTACAAAGCAACGAGTTCATGGAAGCCTTGCGCGATCGAACTGTAAAAATCGACGTTCCATACATCACGAAACTCAAGGAAGAGGTCAAGATCTACGAAAAAAGCTTCAACTCAAATACAGTTCCACATGTACATATTGCACCGCACACTCTTGAAATGTCGGCCATGTGGGCGGTTCTGACCCGACTTGAGGAGCCAAAGAAGGCAAACCTTACGCTCATGCAGAAGCTAAAACTCTATAATGGCAAAACCACCCAACAATACACGGAAGATAACGTTAAAGAGTTGCGTAAAGAGGCTATTCGGGAAGGCCTTGACGGAATTTCACCACGCTATATCCAAGATAAAATATCCTCTGCCCTGGTCCTCGACAAAGGAAAAGGATGTATCAACCCATTCATCGTACTAAACGAAATGGAGTCCGGACTCAAAGGCCATTCGCTTATCAATAACGAAGAACTTCGCAAGCGATACCGTGAACTACTGAGTGAAGTAAAGCGCGAGTACGAAGATATCGTGAAACACGAAGTGCAGCGTGCTATCTCCGCTGACGAAAACGCTATTGATAAGCTATGTGGCAATTACATTGATAACATCAAAGCTTATATTCAGCGCGAGAAGGTCAAGAACCCATACACTTCCCAGGCAGAAGAGCCGGACGAAAGGCTCATGAGATCTATCGAAGAAAAAATCGATATCTCAGAAAACCGCAAAGATGACTTCCGCAGGGAAATCATGAACTATATTGGAGCCATGGCAATCGAAGGCAAAACCTTTGACTTCCGCAGCAACGAGCGCTTGCACAAAGCCCTGGAGCTGAAGCTGTTTGAAGACCAAAAAGATACTATTAAGCTAACTGTGCACGTCTCTAAAGTTGTTGACAAAGAGGCTCAAGCGAAAATTGACGTTGTCAAAAACAGGCTGATGAAGAACTACGGCTATTGTGACATTTGCGCCAGTGACGCTCTGGGCTTCGTCGCAAGTATTTTTGCGCGCGGAGACGTGCTAAAAGACAAAGATAGGCATTAACGAAAGGCCGGGCCTATGCCAAACAATATGGAATCGGATTTAAACCGATTCCGGAAAATTGTGAGAGGTAAAATCAAGCAGGAGCTGCGACGCTTCATTGCTAATGGCGAGCTCATTGGGCGCCAGGGCAAAAAAGTCGTAACCATCCCGCTCCCCAGGATTGATCTCCCGCGATTTCAGTTCGGCAACAACGAAAACGGTGGTGTCGGCCAGGGTAAAGGCGATGTGGGCGAAGATGTTGGCCAGGGGGAACCACAACCAGGCCAAGGAGAAGCCGGAGATGGGGAAGGTCAGCATTCCCTTGAAGTGGACGTTTCTCTGGAGGAGCTGGCCTCGCTCCTCAGTGAAGAGCTTGAATTGCCAAACATTCAAGATAAAGGCAAAAAAAATGTCGAGAGCAAGCGTTATAAGTACACCGGGATCGTAACTCAAGGTCCCGAGTCCTTACGAAATTTCAAAAAAACCTACCGAGAAGCACTAAAAAGAACAATCGCTTCTGGAACATACGACCCTGAAAATCCAATTGTTGTCCCTATCAAAGACGACAAGCGCTATCGAAGCTTCAAAATCTACAACGAACCCGTTGCCAACGCCGTAATCATCTACATGATGGACGTATCTGGTTCAATGGGTGATGAGCAAAAGGAAGTTGTCCGACTTACAAGCTTTTGGCTGGATACATGGCTCCAAAGCCAATACACAGGCATCGATCGGCGATACATAATTCACGACGCGACGGCGCGGGAAGTTGATCAGAATACATTTTATAGAACACGCGAATCAGGTGGAACGTTGATTAGCTCAGCCTACAGGCTGGCGCTAAAAATAATGGATGACGCTTACCCCGTGGATGAATGGAATATATATCTTTTTCATTTCTCGGATGGCGATAACTGGTCGGGAAATGATACCAACGAGTGCATGAAGCTCCTTGAAACTGACATCATGTCAAAAGCAAACCTATTCTGCTATGGACAGGTGGAAAGCAGGTACGGATCAGGTCAATTTCTCAGAGACCTGCAAAAGCATTTCGGCGAAAAAACTGAAAAGCTGACTCTGGCCCAAATTAAAGATCGCGACTCAATTATGGATGCTTTAAAAATATTCTTGGGCAAGGGAAAATAGTTATGTACGTCAATACCCAATTGCCGAAAGAATTAGCCGATGCCGTGTCCAATCTAGAGGATGTGGCACGCAATGCGGGCCTGGACTTTTTTCCAACCATATTTGAACTTGTTGACTACAATCAGCTATCCGAAATTGCCGCCTACGGTGGCTTTCCAACGCGATACCCGCACTGGAAATTCGGCATGGAGTACGATAAGTTATCCAAAAGCTACGAGTATGGACTCAGCATCATCTACGAGATGGTGATCAACAATAACCCCTGCTATGCCTATCTACTTCGCGCCAACAGCTTGGTCTTCCAGAAGACAGTCATCGCGCACGTGCTGGGGCACTGCGACTTCTTTAAAAATAATTATTACTTCTCTAAAACCAACCGAAAAATGCTCGATCAGATGGCCAATCATGCTACCTTCGTCAGACGAGCCATCAATGAGATTGGAACGGATCCGGTCGAATCATTTCTTGATACATGTTTGAGTATCGAAAACTTGATCGACATCACTGCGCCATACCGGGCTGCACCGGTTAACGTTGGCAAGACTGATTTAGGAGATGACGAAGTCGTTCAGGTGCCGAAGATCGAAACTAAGGGGTACTTAGATTCCTACATTAATCCAAAAGATTTTCTCGACGCTCAAAAGACTCGATTGCAAAAAGAACAAAGCAAAACAAAGAATTTTCCGGAGCGGCCAGAAAGAGACGTTCTCAAGTTTCTGATCAATCATGCCCCAATTGCTTCATGGCAAAAGCGAATCCTCGAGATCGTCCGCGACGAGTCTTATTACTTTGCGCCACAGGGTCAAACTAAAATCATGAACGAGGGCTGGGCAACCTACTGGCACTCTATGATGATGACACGCTTGAGTCCACTGCATGGCAGCGAAATCGTTGACTACTGCGATCACTACTCAGGTGTCGTCGCGGCAGCGCCTGGCTCAATAAATCCATATAAAATTGGAGTTGAGCTGTTCCGCCATATCGAAGATCGTTGGAACAGGGGGCAATTTGGCCTTGACTACGTCAACTGCGATGACCCGAAAAAACGCGCCGAATGGGATACTCAAGCGGGGTTGGGGAAAAAGAAAATCTTTGAAGTCCGCAAATTCCACAATGACCTCACATTTATCGACGAATTCCTCGATGAGGATTTCTGCCACCTTCATCGTCTGTTTCTCTATGATTATGACAAGCGAAGTGGAAAGCATGTTATATCTTCGCGAGAATTTAAGCCGATCAAGCAAAAGCTATTGCAGCAGCTAACCAACTTTGGCCAACCGATTATTACTGTCGTTGACGGTAACTTCAAAAATCGCGGAGAACTCCTCCTCCTGCACGAGCATAACGGAATTGACCTAAAGCAAGACTATTGCATGGAAACGCTGCGCAATTTACAAAAAGTCTGGTCTAGACCAGTCTATTTGGAAACTATAATCGAGGACGTAAAACGTAGAATTTCATTTGATGGGAAGAGTCATGATGTCGAAAAAATTTAAAATCTTTGTCATCGCCATCTTTGTCCTGGCGCACCACAACATAGTCCTTGGCGCTGACGCGTCGGCAGGCTCTCAATCTGAGCTGCCTACCCTCTACTACGCTGGCGTAATTCCCGTCCAATGGGAGAAAAACGGTCCCTGGCGAGAGCTTAACGATGCACGCAAAATGATTGATTCCGAATTCTCTCCGTCAGTTCGGGCAAGTAAGCGATTTGTGTTTCTCAATGATGATGTGGTTCGCTCTTTATGGTCATCGGATACCGGGCGAAAGGAACTTGAACGTGACCATGAGCTCAGTGCGTTTTTGAGTCTCGATATTGCCTCACGTGGCGACATGATCGTCCTTACAGCGCGTCTACTTTCTCCGAAGTTGCAAACGCGTCTCCAGGAGAGCGATGTTCTTCCGAAGAATTCCCTCGCGAATGCCAGTAAAGAGAAAATCACAGGCCGTTTGACGGACTTGGTGTTGCGCATGATAAATCGCTTACCAGTGGACGCACACATCACGAGCCTTAATGGTGGATATGTCACGCTTTCAGGCGGAACCGATCAAGGCGTTAAAGTTGGGGACAAGTATGACGTCATTGATGCGACTATTGCTAGTCTGCATCCAGTCAATGGCGGCTGGTTGAAATTCAACACCTCAAGAACTGGTTCCATTGAAGTTATCGAAGTAAAGTCGCGAAGCGCAATCGCCAAGATATCCTCTCTTGCAAAAGACAACAGTATAAAGTCCGGGCAGGGTGTTCGCATACAAGACATATCCGGTCGTTCACGATTTGCTGCCGACAGCAAAACTCCTAACCCTCCTGAATCTATAAAAGATTCGACCCCTGCTTCAGTTGCGGTACCTGAGCAGGCCGGGCCAAAGCCCACACAACCAGTCCAGACAGATTCAGCGGCAAATACTGCAAGCGTGACCGAGGCGGCAAAGGCACCCGCAACACCTCCAGCCACGCAGCCTGCGCCGAATCCAGTTGCATCAACACCCCCAAGCGAAGATCAGGCGCAGCCTTCAGTCAAACCACAGGCAGAGGGGCCAGTTACAGATAATTTTACCGCGCGGATCCTGCCGAAAGGCAGCGAAATGCGGACCTGGGCAGGGATGCGCATGTGGAGCGTCGCTGGCTCGGCCAGCGCCAAAGCAACACTACCGGTTTGGTTAGTTAACGCTGCTGCCGCGGATATTCATCGCGATTTTTCAGACACCATTGATTTCAACTACGGGGTTGATTTTGGCTATGGACCGACTGGGGATGGCAGCTTTTTTAGCTACAACATTCACAGCGCTGGCCGTTGGCACATGTTTATGAAAGATTTGCTCCCTGGAGCGGATGACGTCTACTTTGGTCTACTGGCATCTTTCTCCAGCGCCAGTATCACAGGCGAGACCAGCGGCGGTTGGGACATGACTATGATGCGATTCACGATGGGTGTTCACGGCTGGGCAAAGCCTGACTTTATCGGTGAAAAGATCGAGTGGACTGGTGAGGTTTTTTATCCGCTTTACTACTCAGGCCAATTCGGCGTGAAAGGCGTATTCCGCGAAGTCATTTCGGGATCCACTATGGCCTACCGCGTCGGAATGTATGTTGGCGAGAGACCTAGTCAGGGCTGGCAATATGGTGCTGCTTTTGATTTTGAGGATAACTCGTGGTCACTCAAGACTAACAAAAAAGCCACACTTAGCTCCGTAGGCCTTTTAGCCCTCGCTCGCCGCAACATTTGAAGGCTGTGGGTGCATGCGCAGAATCTCGCCATTTTGCGCGACGACTATACATGACGGCTCATCCCAACTGGTCACACTGAGCAGGTGACCACTATTTTGTATTTGATCATCATAAGGGTGATGAAAATGTCCAAAAATGATGACGTCTGCACACTGCTCACGCATTTTATGTGCTGCCATCGCGCGAATCTTATCGTGCTCAAGCACTCGATACTTGTCTTTACTGCGTGAAGTTTTTGCGAGCCAAAGCGTAAGTCGATCTAAAATCGTCTGTGGAAAAAGAAATGCGAGACAATTAACAAACTGACTACGCATGACACGGCGAAAGACTCTGTAACTAAAATCTGGACTTAGTAGATCACCGTGGGCCACCAGAACTCTTTTCCCATCGGGGGCGATGAAGATCCCACCATCACTAGGAACAATCTTAAAGCGAAAATGACGAACTAATCCGTCGAGACCATACTCATGATTTCCCTCAACAAACCAAACTTGGGCACCTGTGGCAGCCAACTGGTCAAGCAGGCTGAGCAGCCTTGAATATTTATTCTTGAAATAGGAGCGCCAGCCAAAAAAGAATTCGAATATGTCGCCATTTAACACGAGGGCTTGAGCCCGCGCCTGCATGGCCTCTTCAATCAACTGGCATAACAATTCGTAGCGAGTATCGTTTGCATCGCGAATGTGAACATCACTGGCAACCACGAGGGCTGGTTTCGATGGCAACTTAAAAGACCGCAAGCTGATGCTATGCCTCACTTTGAAAATATCCGCCAACTACCTGTAATCGACAGAATTAAAATCGTCATTTGCTAAAAACACAAATGTCTTGGTTAAATTTAAACACAGGTTCAGCCGAACCACCAGGTATGAGGACAAGTATCCTAAATTTAAGGATTTTCCTAGCACCTCCAGAGCTACCGCTGAGAGCTCTGGGTGGACTCTGGCTTTTCTTTGTTAGTACAGCATGCTTCGGCGAATCCACCAATAAGCGAATGATACTGCCGGGATCACGGGCCCAAGCCCTTGGCGGCGCTTTCACCGCCGTGGCCGACGATGCCTCGGCTGGTTGGTATAACCCGGCTGGGCTTGGATTTTTGAAGGGACCCGGCGTCAGTGCGACGGTTAACAACTTTTCAACAGCAAAAAAGACTATCTCCGACGTGGTCAGCGCCCAAGATTTAACGGAAAGCTCCGCTTCCATTTATCCAGGTTTCGCCGGAGCCAATACCAATCTTGGCCCTTTTGCTGTTGGCTGGAGTTACTTTTCTCTGGAACAACAGAACACCGACGAATCTCAAACGATTGCTGCTCAAGAGTCCACCAGCCTGGCAGCTCCACATTTCAACAGATCCATCACGTCATCGACATTCCAATATGACCGTACGGAGTTGACCTCGGGGAGTTTGATTCACACTGGTGTGAGTTTCGCTTTAAACATGGGCAAGCACGTGTCACTCGGACTGAGTGAATTTTACTATCGCCGTCAAAAGCAGACGAACGTCAAAGAAAGGTCGACCTATCAATCAGGTGTTTTTTACGACGGATTTTCGCGCCTCAGCACCAAAAACGAAGGGACTTTGACCGTGGCCGGATTGCTGCTGAAAGGTTCTGAACTCTCAGTTGGTGTCTCCGTTAGGATTCCCCGAGCCTTGAGTGATCAAACTACTCTTGCGACAAGTTCTATCATTCACACCGGAACAAGCCCGGAGTTGAATACCGACCAGTTGCTGACCCATCGAGAAGACGAACTCACAGTTAGAACCTGGAATCTTGGCTTAGCTTGGACCCCCGTCGACTACGCATTGGTGACCGCAGATGCAGTCCACTATGCACCAACCAAAACTCCTTGGACCAACAATGGAGGTTTTGACACCCGCGCTGTGACCGACTGGAGTTTCGGCGTCGAACTTCGCGCTAAATCACTACTCATCTCCGGTGGAGCGTTCGCCAACAGTTCGCTGGTGGGCAAGCCCCAACCCGCGATGAACACTACGGCTCCGGCTCAAATAAATTATATGGGATTCTCGGCTGGCGTTGGACTTCGCAATGGACGCTCTGAAAACTTGTTCATCATGGTACGTCAGTGGGGACAAGGCCAAAAACAGATGATCCAAGGGGACCTAAGCCTTCAACAGATCGATATTGATATGCAAACATTCAGCCTCGCAACATCCTATAAACTCTAATAAATACGATAGGTTAAAGAGACCCATCCAAACTCGCTGGCGGCGGTCATTTAATGGTTGCAACCCATTACGACCATAGGTTAAAACTTACATTCCAAAAAATGTTCATCGTGGAGTTAAACATGAGCAATCTGTCTCTTGAAGATCGTGTAAAACAATTGGTCGTAAAACAACTTGGTGTCGAGGAAAGCGCCGTAGTTGGTAAAGCAAAGTTCATCGAAGATCTGGGTGCAGATTCGCTGGACATTGTTGAGTTAGTCATGGCTATGGAAGAAGCCTTCGGAGTAGATATCCCCGATGAAGAGGCGGAGAACATCCGAACTGTTGATGACGCGGTTCAATTTATAAAACGTGCTGGTGAAGCTTAATCGTCTGCTAAAAAACTCGGGGTCCTGAAAAGGACCCCGATTTCTTTACACGTTTCTTCTTACATTTCTCTACCATTGCAAGGAGGTCCACCATGGCCCTTACGATTGGCATTGGAGCTGACCACGCCGGCAAAGAGCTCAAGCAGCTCGTTGTTGAAATGCTCAAACTGACAGATCACAAGGCTGTGGATTATGGCGTCGCGGCTGACTGTAAAACCTCCGTCGATTATCCCGATTACGCTGCCGCAGTGGCAGCGGATGTTGCTTCCGGCAAGCTCGATTGTGGAATTTTGATTTGCGGCTCTGGTATCGGAATGCAGATTGCAGCCAACAAATTCCCAGGAGTGCGAGCTGCGGTCGCATGGGACGAGCTCTCTGCAAAACTTGCCAAGGAACACAACAATGCAAACATTCTCTGTTTAGGCGCGCGCTTGATCAATCACATGCGTGCCACTGAACTAGTCAAAACCTGGCTTGAAACACCGTTTGGCGGACGACGCCATCAAATCAGATTGGATAAAATCCGGGAAATCGAGCGCAGAGTCTCCGCGCTCAACCCAAGAAACTAAAGTCCAACAGGAGGTTATAGTTCTCATGCAAGCCAATAGACCTTGGGACATCCTAAGTACCAGCGACAAGGAAGTGTTTGATCTTATTCAGGGCGAGTTACTACGTCAAAAATACGGACTAGAGCTGATCGCCTCGGAAAATTTTGCGTCTCGAGCTGTTATCGCTACGATGGGAAACGTCCTCGCCAATAAATATGCTGAAGGTCTTCCTGGTAAACGCTATTACGGCGGCTGCCAGATTGTCGATAAAGTCGAGGATTTGGCTATTCAGCGCGCGTGTAAATTATTTGGCGCAAAATTCTCGAACGTTCAACCGCACTCAGGCGCCCAAGCAAACGCTGCGGTCTTTCTCGCGCTCCTTTCGGCTGGAGATCGGATCCTAGGGCTTGACTTATCACACGGTGGGCATCTGACCCATGGCAGTAAGGTGAACTTTTCCGGTATTTTATATGAATCACATTTTTACGGCCTTGACCCCGTCACCGAGACAATCAATTACGATCATGTTTTAAAGTGTGCAAGAGAGCTTAAGCCCAAGATGATTATTGCAGGCGCCAGCGCCTACCCACGAGTCATTGATTTTAAGCGGTTTCGCGAAATTGCTGACGAAGTTGGCGCCTATCTGCTGGTTGATATGGCGCATATCGCGGGGTTGGTAGCGAGCGGTGATCATCCAAGTCCCATACCCCACGCGCACGTGACAACCTCAACAACCCATAAAACACTTCGCGGTCCAAGGGGTGGGATCATCCTTTGGAACGATGAGTCGTTAACGCCGAAACTCCACAAAGCTGTTTTTCCAGGCGTCCAAGGCGGCCCGTTGGAACATGTCATCGCAGCGAAAGCTGTTTGCTTCAAAGAGGCTCTGGATCCATCCTTTAAAACCTATCAAAAGGCTGTCGTCGCAAACGCCAAGGCATTAGCTGCTCATCTCACCAAAAAAGGCATCAAGCTGGTTTCGGGCGGCACTGACAATCACCTTATGCTGCTTGACCTTTCTGGCACCGAAATAACAGGTAAACAGCTTGAAGAATCTCTCGGAAAGGTCGAGATCACAGTAAACAAAAACACGGTTCCCCAAGAAAAGCGTAGCCCTTTCGTAACGAGTGGTGTGCGAATTGGAACGCCAGCTGTAACCAGCAGGGGCTTGGGCACAGCCGAGATGGAGCTTTTGGGTGAATTGATTGTCCGAGTGCTTAAAAATATAGACAATCCGACAGAACTAGATAGAATCCGCCGAGACGTTTTATCGCTGGCTGAACGTTTCCCATTATATCCTGAATGGTTAGCTTAAACGTTAAAAGGTAAAGAGGTTAAATTTGCGTTGCCCCGGTTGTGGTCATGAAGACACGAGAGTTTTGGAAAGCCGCCTTTCCTATGAAGGCCGCGCTGTCCGTCGTCGTCGATCCTGCCCGGAATGTAATTACCGCTTCACGACTTATGAGCAAGAAGAAGCATTTGTTTTCCAAATAAAAAAACGTGATGGCAGGGTAGAATCCTACCATCGTGAAAAGGCGCTGCGATCAATTCAAGTGGCTTGCCAAAAACGTCCGGTGACTATCGACCAAATTGAGAGTTTGCTGGGCCGCATTGAGCGTAACATTCAAGACGCGGGCGAGCGGGTAGTTGCAAGCGAGAAGCTGGGCGGTATGGTTTTGGAAGCTCTCACCGTGCTTGATAAAGTTGCATATGTTCGATTTGCTTCAGTCTATAAGGACTTCAAGGATACCGAACAATTCATGCGCGAGCTCAATGCTATTCAAACGCCTGGCGTGTAATCCCTATGTTTACTGGAATTGTTGAGAGAACTGGAGTAGTCGCGTCAATATCGCACATGAACTCTAGCGTCTGCACTCTCATCGTTGACCCCGGGATAGATTTCCATCGGGATCACGGCGATAGCATCGCTGTCAACGGCGTCTGTTTATCTGAAATTGGTGACGATGGGATTGGACCACTCACGTTCCACGTCAGCCCGGAGACGCTCAATAAGACCTCGTTATCCTCAATAAAGCCTGGTCGATTGGTGAATCTAGAGCGTGCCATGCGCGCCAGTGACCGTTTAGGTGGCCACATTGTAACTGGTCACGTCGATACACGCGGCGAGATCATACTCATAAAGCCGCAGCTGGGTTTTCATGAGCTTCAGATCAAAATCCCCGTCGAATTCGCCAAGTATGTTGTCGCAAAGGGCTCCATCGCCATCGATGGTATCAGCCTGACAATCAACAATGTTGCCGACCAAAATGACGGATGCGTACTTTCATTTATGATAATTCCAGTCACATGGCAGACGACCCGGCTGTCCCAATGCCAAGAACAAGACGTCGTAAATATTGAAACGGATATTGTTGCCAAACACTTAGAGCGACTAACCCAAGCATGGACAACAAGGCGCTAAGTTTAATCGACCCGCGAGGTTTTGAGAGCCTCAGATGGTGATCCTCCCAAAAAATACAAGGGCCTGATATTAAACACCTTTTAAGTGATGCCGGCCTCGACCCTCTTAGTGGCCATTAAAATCATTGCTTTTTTCTTGATCACGATTCATATAGAGGCCTCCGGAGTAGGTGGCTCATGTGGTAAATGGCTGATTTTCAAGGGCCAAGGTCCGCCTCGGTCAAGAGCCGTTCTTTGAACATTTTTCTGCTTGTTACACGACCTTAATGAGTCGTTCGATAAAATCGGGGAGTCACAAATTTCCATGGAAAAGAGCATAGCCCGAGTTATCGAAGCCATAGAAACCATCCGAAAAGGTGGCATGGTGATCATGGTTGACGATGAACAGCGGGAAAATGAGGGCGATATTGTTTTTGCTGCTGAGCATGCAACCGCAGAAAAGATAAACTTCATGGCCAAGGAAGCTCGCGGATTAATCTGTCTTCCAATGGCGCCAGAGTTCATAAAACGCCTCAAATTACCACTCATGGATGACGTCAGTAAAAATGCTGGCGGCCATACCACTGCGTTCACGGTAAGTATTGAGGCTCGGCACGGCGTCACAACCGGTATCTCAGCCGCAGACCGAGCTCATACAATTCGCGTTGCCGTAGCTGATGAATCTAAGCCCGAAGATCTTTGCGTACCAGGGCATGTATTTCCGCTTTTAGCCAAAAAAGGTGGAGTTTTGGAGCGATCAGGTCACACGGAAGGATCGATTGATCTTGCTAGACTGGCTGGCTGTAAACCTGCTGCCGTTATTTGTGAAATTATGAATGATGACGGAACAATGGCGCGAATGCCCGACCTTGAGCGTTTTGCCAAGCTACATCGCCTACCAATTATCACCATTGACGACATCATCGCATATCGTCTGATGCGTGATAGCCTCGTGAAAGTTATTGAGCAGGGTTCAATCGAAACGGACCAGGGACAATTTGAAAGTATTATTTTCGAATCGGTTCTTGATGGCTCAAGGCATATGGCTTTGCTAAAGGGCAAAGATAAGTTTAGCTCTTGTATTGTGGATGTGCGTGTTCATCGGCAAAAACCGTTCATCGACGTCTTTAGTCGCGGAACGGGCGCCAAAAATAATTTGATAGACTATGGACTTAAACTGCTGCGATCTTCCGAGGCCGCCGCTCTGCTATATTTAAGCTACCCCCAAAAAGACGCCTTTTCAGCTGAATCTAGGTCCCCATCAACCTCAGAGCAAAAAGACGACGCTACAGACATGGGAATGGATGTTAGGTTACTGGGAATTGGCGCGCAAATCATTCGCTCCTTAGGCATACAGCGAATGCGCACGCACGTCTCTCAGCAAAGAACTTTTAAGGGACTGGCTGGATTTGGGCTTGAAATTGTCGATCATATATTAATTAGCAGTAGCTAAAAATTTTGGAGAGCACTTTTATGGCAAAGACCCCTGCCAAACAAATGAAAAACCAATCTGGGAGATTCCTCGTCGTTGTTGCCAGATTTAATGAAATGATTACTCGATGTCTTCTCACAGGCGCCCAGGATACTTTCAACGAGGCTGGACTCGCCGATCAGGTGGAAACTGTGTGGGTGCCTGGCTGTTTTGAGATCCCCGTTGTGGCTACCACAGCTGCGCGATCTGGAAAATATGCTGCGATTGTGACCCTAGGTGCAGTCATCAAAGGTGAAACCCCTCATTTTGACTATGTAGCGGGCGAGTGCGCGCGCGGCGTGATGGAGGCATCACGCGAAACCGGGACGCCCGTCATCTTTGGTGTACTTACGACCGATACAGTTGAGCAAGCGCTTAACCGAAGTGGCATCAAGTTCGGCAATAAAGGCCGCGATGCAGCCAGTGCAGCCATTGAAATGGCGGAAACCATGGCTAAATTCAATGGGGCTCGACTCTCGTGACCAATGCAAACCCAAATTCATTATCACGGGATTTCGCGGTACAGTTTCTCTACCAATGCGAGGCCGATAAGATTTTTTACTTCTCTGACGAACATTTTTATAACTTTTTAGACCACTTCAAGGTCGATCAAGTCGCCAAGGACTACCTTAAAGTCCTTAGCCAGGGCGTCTTATCAAACATTAATCGCCTCGACGAAATTGTATCGACTCATAGTAAGAACTGGAAAATCACCCGGATGGCTACTACAGACCGCGTAATTTTAAGGATTGCGACCCTCGAAATTCTTGAGAAATTAGCCCCGAATAAGGTAATCTTAAACGAAGCCATCGAGCTCGCCAAAAGATACGGCACTGAGCATTCAGGAGCCTTTGTCAATGGAGTGCTGGATGCGGTTGTTTCTGACACACAGAAAGCCTAGTATTCAAAATTTGAGGAGGCGCTAACATGAGCACTGAACCTTTTGTCGGTCAAACGGACTTACATGCGCCCTCCACTCCATCAATAGACACTTCACTTCACAGCGATCCAAATTCGTCCACCGTGAGAACGATCACGCTCTCGCTTGCCATTGACGACTTCGATTTGACTAATTACCTAGTTGTAACGTTTGCCAAAAATGGCTCGCTTCAATGTCCGGACATGCTACTTGAGAACTCCACGTCAAAGCTCTTATACGATATCGAACAAAAAGGACAGGACGTCACAGAGCCCTCTTTGATGGCAATCGCTGGTAATGACGGCGTAGCTAGACGGGTTTTTGTCACCCCATGCCCAGCTCCAAACTTCCGAGATTATGCGGTATGGGTAGGATTGGTGTCTGAGACAGTACACAATCTTAAAGCACGCAATGTTGCCTTGTATCCATGCCACGGTTCATTGACCGATGAGAATACCTTTGAGCTTGTATCGCAGTTGATGCGCTCTCTTCTTGATGGAAATAGTGCCGATAACGTTGCGTTAATCGTTGGTCGCTATAACTACAATAAACTTTTGAATTTGTTGCTTGAGCTTAAAAGTGAGCTAAAAAACGAGAATACCTCCATTAAAGTTGTTCACTAAGAAAGCTGTATCATTTTAAAGCCTGCGCTTACAACCTCTGGTCTTGTTCTATTCCAGCTGCGGAAAATCCAGCAATTATTCATACGAAAGCTCAGTTGGCTGATTCACCCCATCAGTATTTTCGTTTTCATGCAAATACTTTGGGCGGCTATTTTAACTCTGTGGGTCATTTGGTTTGTCGATCGTAGACGGGAAATCGAGAAACTTGCAACTCTGATTAATCCAAACCTTATCCCGACAAGTGATACTAGTGTTGTCGTACTCATCGTGGTCGGAGTGGTTTTGCTGTCCATGCTAGGAGCCGGATCAATTGTGCTTTTCTCCTGGGGTCAGCGCCAGACCTCACTGATTCGCCAACAAAGAAACTTTGTATCAAGTGTTACACATGAACTAAGAACTCCGTTGGCCAGCATTCATCTTGCATACGAGACTCTTGCCTCACGCGATCTGCCCGAAGAAACGAGGCGAAAACTTTTAACAATGAGTCTTGTAGATATCGATAGGCTAATTAGGCTTGTGAACCAAATTTTGATTTCCTCGCGCCTTGATCGCGGTCTGACCATGTTCCAAGATGACATAAAGGATGTGAATATTTTTTCGGCTTTAAATGAAATTATAAAGACACTGAGCTATCTCGATGACAAAATTACTGACCGCGTCAAGGTCAAGGCAGATAAAGACTTGGTTTGGCGTGGAAGTTGCAACGCATTCAATATGGTAATGAGTAATCTTCTTGAAAACGCGATCAAGTACTCGCCTCCTAAATCAGATGTAGAGATTGAAGCCACCATCTCGGAGACCCATTTAACGCTCTTCGTTAAGGATCGTGGACTAGGTCTTTCCCCGCGTGACAAAAATCGCATATTCAAGATGTTCTACCGCAGTAGCGAAGCTGCTAGGCGCGCAATTCCCGGTACCGGTCTTGGTTTATTTATTGTAAAAACGACACTGCATCAGCTGGGCGGCAGCATCTCTGTTGAAAGTCCCGGGCTGGGCGAGGGCAGCATTTTTAAAGCGGTATTCCCGGTATGACGAATCAAGAAAAAACCCAAAAACTGCTCCTTGTGGAAGACGAACCGCATCTAGCATTTATTCTTAAGCTCAATCTTGAAGCCGAAGGCTTTCAGGTCGAGCACTGCGGAGACGGCGACTCAGCGATTGCAGATTTCTCATCCAAAAGTCCTTTCGATGCGATCATTCTAGATGTCATGCTTCCAGGTAAAGATGGTTTTGCAGTCGCCAGAATCATAAGACAAACCGACGCCAAAGTTGGCATTCTTATGCTGACGGCGCGCAGCGGCGAAGATGATCGCCTCAGTGGATTTGCTAGCGGAGTCGACGACTACATAACCAAACCATTTCACCTACAAGAACTCATCGCCCGAGTCCGCCGCATGACTGAACGCGCGAGGCTTTACAAAGGGGAAGAACAACCGTTGCAGATTGCAAAAATCGAGGCGTCGGGGATGATGCTTGATTACTCGCAGTTGCTCTTACACTGCGGCGGAAAGGTTCAGCCCGTTACAAAGTTAGAAGCTGATTTTCTGAAGGAATTGATGTCAAACCCGGGGCAGGTTGTGAGTCGAGAACACCTCCTTGAAAAAGTTTGGGGCTTGCGCTCAACCACTGAGACGAGGACGATTGATAATTTCGTAGTGCGCCTTAGAAAAATGATTGAGACTGATCCTCGGGATCCAAAAATTCTGGTTAGTGTTAGGGGGCGTGGTTATAAGTTGGAAGAACCCACTAAATAGATTGGGGACTTATGTTCATCGATTTCGAAAAATGGCACGGCGCTAAGAATGACTTTATAGTTTTATGGATTCTTACACCTGATAAAGATCTGCTTGTACCCACCTTGCAAAGACTCGCTCCAAACCTCTGCTGCCGTGACGGCTCTGGTGTTGGTGCGGATGGGATTTTGGTCCTGGTGAGCAAATCGCGCAAAGAACCAAATCCTGAAGAGCTCGTTATCATCAACAGTGACGGCTCATTAGCTAAAAACTGTGGAAATGGACTACGATGTGCTGCAGCTAGCGCTAGAGCTAGGGCACACCACGAGGGAATCTTGGATTTTGATGGCGTTAGCTTTCAAGTCCAGTCAAACAAGATTCATTGTAGGTTTGTCGGCGAAAAATCCGCGCCACTGATCGCCGTAACGATGCCGCGACCCAGTGTTGGCGAGCAAAACGACTGGCACCAAGATACAATGGCCAAGGCAAAAAGCCTCCAAAAAGAGAACCGAAGTTTGGCCGGTGACATCGAGACTGTGGATATTGGTAACCCACATGTGGTGTTCTCAGTCGAGGACGCAACGGTAGATCTCGCAAAACTGTGTGGACCAGCATTACAGGCTTGTCGAAGTGGCGATGGTATTAATGTCCATATGGCGTCACCAATGGAATTAAGAGTCCAAGATCAACAACGGGCGCGCCGTGAACTCGGTGAGCCTGTCAGCGAATTATTCCGAGTTTTTCCTTGGGAGCGAGGCGTTGGACTCACCCAGGCTTGCGGCACGGGTGCGTGTGCCGTTGGCGTTGCCACCTTGGCATCGGGCTTGAGCGACCGCTCTGAATGGATTGGCATTCACATGCCAGGCGGTCGACTTTATGTTAAGCAAGCAAATTCGGACGACGAGGTTATTTTAGCCGGCCCTGCTCAGTTTGTTTTTCAAGGCACCATTGAAATCTGAGTCCTACACGTCCGCTGAGCGCTTATACTTTTGTCATTTACACAAAAAATAATTATTTTTTTAATGAAAACTTCACTTTAGCGACGATGGTCGGGGTTTTTGCTGCTTCTTCTGGCGTGTGCTAAAATTGTGGGGCAAACGTTATTTGCCAAACAGAAAATCAGCCGATTTTAGCAATGTGGAGGTGGGTCTTGATTCGTCATATTTTGACTTTGAGTGTTGCGGTCTTAGGACTTAACGCATGTAAGACTAGCGGTGATTCAACCACCCAGTCTCTTGGCGGTCTTGCAGGCGACAAAACGCCGTACACTTGTTCAGCGTCCGCTGGTGAAAAATTCAACGAACGCTATGATACGTTTTGGTCTCAGCAGAGTATTCAGGTTGCGGATGCACGGTACAAGGAATCTCTGAAGGGTATTTTTGCTGCTGTGCCCGTGGAGCTACAGTCTTGGTTCTTTCTAAAAGGCGGTTCAGTTCGCTTAATTGGAAACCCGAAAGAAGTTTGCTCGGCCCAGGAGTCGACGCCGCTGTTTTATAGCTCTGGCGACCAAGGTGGATGCGTCGTATTTCCAAAAGAAAATGAGCTAGTTGGAATGCCAACGATCTACGTAGGCGTCACCGCAGGAACTCGCGCCGAACAGCAGGAACAAGCTAGTCTTATCGTCAGCGGCTTTGCAGCCGTCTTAAGTTCATTTCTGACCGAAATCGCAGCGACAGATAATCTTTCCCCTTCGAATGAACTCGTCTACGAGTTTGGTGCCTATGACACCGAGATGCGCAATGTAAAGTCTAGTCTTGCATTCATGGTGATTGAAGATTTGATCAAAAACAAAAATGCAGATGGCAAATCTCTAGCTGAAACTCTTCCCGATAACTACAAGTCAATGATTTCATCTTCAAAAGTCCTAGATAGCAGTCTCGGCCGAGATGCGCGCTGGAAGGCATTTTGGGAGTCCTACAATGATGCAGGGCACCGTGAAATGACGAACTTCTTCGTCGCTCAAGTTTTTGATGCTGCTTGGTGTTCAGATGCCTCACGAGCCTTAATGTTTGCCGACAAGGCCCCATTCAGTAACAGTGGCGCATATTTTAAAAAGAATGTTGAGCCAATATTTACTGAGACATTTTCTGGCACTCCCGGTTCCGCACAAATGAACCTGGCGGGCTCCTCTGAGAGTGGAAGTGATAGTTACGTCGATGAGGCCATGAGCGGCGCACCAAGTACTGCCGATTCATTCTCACTCACTGGCCGCCGCATGTTTCCAATACTCGGCGCTGTAGTGAATGCTCCTTTTGCAGTCGGGCGATACTTCGTAAAAAATCAACCCGTCCGTAGATGGTTCTCCACACATCGACCAGTTCGACGCGTCATCTCTGGAGCTGCCAGAGTCATTGGAAATGTTGGCCGGGGTGTCGCTGTATTCTCAGGCCGTGCCGTTATGGGAGTTTCCCGAGTTGCAGGAAATGGCCTGGCACGCATGGGTTACCGAGTCAGAAATGGCTGTTTGATTCGTCGTTGGCGCTGCTGATAACGCCCGAAAACTACACGCGATCAAAAAAGTCGGGATGGTGAGCCATCCCGACTTTTTATTTTAAATAACCACCAAACTTCCCTCGACTTTCAAGCGGCCGATTTAAATTCAGCCGACGGCCTTCTGATTGACCCTCCTTGAAAATTCCACGATCGATTCGTCCACCACCCCATGATTTTTTGGATAATCGAGGATAACGTGTGCCAATGAACTCATCGAGATCTGACGCCTCAATCTTCAGCAGAGCGCTCACGCTAGATCCCGCATCTGTGAAGTCTTGGGCTATCTTCTGTGAAATAGCGCCCGCACCGGCCAGCTTCTCATCAAAACCTGCCAAAACTCCGAGCTGATAACTCTTTCGGTTAGACCCGTGCACATCGGACTCGGTTCGGAAACGCTGCCACAAAACATCACACTGCTGGTGTAAAAAGTGATAGACGTACTCGGCCATTAATATGTTTTCTCGCCTTCCGAGTACTTCCGCGGCCTGATATTTTTCGCATGATTTTGCGTCAAAAAGTGATGTGTGGACAACTCGCACCACAAAGTGATCATTCAAAATCGAAAGAATTTTAGCCTCGACGGGATCTGTTTTCTTCTTTCTGCGGGTCAGATACATGCTGTCCATCGAATCATCTAATTTTTTTTGGGCGATTTTTTCAAGATTATGCTTGGCAAAAATTTCTCTGGATTTTTGCATCGCCAAAAAAGCTTCGTGCTCATTTGCTGACTGCGCCAGCGACAAAAGCTTCTCCACTCGGTCCAGTAACCTTTGATCTTCAATGCTAATCACCCGTTCCCGTAGTCCAGGTATTTGGGCTGGCAACTCACCAGCCGCCCGCATCGCCCAGGAAGCAACTCCCATGCGTTTGCAGGCCGTCTTGAAATCATCGCCATGCGCTGTGGATTGACTGTGGGTGAAATGCTCTGTGACATACTGATGCGCCATCTCATGCTTTAAAATTTCTACAACCACGTCCCAACTATAATTTTCGATTAAGTGAGTGCTAATTGTGATCGTTCGGTAAAACGAGTCCCATTTACCCCAGGCACTCCTCATATCTGACAACTGAATGATGACTGGACGAAGTTTGATGCGGTAAAACCAAGAGATATCCTGATGCTCTTTATAAAGCTGGTTAGTCCAGCAGCGGTGCAAGTCTGACTGCTCAAATTGAAATTTCATGGGATATCTCAAAACTTGGCATTCGGATAAAGTTCAGTCCTTTTTCGCTGTTTCAAGCATGAGCTTTTCCATACGCGCAGTGACTTTTAAATGGAACTCTTCCACACGCTTTTTGAAAACCTCGGGATCATTTGAATACGGGGGTGGATAAAGGGGTTCACTGAGATAGTGAGTCAGTTTAACTGGCTTTGGTATGGCCGTAAATCCGAGACCTTTGGCAAAAAATAGGGGTATCCGCAAAGTTTTATAAGCCCAGACCGTGATATGGCTTGGCGCAACATCATAAAGATCATCGGCCGCGGGGCAAGCGGCAAGAATAATTGGGGCGCCTGTCTCAACTGAAAGCTTTACAAAGCCTTTGCGCCGCTTCCAAATGACTTTATATTTTTCGCTGGAAGGTCGCAGTGCCTCGCGCATTCCGCTGGGTGCCACGACAAGGATTTCGTTTTCTCCGAGCATTTTGACCGCGTTCTCTCGAGTTCCTTCACGACTGCCGAAGGTCTCCATCAAAGAGCCGAGTCCAGGTACTTTAAAAAAAAGTCGATCGATCAAGGCCCGAGGCACC
>JBAXLR010000003.1:0-46475 GCA_037134655.1 bacterium | reverse complement strand
CTTGCTGGGATACATCGGAAGGCCGCATTGCCATTTATCTTAAAGCTGACCCTGTAGTCATCCAGCATCATCTGGTTAGAATGCTGGCGCGTGCTACATCTGAAGTCATCGCCGCAGCCGGTGAAGTACCTGTGACTCGCTCCAAAGCAGGATATGCAGAGTTTGTTCGCCGCACGGAAAACTTCCAAAAATTTAAGTTTGACCTCTCGTCTGCGTTCATCAAGGAAGTTGAAGAAGCTCGCGCCAAAGGAGAAAAAGTAAGTCTTGATCCATACGCCAGTCTGCTGTCAGCTGGTAATGCCAGCGGAAGAAAGCTATTTGATCACTTCGTTTATGCAGAAAGTTTTGATTCCTATTACTGCAGCGCTCAGCCAGGCGGTACTCGCGACACCTTTAGAAAAGACTTCCCCCAAACCTACGGTCTCTTTGCCAACTACGCCCAAAAGATTGAAAACGACCAAGAATTCCTTTCGGAAGTGAAGCGCAATGTCCGTCCAAGGTCTTCAAATACGGCAGCAAACTCAATTGTCAACAGCAGTGGTTTTAATTTGGGATATTTTGACTGGGTGACGCCATCATGGTGGGCGACACCTGCAAAGAACGTCGATGCTACGTTCCAAGCTGGTCGTGATAGAGCCAAAATGTACGATGAACTAAGTCGGCCTAACAGCCGAGTTAACGTCAACGATATCAGTAGACTTAACAAGCAAGGTCTAAAGAAGTCTGTGATCATCGTTGATTCCAATTCAAACAACTCTTCTTCAAACTCACCCAAGCAATCCACCTCAACTCGAAGCTGGTTTCCTTTTTGGCGATAGGATTATTGCTCTTGGGCTGATATTAACCCAAGAGCTTTGTAATGTGATACTATGTAGCGGTCGATCTTACTTCTAGTTAGGATTTCTCGCTTTAGATGTCTGGTCAAGAAAAGCATATAGTGATCGTTGGCGGTGGTTTTGGAGGTCTAGAAGCCTGCAAGATACTAGCGCACACACCAGGTGTGAAGATCACCTTAATTGATCGGCGTAATCATCATCTATTCCAGCCGCTACTATACCAGGTCTCCATGGCGGGTTTATCGCCCGCTGATATTGCCACTCCGATTCGTTCGGTGGTTTCAGGCTTCAAGAACACGACCGTACTTCTTGGCGAGGTGAAATCTGTACACGCCAAGGCTAACGAAATTGAGTGCGATTTTGGTAAGGTTAAATTTGATTATCTCATCCTCGCCTGTGGCGCCTCCCACAGCTACTTTGGTCACGACGAGTGGGAGGATTACGCTCCTGGGCTGAAAACACTTGAGCAAGCAACAGAAATTCGCCGGCGCGTGCTTTTGTCATTTGAATATGCTGAGCGCGAAAAAGATCCAGCTAAACGAAAAGATTTTTTGACGTTTGTCGTTGTAGGCGGCGGCGCGACTGGTGTTGAAATCGCGGGCTCCCTTGGTGAAATCACTAGGTTCACTCTAGATAAAGACTTTGACAACATTGACCCAGCGAGTACTCGTATTATTCTGATTGAGGCTGGAGACAGAATTTTGTCAGGGTTTGATCAAAGCCTATCAAAACGTGCTATGCGAGATCTTGAAAAACTGGGAGTCACCGTCTGGACATCGACAAGAGTGACCAAGATTAATTCGGAAGGGGTATTCCTTGGCTCTGAAGTGATTAAATCCAGCACTGTCATCTGGGCTGCCGGTGTGAAGCCAGCGGCCATCAATCAAACACTTGGTGCACCACTTGATCCTGTCGGGCGAGTGATCGTAAATAAAGATCTTTCGTTGCCAGGTAGCCCAAATATTTTTGCAGTGGGTGATCAAGTGCGATTTGACGACGCAAAAGGATACCCCTTGCCAGGACAAGCGCCAGCCGCCATGCAGCAGGGTCGGCATGCTGCGCGCAACATCATAAGACTACTGAGTGGTGGTAACTCTCTACCTTTTAAATTTTTAGACAAAGGTCAGATGGCAACGATCGGAAGACGAAGGGCCATCTTACAGTACAAAGGTCTAAAGCTTGCTGGACCAATGGCATGGTGGGGCTGGGTGTTTGTTCATATTTATTATTTGATCGGATTTAAAAACCGGCTCTTCGTTATCCTTCAATGGGCTTTGGCTTACATGACGTGGCGGCGCGGCGCCAGAATTGTCACTAACGCCAACTGGAAGCTGACATCTAAATCGTAAATCCTAGGACCCCTTATCCGAGATATACTGAGGGGTTTCGCTTAAATCATAACAGAATGATATTATTATAATTTAGACCTCTATTTGCTAGATTATCTAAAGCCTTTTCACACCCTTCCGATCCCTCAAAAAGCTACGCGCCGTCAGCTGCCCGAAAGGCCGTTCTGCGCCCACCTAGTATGTTTGTATTGTGGAGAGTGTTCGCAATCATGTCCAAAGGCCGCAACAGTCAATCATCAAGACAGCTGGTCATCCATCAGATGCTGCAAGCTGCCGGAACACGCGGACTGTCTCCCGCCGAGATCACCGATCAACTGACTGACCGCGGCTACTCGGTCACTAAACGCACCATTCACCGGGACATTGAAGGTCTTCTAGCTGCAGGAATTCCTCTCGCCGAGTCTGGATCAAAATCAGACCAAGGAGGGGTACGCTGGAAAGTGGACATCAGTCCACGCGTGGCGAGACAAGCTCAGGCTGCCGTACTAAAAATCTCTCAAAGACAACTGGCAGGTCTTTATTTGGCCAAAGCACAGTTTAAAGCCCTCTCCAAAAATCCTTTATTTGCTGGCCTTGATCACTTCTTTGAACAAGTGAGTGATCTTATCGGCTCTCGTAACCGTAGTCTTCTTGATGAACTTTCAAAAGATCTGCACGTAGATCTTTCAGACGCACAAGTAGTCGACTCTGATCCAGACGTGGTTGACACCATTCATGCAGCTATTGGTGAAGGACAGTGTCTAAGGCTTCAATACAAATCCTCAAACTCCCAGACTGACAGGGAGCGAGAGCTCGGCCCCCATTATCTTTACTTTCGAGAGCGCAGTCTTTATCTCGTGGCAGAAGATCTTGCCGATCAAACCATCAAAACCTTTGCTCTTCCTCGCATGTCAAAGGTCGAAATGATTGACAGAGCCTACACCGGAAAAATCTCATCTCCTGACGAGCACTTTAAGTCCAGTTTTGGCGTCTGGCGTGCAAGCGAAACCGAACCTGTGGAAATCTTGTTTATAGCTTCAAGATCTCAGTACATCAAAGAGCGCACCTGGCATCCAAGCCAAGTTCTGACAAGTAACACTGATGGTAGCGTGAAACTTAAACTACAAGTTGGCATCACGCCGCAGCTTGTCTGCTGGATCTTGGGCTTTAGCAGTGACGCCAAGGTTCTTGGGCCGGCTAAACTTCAAGATCTCGTATGCAAAGCTGCCCAAGAGATCACGTCTAGTTACCCAAAGAAGGCGGGTTAATCACCCGTGCGCTTCCACTTGAAACTAGGCGCTCTTTTAGTTTCCATGCAATCTTTCAGGTAAAGATTGATCAGTGTTTGATAGGGTACGCCCGTTTTATCGGCAAGCTTTTGAAAGTAACTCACCACGTCCATATCAAGTCTAATGGTCGTCCGAGATTTTAGCTTTTTAGCGTAGGGATTTTTCTTTGATTTTGAAAAGTCATATTCTTTTCTCATGTGTCTCCCGTCTCATAATTCTGGCTCTCTGACTTGGTCGCCTTTCTAGCAGAGATAATTCGAATTATCTCATCATTATCCTGATAGACATGAACCACAATCAATAGTCGCATGGCGTAGCTTAGACCTAGTAGCACAAACCTATCTTCGTTGGCCGAGTGATCTGGATCAGCAATAAGTCTGGCTTGCTCATCCAAAAAAACCGAAGAGGCTTCGTCAAAGGAGATGCCGTGCTTGACCCGGTTACTGAGGTCTTTTTGTCGATCCCAGCTAAAACCCACACTCATAGATTACCACCTACCAGTATTAATGTACATATAAAATGTGCACAAATAGAATGCTATGGATGTAAAGGAATCACCCCAAGCCTAATCCCAGCCCGCTGATTACAGTGAAAACATAAAAGTCTTAAATTCTCAGCTTTAGACTCTCCGCTGTGGGCCACGGGAGTAATATGATCAAAGTTCAGTCCCCTTCGTGTTCCGCACGACGTGCAAGCGCCTTTATCGCGCTGCCATACCAGATGCTTAAGTTCTCGTGAGATATAGCGAGGATTTGATTGTTGGCGTAACTCCGACGTCGGCAGTTCGGGTTACACGGCGGACATGACTATCAGTGCCATTCTCTACCTGCTCACTGCGTTGTTTGCCAAATTTCTTTGCGAGTAAAGCAGCGACACCGACATCCGCTAGTCTTGCCACAAGATCTGCTAGGCTCATGACAGCTCCCTCAGGACCAAGGAGAGACCTGACTTCTTCAAGTTTCTCTCTCAGACCTTGATCCATGACAAAGCGCACTTCTGAATGCTCGTCATCAAGTATGCGCTCACGCTCTTTTGGTATGACCGCGTCTCCACCGATGGCGAGGAGTTCTTTGGTGGCGTCCCGTGCAGTCTTATTCTCAAGAAGTCCAAGAATTTTGATCTTGTCATCTTTTGCCAAGATCTTTGGGCGACCGTCTTCGGTGGTGTGACCTACGTCCCTAAAAAAGCTCTGAGCCTGGCAGATGTTACTTAACGTCAGAGCGCCGGACTCGATCTTCGCTTCAATCTCCGGGATTTCCCTAAGAAGCCGCATAGCCTGAATCCTACGCCCCGCCTGACCTTCACTGTACTGAAGATGTCTTACCGCGTAGTCGAAAAGGCTAGCGCACCCAAGATCACTGTAAAGGCGCCTTCGGTCGATTTCCCTTAAGTGATGCAAGATCTTGGTGAGGGTTCTTCGTTCGGTCTGGTTTAGGTCTTTGGTGTTGTCCAACAACTCTTGATCTTGAAGATGCGTGAGATTCATGACAAAACCCTCCACTAACATAGGTCATCTTTCGTGGAAGGTACGATCAAATATTTTTTGTAGCAATCTCAAACAAGCCACCGACATGAAATGTCTTTGACCGACATCATTAAGCAGTCCACTTCAAAGAGATTTTTTTCTTGGTCTTAACGCAGTCCAGTAGATATAGATCAATCAGTTTTTGGTAGGGTATTTTGCATTCCAAGGCCAGGGCCTTAAAGTAGTCAATGACTTCGGGGCTTAGGTTGATGCCGACCAGCTTCTTTTTAAGCTTTGGGTACGGGTTTTTGACTTCTTTCATTTTTGAGAAGTTATATTGTTTTTTCATAGAAAGACCTTTCTTGTTTGGTTGCACGGCGTGCGGAGACGATTCGTACTACCGAGTCTTCATTTTTATAGCAGTGAATCACCACTAAGACTTGTGACGAGAAACTTGCGCCTATCAAAACGTAGCGCTCCTCGTGACTAGACTCGTCCATGAAAAGCCGCCCTAGTGGATCGTCAAATACCGTCTGCGCCTCTTCAAACCATATCCCATGCTTTTTGCGGTTAAGGATATTCTTTATGGTGTCCCACTGAAACTCTAGCGTCATGCTACCCCAGCCCGCTATCTAGATAATATATAGATAGGTATTTGGTTAATCAACGCAAGGTTTGTAAGGCTGTAATTTTCTGAGTCAATCTGATGAGGCAAGATGTCTCTGCGGACCAATATTTGTCTGGCTGTCTCATATCAGGCGGATCATAAATTAACGTAAGTAATCTTTCCGCCGGAGCATGCCGTTTCAAGGCCTGCCCAATCAATACTCAATCAGTCGGGTGTCCCGGTTTATCCAAACTCCCAGACTGACAGGGAGCGAGAGCTCGGCCCCCATTATCTTTACTTTCGAGAGCGCAGTCTTTATCTCGTGGCAGAAGATCTTGCCGATCAAACCATCAAAACCTTTGCTCTTCCTCGCATGTCAAAGGTCGAAATGATTGACAGAGCCTACACCGGAAAAATCTCATCTCCTGACGAGCACTTTAAGTCCAGTTTTGGCGTCTGGCGTGCAAGCGAAACCGAACCTGTGGAAATCTTGTTTATAGCTTCAAGATCTCAGTACATCAAAGAGCGCACCTGGCATCCAAGCCAAGTTCTGACAAGTAACACTGATGGTAGCGTGAAACTTAAACTACAAGTTGGCATCACGCCGCAGCTTGTCTGCTGGATCTTGGGCTTTAGCAGTGACGCCAAGGTTCTTGGGCCGGCTAAACTTCAAGATCTCGTATGCAAAGCTGCCCAAGAGATCACGTCTAGTTACCCAAAGAAGGCGGGTTAATCACCCGTGCGCTTCCACTTGAAACTAGGCGCTCTTTTAGTTTCCATGCAATCTTTCAGGTAAAGATTGATCAGTGTTTGATAGGGTACGCCCGTTTTATCGGCAAGCTTTTGAAAGTAACTCACCACGTCCATATCAAGTCTAATGGTCGTCCGAGATTTTAGCTTTTTAGCGTAGGGATTTTTCTTTGATTTTGAAAAGTCATATTCTTTTCTCATGTGTCTCCCGTCTCATAATTCTGGCTCTCTGACTTGGTCGCCTTTCTAGCAGAGATAATTCGAATTATCTCATCATTATCCTGATAGACATGAACCACAATCAATAGTCGCATGGCGTAGCTTAGACCTAGTAGCACAAACCTATCTTCGTTGGCCGAGTGATCTGGATCAGCAATAAGTCTGGCTTGCTCATCCAAAAAAACCGAAGAGGCTTCGTCAAAGGAGATGCCGTGCTTGACCCGGTTACTGAGGTCTTTTTGTCGATCCCAGCTAAAACCCACACTCATAGATTACCACCTACCAGTATTAATGTACATATAAAATGTGCACAAATAGAATGCTATGGATGTAAAGGAATCACCCCAAGCCTAATCCCAGCCCGCTGATTACAGTGAAAACATAAAAGTCTTAAATTCTCAGCTTTAGACTCTCCGCTGTGGGCCACGGGAGTAATATGATCAAAGTTCAGTCCCCTTCGTGTTCCGCACGACGTGCAAGCGCCTTTATCGCGCTGCCATACCAGATGCTTAAGTTCTCGTGAGATATAGCGAGGATTTGATTGTTGGCGTAACTCCGACGTCGGCAGTTCGGGTTACACGGCGGACATGACTATCAGTGCCATTCTCTACCTGCTCACTGCGTTGTTTGCCAAATTTCTTTGCGCGTAAAGCAGCGACACCGACATCCGCTAGTCTTGCCACAAGATCTGCGAGGCCCATGACGGCTCCCTCAGGACCGAGGAGAGACCTGACTTCTTCAAGTTTCTCTCTCAGACCTTGATCCATCACAAAGCGCACTTCGGAATGTTCGTCATCAATAACGCGCTCGCGCTCTTTTGGTATGACGGCATCGCCGCCAATGGCGAGGAGTTCTTTGGTGGCATCCCGTGCAGTCTTATTCTCAAGAAGTCCAAGGATTTTGACCTTGTCATCTTTTGCCAAGATCTTTGGACGACCGTCTTCGGTGGTGTGACCTACGTCCCTAAAAAAGCTATGAGCCTGGCAGATGTTACTTAAAGTCAAAGCACCCGATTCAATCTTGGCTTCAATCTCAGGGATTTCTTTCAGAAGGCGCATGGCTTGAATCCTACGCCCCGCCTGGCCTTCACTATGCTGAAGATACCTTATTGCATGTAAAAATGGGGACACCCACCTAATTGAATATAAAAAAGGCGCAGCAGTATGCCTACTATGCCTTAAGCAGTGGTCGAACTTGTCCTGCCCAATCAATACTCAATCAGTCGGGTGTCCCGGTTTATCAGTGAGCCACGGCACCAGCACTCGTGTCTTTACACTTACCCATCAGAGATACATCGGGGATCACGTAAGCATCAGGCATGAAGGGGTCGACAAAAAGTCCCCATCCAGTGAACAGTATATTTCCAAAAAATCCTGGTAGCCAATCAAACCTCGTCTCAAGAATGTCAGATTTTGATTCACCATTTGCGCACATGATCTTGATGGGAATATTGCTGCGACTTCTGGTCATCATGAATGATCCGGTACCGTTTTCTACATCAAACGTCCCATCAGGCGTTTGTACCTTAGTGACGGCATTATCTTGTCCGCCTTTGAAGAACACCAGCTGGCGCTCTTGGTTAATCAGTGTAGCGCAACCAGAAAGCATTGCCAGTAGGGCGAAAACAGTAAAAATCATTCGCATAGTCACATCTCCTTTAGGCCAAACTTAAGACCACATGATCAAGCTACTCAAAGCTTTGAAGTGTCAGTCGGCTGGTGAGGATATTTCCTGAATTGGTCATTTACGAAGTCGTTTGTGACGGACGAAGAGGCGACATTAAGTGGAGCTTAGCAGTCAATAATTACCTGCGGATGAATTACGTCCGTGAAGATTGACGAATAAGTCTGGAGAAATGGACGCCAATTTAGATCCACTCGGACGTCAGTCGTTCGAGTTTCACGCCAGTCACGGAGTCACTCCCACTCCACAAAAAACGGCACATGCGTCGGAGGTCCGTCCTCGCCAAAGGCCACAAGTACATCGGTATAAATAGCAAGTGATCTCAGACACTGCAGTGTTATCTTAAACTTGGCCGCGTTTTTTGTTATTTCTGTCATGTCGTCTCGGTAGGATTCAGGCAGCTTGATCATCACGGGTTTTAACATGTATTCCGGCGTAAACTTCAAAATCCACACCCCAATCTCTGGCTCTTCTCTCATCATGAGATGATAGATTGATGCAGACAGCAAAAGATCAAGGTGATCTCTGATACGTTTTTCTAGAGCATGGCGATTCATCTTAGATGTTCGGTAACTGAGGTATTTGAGCTGATCACTGGCATCATCCTTGGTCTCGTTGACGGCTTCCTTGACACGCTCAAGGGCTACTTTGTGGCGCATGTTTTTAAGTTCAAGGTTATTTGAAATGTCCACACTTCTAATGACACCCGTCATGCCCTTGATGCCAAAGCAAAGAGGCTTATCAGTGAGCGGAGCAAAATCCACGTCAGTTAAAAGCTCACGAATAGCGCGGATCACAGCTCCAGCAATATCCCGTGATAGCCCTGACAAGACGAGTCTCTTTGGTCTTGTGGTCACTGGCATGCCAGCAGACATCTGAGTCATCCCGATAATGAGGGACTGACTGATGGTGAGGTAGTGGGGGTCATCGGGGTAATCATAGAGTTGGTGGTCTTGGTCAGATTTTTTCTTGACGCCACCTGTGGCCTCAAACTCTTCACCAAACTCAAGCTCGACAGATTGCTCTAAGATCTCTTCAATCTTGGGTTGAACTTTCGTCGTCAGAAAAGTCTTCATGTCCATCGGGCAGGCCTCCAGAGCTTTCTTTGCTGTGAAGCCCTTATCGGATACTGCTGTGACAGACTAGGACGCAGGAGCCGCTCCTAATAGCATAACTATCTGTAAATAATGGAAAATTATAGATACAACTGGTCTGCCGAGTTGTTCGTCCCCTCGAGCATAAGCCGAGTGAAGGACGCTAACTCGCCCTGCGAGCCTTAAAGGCTGCCGCTAGATCAAAGGCCTGCTGGAGGTTTAGCCAAAACTCTGGTGTGGTCTTTAAGGTCTCTGAAAGTTCAATGGCCGATGCGGCCGTGACAGATCGTTTGCCTTTGATGATTTCGTTAAGTTTACGAGGCGTCCAACCGATTTTTTGCGCAAAGCCTCGCTGCGAGTACCCGAGAGGCGCAATGAACTCTTCTAGTAAGATCTCGCCTGGATGAAACGGTGATGAAAAGCGCTTAAACTTCATGAGTGATAGTCCTCTACACGTACGTCGTGGGCGTTGTTGTCCTCAAATTTAAACATGATCCGCCACTGATCGTTGATCCTAATCGAGTGATAATCCTTGTAACGCCCCTTAAGCCTCTCAAGTCTGTTGCCGGGCGGTATCTTTAAATCCTCTAGAGTGTGAGCTGCATGCAGCATGGCCAGCTTTTTTCTCGTCGTCCGGTAAAGCTCTGGTGGAAAGCTTCTGACCTCTTTTGACCTTTCATCTTCAACAAGATCTTTAGCTAGCTTATTGCCAAAACTGATAATCACGAGTCCCGCCACTCCCATCCGCCAGCTGTTCCCATGTTACCACCACACGGTAACATGTCAACAGTCATTTAACCAAACCTCTTCTCGTCTATTGCCAGATCCCGGGTATGTCCGCGAGAGATTAGAGATTCGTGCTAAGCCGCCTGGACTTTGATCTTTATTTTGAGGCCTGCCTGTTTGAGTTCTTCCTGCAAGGCAAGCTGAATGAAAAAAGCCGGTGGCTGCGAAAGCCTTACTGCAAAAACGGCAGCTCTGCCTGGCGTGACCGCCTTGCGGCCCTTCTCGATATCACATAAGTGCTGCTTTGAAATCTCAAGACTCTGAGCAAAGTCTTCCTGGGTCCTGCCCTCTGCTTTGCGCAAAGCCCTGAGGAGCTCTCCAATGGTTAAAGGTCCACCTGCAAGTTTCTCTAGAAACTGCATCGCAGCACTTTTGTTTTTAGTACGCATGTTTTGTGACCTCACTGCCCTGAAGAAACTCATTAGTAAACCTAAAGGAGTACTAAGTCAATCCAAAACTCTGCCACGCAAGGAGGCCATCCCTAGCCCCGCAGTAGCAGTCTACCTAGACTTACAAAAATGCCTCTCTGACCGCCAGGGTCATAATCCGAAGGCCACCCAAACTCCAACGCCGGAGTAGGGGTTACGAGGCGGATATGACGTGACTACCGATTCACCAAAAAAAACTCCCCAAGCGTCCGAACAATCGGACCGACATTTCCACCAAATCCGGTATAATGAAGTCTTCTTAAACTATTAATTTGTAGGAAGTCAGTGAACCTCTCCGACCTAAAACTTAACACCTTCAAACGTGGCGATCAGGTCGCGCCTCACAAACCCCTACTGATTCTTCTGGCGCTATCAAGACTACAGATGGGGGAGCCGAGGCTTCTTACCTACCAAGAACTTGAGTCAGATCTCAAAGAGCTTCTGACGAGGTTTTCAAACTCTGCTCCAAACCCCCAGTATCCCTTCTGGCGGCTACGAGGCGACATGGGCGGAAAGCTCTGGGACATTCCGAGAGCCGATGATCTTCATCCCAATAAGTCAGGCGACGTGTCGCCGAAAGACCTTATTGATCTCAATATCAAAGCAGGCTTTACCAGTGAAATCTTTGATGCCCTTAAATCTGACCCAAAGCTTCTAAGTGAGTTGTCCCAGCAGATTCTTGACGACTACTTTCCGCCCAGTCTCCACGAAGACATTCGCGAGTGTCTTGGTCTGTCAGCAGAATGGTACAAATCAGCCGTCAAACGAAAACGAGATCCCAAGTTCGCCAAAAGAATCCTTGAACTCTACCGCTATAGTTGTGCCGTCTGCCAATACGGCGCTCGCCTGGGACACGCGCCCATGGGCATTGAGGCTGCCCACATCAAGTGGCACTCCTACAACGGACCTGATCACGACACCAATGGCCTAGCTCTGTGCTCCATTCACCACAAAGCCTTCGACTCAGGAGCCATTGCTCTCTCAGATGAACGCTCTATCCTCGTCTCAAAATCTCTCAATGGTCCAGGCCCCATGGAAGAAGTCTTTTACCGACACCATGGCAAGGCCGTCATCTTGCCCAATCAATCGGGAAGTGAGCCGTCACTAGAATACATTCGGTGGCATCGAAGAGAGATTTTTAGGGACAATATAATTAAAGAATTGTCTGATATATTTCCGATTTGAACGGTGATAAAAATTTGAAAAGATTCCGGTGACGTCTGTGCCAGTTGTCTTGCTTTGAGCTCGTTTATCAGAGCGTAAAATCAGATGGATATCGGTGATTGCCCGCGCTCGCTGGCGACATCTAAGTAGAAATCTCGGCTGGGGTTTATATCGACTGCGAACTGCCCGCGCTCGCTGGCGACATTATTCAAGTCTTATCTCCCTTAAGCTTTGGCTTCTGCGAACCGCCCGCGATCGCGGGCGACATAATCTCTGCCGACATGGTGGGCTTGCCGTTGATCTGCGAACCGCCCGCGATCGCGGGCGACATAGCGTAACAAGGCTGTCCAAATCCGGTACGCAACTGCGAACCGCCCGCGATCGCGGGCGACATAGGGCTTAAAGGTGACAAAGGCGACACTGGCGACTGCGAACCGCCCGCGATCGCGGGCGACATCACCCTATACTTGTCATGCTCTATAGTTTTATACTGCGAACCGCCCGCGATCGCGGGCGACATGTCTGGTGCCTCTAGGAAAGCTACCAAGTCCTTCTGCGAACCGCCCGCGATCGCGGGCGACATACAAGTATCAGCGGGTGGTGTCGGTAATCTTTACTGCGAACCGCCCGCGATCGCGGGCGACATAGCTACATTTGAAATCAGCGGCACTCTTGCTGACTGCGAACCGCCCGCGATCGCGGGCGACATGTGGGATTGCCCGTCTGAGGATATGGAGGTCATCTGCGAACCGCCCGCGATCGCGGGCGACATCTGTAGATCAGCTTCGGGAGCAGGTTAGTAGTTCTGCGAACCGCCCGCGATCGCGGGCGACATGAAAGCCGTTCCAAATTGTTCGGCCATCCTAAGCTGCGAACCGCCCGCGATCGCGGGCGACATGAAATCACCAAGAGCCTCATGTATGCGCTCATGCTGCGAACCGCCCGCGATCGCGGGCGACATAATCTGTAGGGGGCAGCATAGAGTCCTTTCTTTCTGCGAACCGCCCGCGATCGCGGGCGACATACAAAATGTGACGGGTGACAGCTGTATGGTGTACTGCGAACCGCCCGCGATCGCGGGCGACATACCAGCATCGGCAAGTGAAGGTACTTTACTCATCTGCGAACCGCCCGCGATCGCGGGCGACATATATCCTGCCGACTTTCCATCACCGTCATCATTCTGCGAACCGCCCGCGATCGCGGGCGACATCGCGGGCTTCTTTAGCCTTCGTGTCATCCATACCTGCGAACCGCCCGCGATCGCGGGCGACATAGTTTCGGGTCTGGGACGCCAGAGGGTTTTATCTGCGAACCGCCCGCGATCGCGGGCGACATTACAACTCTTGGGCAACATACCGGTCAGCTTTCCTGCGAACCGCCCGCGATCGCGGGCGACATACAAAGGCTGCAAGTGTTGCGGCTATGAAGTCACTGCGAACCGCCCGCGATCGCGGGCGACATTCAAGGTGGAAGTTTTGGCGATGTTACTCTAAACTGCGAACCGCCCGCGATCGCGGGCGACATAAGAACTTTATAACCAGCTATGATCACAAACCAAAAGTCCAGATTCTTCCCCAGAATCAGTCTCCGCCAAGGATACCAAAACGGGACCATCCCAGTTCAGATTTTGCTTCTGTTCTGAAATTTCATCTAAAATCAGTTGACCTACATGCTTGGAGTCGCAGCAATAAACCCCCGGAGCAACTGTCCACATGTACCTTCCCAAAATTGCAGAAATCATTCTGCGTAGGGGGCGCTTTGTTCTATTTATTGCGAGCAGCATGATCTTCCTCATCAAATAAAGTTAGTAATAGTTTTACCATTCGTTCTTGCAGCCTCTTGCGACGCGCTTGTCTCAAGAACTCAGCCTTGACTTTTGTGGGCGAAGTGATGCTATTTGCGATACAATAAAAGGTAAGTTCGAATCCTAACAAAGGTTTGAAGACATCGGCGATATCAAAGACTAAGCCACCACCTCGAGAGGCGCCATGCAGGAAACCTAACCCGGGATCTAATCCCAAAGACGCTACGACAGATGTCGCCATCGCGTATAAAAATGAATTGATCAACATCAGTGGCGAGCTCGGTGACCGTAGATTGTATTCGCGGGGAATATTATATTTTCGAGCCAATATGAAGCAAATTTGACGAGTCCACCTTGCTTCAAGTAGCATTAGCTCATTCACGGACTTCGCCTCAGTAATGCTTAGTGAGTCTATTCTTGGTATATCTCCAGCCTCAGCGATCATGCGATTTCGTTCTGTTAACAAGAACCTTGCCTGACGAAGGCGCCTAACTTTTGAGCGATGCATTGCTCCCTGCTCAATTCTTCGCCGTGCATCCCTGAACCCAGCCGATTGAGCGAAAACCGAAAGCCCATCACCGCCTGCAAATATAAGTGTACAGCCTCGGGCCGCACTTCTGCGCACGGCCTCGGTCGTGACGCTGCAGCCTGGTCCCAACACAATGGCCGCCACGTTGGCAACTGGAATGCTACGGATCTCTTCCCCTGTATATGCGATGACATTGCCACCTTTATTTTTTAAAATTGCTCGTTCGAGGTAAACCATAGGATTTCTCATTCGATACGAGATGAGTTTGCGATGTTCTTCTAGCTTGCGAAGATTTAACTTCTTTTGGCACATAATTTTTCCAAAATATTTTTTGAACTTGGTATCGCGGTCTTTTGCTGAAAGGACCTTCTTTCCATTATCTGGAGCTTTACAACACATCTTCCTATTTGTGGCAAAACAGACGATGACATGACTTTGGACGCCAATTTTTCTTTCGCTTCGCTATCAAGTGGGATAAAAATAGTCCTACCTATAGTCAATTTTCGAGTGAATGTTTTATCAGAATATCGGCGCGACCAATACTTTCCGCCCGAAAGAATAGACCCCCAACTTTTACTTGCGCAAGCTTGATTGGTTTTTCGGAAATCTTCATAAAAGGATTCTATTTTTTTATCTTTATTAACCTCGGTTAACCATGAATAGAGTTGCCTTAGATCATTTGTTGTCTCCAATCGAAAGTCCTCTGGTAGTTTTCGAGGTCCGCATTTTTTATGTTTGGCAAACTCCGCCAAGGCAAATATAAAGTCTAATTTTGCTTGATTTTGCGAGGTGAAAAGATGCCATTCAAGTAACGGAGATTTGTCAGGCTGTCCCTCGCGCATAGGGTAGGTAATAAGCTCAGCGCCTAATTTTAATTCAGATGACTCGTCAGTAAAAAAAGCAGCTTTTGCAAGCTCTTCGCATTCCGCCAGCAATTTTGCAAGAGGATGATTGGCTGCGAATCCTTTCATCATCTTTGTTGTTACCTGGCCACCTGCGATCTGGCGTAAAATAAAGCCCGATAATGTACTAACGGACACGAATCCAACAGTGTCAAGAGTGCGAATGAGATCCTGCGGTCTATTGTTGAATTTAAACAATTCAGATTGAAGATGTCCGTCCGGTTTTTCTCGATTCTTATAATACTTCTTATAAACATCAGCCTCTTGACCTGAGTCAACATTCCTCAATACTAATTCAGCTGCTGCAATTCTAAGCGCAAGAAACTTCATATAATTCACCTAATCGACCCTGGTGTCCGCAGAAAATGAGGATGAAAATAAATCAAGATTTATCTCTGACGTTTCTTGGTTTTATCTTTCCCATTAGCCGAGGGCGCTTTTTTACGGTCTTCGCCTCCTGCTTCCTCTTTATTCCTTTCAATTGATTTAAAATATTCTGTAATGTCCTGCCCTTGGGCGACAAGATCATAGTTGTCAAATTTTGCCTGGAATAGCCGATCTTTAAATTTATTTAGCGCATCTTTACTCAACAAGCCCTTTGTTATGACCATAAACTCTTGACGGTCGAAATTTGCATCTTCGACGTAAATTTTCATGGAATCGAGGTTAGCTCTTGCACGACCACCTCGAAAAATCTGAAATGGTAGTAGACAGTCCTTAAGAAAACCCCAAACTGCTGCAGATACACCTTTATCAGTCAAAAGCACTCCGAATTCGCCAACTTCTGCGGGCAGAACGCTTCCCCGGAATCTCACAATGCCGTGGTTTGCAGTTTCCTCGTTTGGCTGAGTTAAATATCTTTTCAGAGCGGTATTGATGCTATTTTTCATCTGCGCAACAATTTCTTCATATCCATTTTTATCTCCACTTTTTCCGAGTGGTACGCAGCTTCGTTCAGCACCGGGAGAAATTGGAAAAAACTGAAGCGTCACTAAATCAATATGAATATCTCCAAAATACCGGACCCGCCCAACGGTCTCGGCGTTAAAAATCGATGCGGCACCATTTGTAGCCTCCTTACGTGACGAGGAGCTGAAAAATTCTTCAGAAATCTCAGGCACCAATGTGTTACCTTCTTGATCAATATGAACTTCGCCCGTTGCTGAAGATGCCACTACGGCCGAGAAACGTTTGTAGGTTTCGCCTTGCGCGGCATTCATATATCCTCGCATTAGGCCGCTAAGCGTTCCGAACCTTGCCCAAAATAGTTTATCTTTTGAATCACTAGTCATTGATTCACCTTCGCGTAGAATAAAGTTCTCTACCCGTTGAAACAACCCATGGCGAATGCAGTTTGACGAAACTTTGGGCACAGAAACTAATTGCCCGCCATGCCTGTATGTATTTTTCTTGAGCCTCTTAATCGTCTTATCTTCTTTTTTTTCTCTTCCGCTTGAATCGACTTTTGAGTAGGTGATTTTTTCCGATTCCCCGTAGTTAAGTCCGCCTTCTCCATCTAGCGTATACTCAAACCAAACTCTCGTCGTGGCAGCTTTCTCTTTCGTAATCATTAACTTAACCTCTCATTTCATTTTTGCGATTGATTTAAATATATCCATGATTTCTGCTGGCACAAATGCGTGTGAAATATTTTCTTCCCAGAACGGCACGTCTTCAGTTAGCGTTGCCAAACTGATCATTCCAAGACCCGGATCAGACGTCGAATGACAATGATACACCAATATTTTGCGACTAAATTCTTTCAAGACGTTCTCTGTTGAATAACCGGATTCTCTCAAGCGTCGGCGCGCCTCGCTCTTCACGCTCTCGCACCAAGGTTTAAAATCTTCTGAACTCCCTGGTAATGAGTAAAAGAAAGGTTTATCTCTCCATCTTGCCTCTTTTACCTTCCTGTTAGGTGTCACCCTTTCAAGGAAGTGTCGATCCATTGGTCGCGCGGTCATTTCAATAGTCGGGCAGTCTACCAATACCTCATGATCCGTGATGACTGCTAAACGCGCCCAAAACCCCTCCCCACGCAGGTTTCGACCGGCATACCGAGGCCCATTTGGCGTTGTTTTGTGAGTGTGACTCCATGGGGGTTCGTTACGTGGAACAAGCCACTGGGCATTCATCTTCTGTAGACCGCTTATCAAGTTGTAATTTGCAAAATCGCGCCAGGAAATCTGATCGGATTGTGGATCCCACTCTTTAAGTGCAAATTCATCATACCAGGCGTACAGTTGTGAATTGGAAACGATTTTCGATGTACCTATATGTTGGAGTTTTTCCCTTATAAATTCAAACCATCGATCAGCTATCTTCTTGTCGAAGGCGGCATCCAGAGCCCAACGATGTGACGCATCGTTTGAATTAACCATCAGAATTTTCGGAAATTTCTTAGTTGCTTGTGATCTGGCGAAGCGATCATTTCGACCGTAGAGTTGAATGTCGGAATCAGGTCCTAACGTAAGATGAATAGTGCGCGGCGTAGACACATTCAATGAGGCTTTTAGCATTTGGGCGGACCATACATGTCCTTTTCTTGAATTGCCGTCGGCATTGAGGGAGGCCTTGCCCCACCCTGCCATCACAGCTTCATAATTGAGAGTCCAATGGGATTTGTTAGCTCCAGGCATCAATTCACGATAGTACTGCCCGTGAAAAATTTGGTCCTCGCGTCCTTCATTTTGTGACATCTTGTATAATCTTACGGTTTTAGATATCGAACTGGATGACGCTAACAGCGATTGAGTTCCTTGATCACTTAGATTTTTCGCCAGTTCGTAAAAATGTTTCTCATCGCTCATAGTTGTCTGCTCAAGGTGATGCTGTTTCGCAATCACCGGGTTACTTTTCAGATTTTGTTCAGAAAAAACGGCTGGAAATGCACCCAGTAACGGAATTGCATAAACGCCCGCTTCCTCATTCATTTCAAAGCTAGAATTGCCATCCGCGTGCGAAATACGTGTGCAAAGTCCCATAGACGCTAGCAACGGAAAGCACGGCGTCGCACTAAGCAGCACCGTGCGTGAATCAGGCACTTGACTTCGGGCGTAAAGGAGTTCAGAAGCAAACGACTGTATCATAGGCTCACTTGCGATTTCGTGATATTCATCAAAAATGATGCTGCCAGCATAAATGGACGAAAGCTGATTTGCCTTCCCGTGACGTACATAGGTAGATAAGATGAAGTCAAATGTCGTTACTATGATCTGTGCTTCCAGCGGCTCAATCTTTTCATTGCTACAAACAATCTCGCTTGAAGATAATTGAGTCACGGCAACAGTGCCCGATAGGCTTTGCCTTTTAACTTCTTCAACTAGCTCGTCGTATACTCCTCGAACAATGGGTATTCGCGGGCAGACCCAATAAATTTTGGATATCGACTTTTGGTTTTGAAAATACGAGAGTGCCCAAAGTGTCTTACCGGCCCCAGCGCAGGATCGGTTTATCACGATTCGTTTGCCCAAGTCATAAACTAATTTTGCAGACTCTTCCATTACACGGTAACGGTATGAATCCAGCTTAGCTTTTTCGAGTTTAGCGCTATCGTCAGACGGAATTAGTTCCAGCCAATTGTGTTGGTTAATATTTGATCTTATTTTGGCTGGTTCGGAATTTGCTAAATGCTCTAGATCCTGTTTTCCCATCTGGGAGACCTCCCAGTCTGCTTGGATCACTAAGCATCTGACTAGATCACACAGAGCATTAAGATAAAGATCCTGGTCATACTCTTCATTTAAGTAAATGCCGTTCCTACTCGGTTGATGCAGTAGCTGCGCTATTGTATTTGAGTACTCCGAATCGCCACACGATTGTGCAGCTTTGCGTAGGACATTAACATTTCTAGCGAGAATGGCCTTAACTTTACCGACATATTTGTCTGTAAATTTGTCATTTGGTATTCGATCAAACTCGGGATCTAACTCAGCAATCATTGAATTCAAGTAGGGATTTGATGATAACAATGAGTACTGCCGAAATCTTGGAAAAATTTCAGTTGTATTTTTGCAAATCTCAAGGTCAGCAGCAGCAATCAAGACGTCCTTATTGAGTGTTCTTTTTAGAAGCGTCTGCAGTCTGTCATGAACGCTATACTTTGAATCCGCTGAGATTTCACGAACGATATCTGATGCGTTAAAAAACTCAGCCTCCGTGCTCATAGGCGCGGATATTAAATCCCATTTTTTTGAACGTGATCGCCGGCCGTGATGCCACAGCACCCCAAACTTAATTGCCCTTGTAAGAGAGCTCTTGCGGCGAGAGTCTAAGTTTTCGCCATACTCTTCCCGAATCAGAGTGGCCAGCAATTCTGCTAGTGCCTTGGTCGAAAGCAGGGCGGTAGAAACGATTTCATGATGCCAATAGTCCGATGGTAGCGAATCTTCTTGTTCGTCTGCATCTGAATTAGTGCCGCGATTAAGTGCTCTCTGAAATCCCGAATCAAGCTTTCCAATGTCGTGTAGGAAACCGGCAATTTTTGCTGTAAAAGCGGCATCTCGTAGGAAGTTACTCATGGGAGCTTGACCGCTTAGATCACGCGCAAGTCTTTCCGCAGTCAGGCCAACTCCACGTAAGTGGAGGTCAAGGGGCTGTTGATATTTGACAGCGTCTTTAGATTTTGCAAACAACTCAGTCATACGATAACCTCGATTAGCCCAAATCCATAGGAACGACGCTTTCCTATGCCTCTTTGAATTGCCGCCGTAAATTTTTCTATATTAATAATTTCAAACGAGCCGATGACCTCGTGGCAATCATTGAGAAAGAAAGTGCCCGCGTTTCTATCAATGCGAATGCCAGCATGCTCCTGTGTAAGATTGCGCACGATTGCGCTATCGTCAGAAGACGGCTTGATTCCAGCCGACACCTCGAGTTTTTCGAGTATTTTATCGATAGTCGTTTGCCCAGAGGCTGTCCGCTGCTTCCAAGAAAGTCCTGTGCGTTGTCCGTCGCGTTCTCGACGTTTCTTGCCGCCACCATTTGCCCCGAGACATAGCCGCAATGATATTGAAATTGGCTTGGATAAATCAATCTGGATTGACCGACTTTGCATTTTATCGCTTGAAGTGATTTGCCGCTCATTTGCGGGTCTCACTAGTATTGCGCCGTCCCGAGCAATACCGCTACATCCCAGCGATTCAGAAGATTTACCGTCTGACTTGCCGACAAATTCGCAAAAACACGAGTGAATCTCGGATGGTTGTGGATGTCTTTGCAATTTAACTGCAAATGTTTCAATTTGGAGCGAATTCATATTAGCTTCCTTGCGTATCAGTGGAGAAATTGACCAAAGTAGTTTAACACTGATCGATACCGGATGGTATACACGCTGGATCGCGTGATTATTGATTTCGACTAAGGATCGAAACTAGATCTATTAAGTCAATTCATCCTCCGAAAGAGACATAGGTTCAGTATTGGGGATGAAAGAGGACACTTGCTTAAGTTGGGTCAAAAAAAAATACCTGGCTGGATATTTGGATAAATAAATCCGTCTAAGTTGTGGGATCATCTTCAACTGAGAGACGCTACAATAAATTGTACAATAGCTGGATTGAAGCACCGATTTGTGAGGTTTTAAGATCCTATTTCGATGATTTTTGCCAACGCAATTAACATGCTGGCAGGTGTTGCGTCCTCCATGCGGTGGACTTTGTTTGGGCTAACCTCTTCTGATCGGGAAGAAAGAAGTGTCATTTCTTTCATTATTTCTCAAATTTTAGGCCGTTAATCCTATTGCAATTTAGGAGGTTTAATTTTTCGGTGATTTTTAACGGCTATGATGTGTGTAATGTTTTTAGATCACTGCCCGGCTCACATAGCGCGGAAATATGACTACTGGGTTGATTTGCTCAAGACGATTGTACTTCGAGAGGCCCGCAAATATAATGGAATTCACGATGAGCCATTGCACGGCCGTCGTCGGGGGCAGCGTTCCGTCAGGTTGTCGAAGGGCTACCGGATAATCTACCGTGAGCTAGATCCCAACCGCTATGAAGTCATAGAGATTTTAGAGGTCAACAAACATGAGTACTAAACGAAAAGCCAACTCCCTGGGCGAATTTCTGCGCCTACACCGACTAGGGGAAGAACTGTCTCAGGTAGAGTTTGCCAAGTTTCTGGGCATATCTAAGCAGCGTTTGTGCGACATTGAGCACGACCGTTTTGCGGTCAGTATTAAATTGGCAAAGGAATTTTCCAAAAAACTAGACCTCCCTGCCGAATGGCTGGTGAAGCTAGCCCTACAAGACCAGATAAACAAAGAAAAACTAAGCTTGAAAGTCAGCTGAACGTTCAGCCCTAACTTTGTCGTGATCACGCTGGTAATGGGCTTTGTCCGGGTTGTCGGATTTATTGGGTTCGTTAGCGGACAGGGCTAAGGGAGGTCAGCGAGATTCCGAATCATCGCAAACAACTTGAGGTGGATTATGCTCAAAAGTCAGATGATTGGGATCTCGTTGGTCGTGGGGCTGGTGTCTTGTCAGAAGGGAGGATCCTCTGGCGGTGGTGCTGGGCCTAATGTTGAGGCTGACAAAAAAGACGAGGGTACAAAAGTCGGCAGCACCGATGACGGCAGCGAGATCGCTATCGTTAATTTGACGGGAGACTTAGGCGCATGTAATAGCTCAAGGCGAGGTAAGAGTTACTACGTCTTGGCGGAGAAGAAATTCCGCTACTGCGGTGACAGTGATCAATGGGATGTCATTGATCTTAAAGGATCTGACGGCACAGGCGGTGCTGCTGGCAAAAATAGCATTGTTCTCGTCACGCCCGAGGCGTCGGGAGCTAGCTGTGCAACAGGCGGTCAGAAAATTCAAAATGGCCTTGATCAAAACGCCAACAGCCAACTAGACGCAAACGAAGTCACCTCGACTAGTTATGCTTGTAACGGCTTAGCGGGTGTTAGTGGAGCGGATGGAAAGCCCTCGCTGGTGGCCGTCACCGCGGAAGCGGCCGGTAGTAACTGCGCAAGTGGTGGCAACAAAGTCAGATCAGGCCTTGATGCCAATAGTAACGGTACTCTTGAAGACGGCGAAGTGCAGTCGACAAGTTTTGTCTGTCACGGCGCAGCCGGCAGCCAGGGCGTGGCTGGAGCAGCGGGGGCGAGTGGTAGTAACGGAACAAATGGTAAGAATTCTTTGATTAAGTTGTCATCTGAATCGGCGGGAACAAATTGTCCGTTTGGTGGGAAGAAACTTGAAGTTGGGCCTGACACTGATTCCAGTGGCGTATTGGACGCTGGAGAGGTGTCTCAGACGTCATACGTATGTGATGGTGCGAGTCTGAAGCTCAAAAAGTCAGATGGTAGCGTCGTGGGACAGGTGATTTCAATTTTTACTCAAAGTCGGCTAGATTGGGGCATGTACGCGACAAACCGGCAATATACGACGTTGACTTACTTAGTGAAGAGCACGGCTAACAATGCTTATGCGGCTTATATTGGTCCACGCTCGAGTCTCGTTGTGTCCAGCTGGAGCGGCACACAGTACGTCCCTTCGTTAGACAGCAGCGCGTCGCCCGGGACACTCAAACTTTTAGATGTTTATTTTTGGCCAAGCTCCAACTACGCGAACTATGACCAGATTCACTATACGTCTAGTGATTGTTCCGGTCAGGCATACATCGTGCGTGCATCAACCTTCCAACCAGATGGAGACGTGACGTTGTTTGGTACCCTGCCTTCAATTAGCCTTAAGTACAACGCTTCAAACTTGATCATAATGAACAAGTCCGCAGATACGTGGGCGACCCGATCTTTTAACTCATACGGAACCCCATCAAGTTGCGGGGCCGTGTCTACCAGTCAAAGCTCATCCCCAGTACAGCTCGTAGCCTCTAGTGCATCAGAGTGGCCCCTAAGTCTTGCTTCCGGATGGACCATCGCGCCATAAAATATCTGACAATGTATAGGTTTGGCGGACGTTAGCACGTCCGCCGTGAAACCATGACTCCGACGTTGGAGTGGGGTGGGTGTGCAAATGTCTGCGCGGCAGGATTGACGGGCGGTTGGGGCTTTTTATAATCCAGGCTGAAATCGTTTGACGATAGTACCAAATGTGGTACATTAAGATTTGGATGCGGGTCATTGTTCTACGTCAGTGCGAGAGGGAGTATGAAGCCTTCTAAGAAGAAAAAACCTTTGGTGGTTTATGAATCGGTGGAGGCCTTTTCAAAAAGCATCGGCGCGTTAAAGCGTCGCTCGGTGGAGTCAAAACTTAAAGCTCAGCTCCTGGCGGCTATTCGGCGTGAAATTACGGCTCAAGACCTGTCTCATGCCAAGGTGGCAAAGCTTGCAGGCGTGGCAAGAACCAACATTACTGGAATCATCTCTGGCTCAGTCAGCAGTGTGACGCTTGACCGGCTCGTGCGTATTGCCGCAGCCCTTGGTCTATCCATGGAACTTGAAATCACTCGCTCGGCGTAACGGTCATATCCGCCACTGTTGTGTATGGCGGATAAATGACGGATAAATGACGGGCACCTACTAGATCAGTATCCGCCAAATTGACAATGGCGGATAAATGGCGGATAATTAACCCGATGAAGCCACGCTATCCCACACTCTATCGCTATAAAATTCCCTACGAGGTTGTCCACTCGGACGCTCTTGTGAATTGGCTTATGCGAATAGCTGAAAGTCGCCCATTCCTTGACGAATACCTTGGGACCCCGCTCGAAGTGAAACTTCTGCGAAAGGCCAAAGTTCGCGCTATTACGTATTCCAATCAAATTGAAGGCAATGCATTGGGTGAGAGTGAGGTCACTGCCATCTTGAAAGGACAGCGGGTTGTAGGTCTGGTAAAAGACATTAAAGAAGTCCAGAACTATCATGCAGCACTGGATTACGTGGATGAGCTCGCCACGGGAAAACGGCCCATAAAGATCGCAGATCTGTGCGATATTCAGCGTCTTGTAACCCAAGGCCTGATCCCGGAAAAGCAGTGCGGCCGTGTTCGCACGGTGAATGTCTCAATAGTTAGTTCTGCCAGTGGAGAAAAGATTGATGATTGTCCGGAGCCTCATTGTTTAAAAGATTTGCTCGACGATCTTTGGAAGTGGCTGGAAGACACCAAAGGCATGAATCCTTTCGTACGTGCCTTTTCATTCCACGTCATAGCCGTTTCAATCCATCCTTTTGCCGATGGAAACGGGCGTACCATGCGACTGATGCAGCATTTACTTCTTCTGCAGAGTGGCCAACGCATTGCTAGATTCGTCCCCAGTGAGACAGCAATCATGCAAGGTCGCGATCGGTACTACTCGGTCATCCGACAAAGTCGCTTGCTCGGACGGCTTGATCCGGTGTTGGAATTTCTGGCGGAGTGTTTTGCCGTTTCGGCAGATGCAGTGGTGGAAGAGGGGCGCAAAATTCTTCGGGACAGCTCTGGAAAATCGCCACAGGCGAGACATCGAAAGATTCTGGCCAATGCTGCGAAGCGCGAGCAATTCTCGATGCGAGATGTCTTAGGCTGGCTGCCGAATATCCCTCGACGCACACTTGAACGAGATCTTGCAGCACTTGTGCGAAAGCGTGCTTTAAAAGCAAAGGGAGAACTAAAAGCCAGAACTTACCGGTTAGCGACGTCATAGCAGACAAGATGAACTATTTGTGCAACCAATGGTTGCACAAATTGACTGTGCCCATGGACGTTGTGATCCTTAAGGCGGATCTTGTGGTTGAGGAATCTGCACAAGACTTTTGAGTGTCCTTGATCAACGTCCGTTCACTTTGTATATACAATGGGTTTATATCATCCCATGGTTTACCAGTGGGACGAGCTTAAAAAGTTGCGCAACTATCGAAAATACGGGGTATGGTTTGAGGAGGCTCAGACCGTGTGGGCCGATAGCAGGTCTGTGGAGTTCTTTGATCCGGAAGGTAGCGAGCAAGAAGACCGATTTATTCGCTTGGGGCACTCTAAGAATCTAAATTTGCTACTGGTGGTTTTTTGTGAGCGCGAAGCGTGTGAGGTTATCCGAATCATCTCGGCTAGGAAGGCCACCAAAAAGGAAAGATACGACTATGAAAAAGGACTATAACCTCAAAAAGCTCACCAAGCGGCCGGGGAAGGTCAAAGTGGACGCCGGTGCTGTGAAAGTGCCGATTAGTATTCGTCTTGATGCAGGGGTTCTTGCGGCCTTGAAGACTGAAGCAGACAAGAAAGGCCTTCCTTATCAGACTTTGGTCTCCAGCATTCTGCATCAATTTGTAAATGGCGAGCTCATTGAGCGCAGTACGGTCGAGCTTTTGAGAAAGCTACGCGTCTCATAATCAAGACTTAGACATGATGTCCGCCGTGAAACACTAACTCCTACTTTGGTGTAGGGTGGGTGTGCAAATGTCTGCGCGGAAGGTGAATTTCCTTTGACGCGCTCACCCGGAACAAAAGAAATCCGCTAACTTGTAGACTTTATCTTTTACATCGAATCCGTAAACATAATGGGGGACACAGGCAGGAGCGTTCGTAACGACTTCTATAACAGGGTGGGGGCTGTCGTTTCGATAGTAGAGGGTAATGTCTACCTCGCCAGGGTGGTAGCTTTCTTCGCATAGTGGATTGATCTCTAAGGGCGTGCTCCAATGAATCAATTGGCTCGGATTTCCCGAAAAAATAAACGATTTATTCTGTGAGCAAATTTGATCTTGAAGTCGTGAACCATCGCTAAAAATCCCACTAGTTAGCGGAATGGCCATGTGTAGATTAAGTTTTGAATCGAGAGTTACTTTGCCATATGGCTTCCCACCGGCGGCATAGCGGTAATTAGTCGGGGGATCAATGATACGCGACTTAAAGTCCGTTTTGGAGAGTTTTATGCTCTTTATTTTAATGTTTTTTCGGAAATTTTTTAAAATGGTTTCATCATAATTCTTCAGATAATTTCGGTAGTGCTCATTAAAAACGTGTACAAATTTATCAAAGTTCTTGCGATTAGACTGACTCTCTTTGGGGTCCCAATACATATAATCGACTTGGCTGTCGCTAAAATCTATGTGCTGATTAAATTGGGTGTTGTTCTCACACTTTACCATTTGTGTTGTTCGGTCATGTTCGATGGCTATAGGCCCGACTTTGGAACATTTTCCCAGTCGGTTTTTCATCTGAAAAAAAAGGGATTGAAGCTTGCCGAAAATGCTGCATTCCTTGGCGCATCGATTTAATGTCTTTTTTAAATCGAGACAGCTCGAGCACTGGTCAACTTTTGTAAGGTAGCCCCCAATGACGGTGCTCTGTGATTGCGTGGCCGCATCAGTGGCTGCGTTTGCCTGCCAGGAAGAGATTAGGGACGCAAGTAATGTAGCAATCACGAAGAGTTTTATTTGGACCGCTAAACTTAACATATTTTAGCCTCGCGAAGCCTCAGAATGCCCATTGTATTTCTGTGTAAAAAATCTCAATGGATTTGATTCCCTAGGATACTTAGTTGTGCTGCAGCCGTGCAGTTTAACATGGAGGTTATTCCAGGCAAATTAAAAATTCCCATGTTGACTCCGACTTATTTTTTATCGAACATTTAATCGGCCACGTTCACCTTGCTATTAAATAAAAAATTTAGCTTATTCAAATTCTCAAAATCCGACCTAGTTCCAGGTCCCGGTGGCGCTCGGGGATTTGCAGAAAGACAAACGTGCGTGCCTGTCTGGAAAACCGCCCCGGACGGGCTTTCTTTCTTGTATGTTGATAGAGCTGCCAAGTGACCTGACATATGAAAAAGGTATATTTTAGGTATGGTTTTTGAGTGGAATGAGTTGAAGTCGGCTGCCAATTTTGCTAAGCATGGTCACCGTGACAAAATCCGGTTGATATCGGTTAGGAGGGCAAGAGATGGTGAGGCAAAAGCCTATTTCCAAAAAATCCAAAGTAAAGGCAGCCATGAAGACCTTTAAGTCGACCAAATCCATGGACCAGCATCTTGATCGTTCTGACCTAGGCGAATTGTTTATCACCAGTGGCATAGTCAAAGAGCCCCAGATTCGAAAGGTCAATCTTGATCTGCCAGAATGGCTTCTTAACGAACTCGACAAAGAAGCCGCCCGCGCCGGAGTCTCCCGGCAGCCTTTAATTAAAATATGGCTGATCCAAAAGCTGGAAGAAGAACGCAGAAAACGTAAAGCTTAAAATAACACTCCATGTCTGCCGCGAAACACCGACTCCGACGTCGGAGTTGGTAATATATTGGGTTATCTGAGATGATGCTGACGGGTCAGGACCTAAGCCCCAAGATATTGGCTTAGATATTTCAGGTGATGTACTCATCTCAAATTCAAGAATTGACAACTATTACAGTATGTGTAACAGTGTAATAGCTTCTGGTAGGGAGCATTGATTGATCAGGTCTTTTGGCAACCGCATAGCTCTTGATATTTGGGAGCAAGGTCATTCAAAAGGTCTGCCGAGGCCACTATGGATCAGAGCAAAGGCACTGCTAACAATCATGCATGCTACCAGTCGGCTGGAGGATCTGAGACTTCGTGGACAGCCACCTAATATTCGCCTTCATAAGCTTCATGGCCGGCGAGCTGATCAATGGAGCCTCTCGGTAGTAAATGACTCGCCGTGGCGGATTACGTTTGTATTTAATACTGGCGAGTTTTGGGATGTTCGAATTGAAGACTATCACTGAGGCGACGACACTATGCCCGTAAAAAATCAAAAGCCCATGCACCCTGGTCAAGTTCTGGCCGAGGTCTATATGAAGGAAATGGATCTAAACCAGTCTACACTGGCCGCTAAAATCGGTTGTGCGCACCGCAAAATTAACGAGATCGTTAACGGCAAGCGTGGAATCTCCGCAGATTTTGCCATCGATCTAGAACGCACCCTCGGTACCAGTGCTGAGATGTGGATCAACATGCAAGCCAGCTATGACCTGTGGGTCGCCCGCCAAAAAAGAAGAAAAGCCGCCTAGGCAATCGATGCAGACATGTGCGCCATAAAGCCCCCACTCCGACGTCGGAGTGGACAGATTTGCGGTAAGACTTGCTAAGTTTTGTCTTACTTAGTTTTGTCTTACTTAGTTTGCCGTCGAAGAGCCGCCACACCTTTCCAGTCGATCAGATTCTGGTCAGGTTTTTCTTTGCAGTAGCGGGAATAGAGGGTAACTCCCACTGGGTCATTGAGATTTACCACTTTCACTCCGCTGTCACGGAGATACCCCTCGTTGTTATTTTTGTCAGGGGTATTGCCGATGACCACTCGTGCTACGCCACGTTCTGCGAGGAGCGTCGCGCAGACCTTACATGGAGTTAGTGTCGTAAAGACGGTGGTGGCGCTGAAATCAATGGAGCCTGCGTCTCGCATAGCAGAGGTTTCGCCGTGGTTGTAGGGATGGTTTTCCTGAATGAGTGTGTTGTGACCCTTACCCAGGATCTTTTTAGACGAATTCTCCATCACCACAGCGCCAATAGGGCAGCCGCCTTCATCGTAGCTTTTTTGGGCTAGCAGTACGGCAATTCTCATCATGTCAGCATCTGAAAGTCTTGGCCAAAAGTCAGGTGCGGTGAGCTTTTGAAAGCTCCGGGTCGGAAGCCACGCCAGTAACGAGAGCGTACGCTCATCGATTACTGTGTTGCGATCAAACGCCATGCCAGATGACATGCTGAATCTCCCGAATCAACTATAGATGAAACTAATTCTTTGTCACCGTGGCAGTCATCGCCCCTAGTGCCGAGGAGATCGTCGTGCCATCGGCGCAATCAACAGACGATGGGTCGTAATTAATTGTGACAGTGACACTCTCTCCCTCAGCAACTGTTACCGCAGATGGCAAAGTAACAGTAATAGGCATAACAGGTCTGACAGAGGAGGCAGCCCCATCGCACTGCAGGGCGTTACCTGCATCGTTATTGAGCATGTAAATTCGTACCTTGGTGAAGACGCCGGCTTCAATGGAGCGCCCTTGAGAATTCAATACTGTGTTGGCGGCCGTTGGGTCAATGAGCTCAAAAAACTCAGTGTTTGAAGTGGTGCATTGGGCAATATCGTTATTGCAGCCTGCATTAATCCAGATGTCAGGATCAGGACTTCGTCCTATCTCGAGGCAATTTCCTGGAGGCTGGTCCCCCGCACAGTCGGCGATCAGGTCGACGCCACCAAGTTTTGCTGTGAGGCTCGTTGCGTTGGCTGTGAGCGAGGAGGCAGAGTTTTTAAGTTGGACTTTAAATGAGGCAAGGCCTTTTTGTTTGTCATCTTTTTCGTCTTTTGAGCAGCCTGTAATGGCGGTGATAGCGGCTATGGCCAAAGAGACGGTTGTGAGGAAAATCTTGATCTTCATATATAACGTCCTTGTTGTCGAAAATGTTTCATGCACCTGTAAATCCTGTCAGTCTTTTGACAGCCTGAATTGTCGATCCTAAATTATAAATCAAATGAAGTGACAAGTGAAATCTAGGCCAAAGACGGTCATTTATATCCTATTGATTCTAGATCGTTAGCTACAGTAGGCCTTCGCGGGCTCCTGTCCTTGGATGTCACAGGCTCTGGCGATAAGTCCTAGTAGGCAGTCAGGGGGGGGCAGTATGTTTGAAGCAATGAATGATCCAGTCTTTTGGGTGATTTTAGCAGTTTGGCCAGTAGCCCAGATTGTTCACGTCATATTAATAGTCTGGTGGATCAAGAACTTTCGGTCGTGAGCTATCAGACTCTAACGTTGAGGGATTTGCTAGGAGCAGTTGACAGATGCTACTCCATATTCGACACTAGTTTTTGCGGTTTCGGTGACACTAGACGTGTTGTACCAGCACTCAACAATGATTTCCCGTAAGTCATCTTTAGTAGATTTTTGGATCACAGCCGAGATTGGGCCTGTCGCTGGGAGTTTGAATTCTTTTGGCGTGACGCCAGTAACGGACGAGGTGCTTCCTGGCGTCCCCAGGGCTCCGTCAAATTCAATACCATCGGCGCCGATGACGCGGATCATGGTTCTGAGCTTATACCGATCGTCTTTGCCGCAGGAAATCATTGTCATAGCAAGACAAACGAGAATGGTGAAACGCATGCTGGGTCATCCTCTGAAAGTGCGGCGTATAAATGCGCCGCAGGGGGCCAGAATAATCTGACCTATTTGGCGTTTTGGTAAGTGAAGTCCGTGAAAAGGTGGTGTAAGTCCGAAAGTGCGGATACTAGGTTAGTAATAGATCGCGGATTTAATTCTTATCCCTGATATTTTTACCTTTCTTTTAATCACAACCAATAAGCTCGTGGGATTTCTTTCACCAGTTCGTTCGGGCTACGTAAGCGACTACCTCGTCTGTCGTATCAGGTAGCTCATTACCATTTGAATCGAAAACGAGTCCAACCTTGTCTGTGCTTTTAACATAAACAAGAAAAAGATTTCGGAAGTCGCCCGTAACTCTCGCTACTTTTTCATCCAAGATTTGATATCCATAGTCCGCCGATGCTGGGATCAGAAATGAGATAGTAGTGTTGAACTGGTCGTATTCTGGGTCAGACGAAATTGAACCTTCATGGACTAGTTTGTTAGTATAAAGGCCAGTAAGCAGAACTGATCCGTCACTATATTTTACTAGCTGCCCACCTCGGAATTGACAAGTATTGAAGGTTGAGTAAAAAGTACAAAGGTTTCCTTGATGAGGCGAGAGTAGGCTATTACTCAAAACTCTTAGTCCTCCAATTTCGATTGTAGTCCAACCACGTTCCTCACAAGATTTAAATGACTGATTGGATGTCACGTAGATGAGCTGTTTTTTATTGCTCGATGAACATGCTGGAAGGTCACCTTCAGCGTTAACAGACATCGTGTAGTGAGTTTGACCTGATCCTCCGCCGGCAGCGCCATTATCTGCTGGTGCTCCGCTTAAGCCGCCACTGTTTGATCCACAAGAGAGCAATCCAAATGTAACGGATGATGCCAAGAAAATTCCATAACTACCGCAACCACTCATGCTGACCTCCCCAGTCAATGTGTCCTTTGCGTTGCATCAGAATGACGAGCGCTTTAGACAAATGCAAACTCGGTAAGGTAGAAAATGCTCTTGAGTGGAGTCCGACTGGGTGGACATTTATCCGAACCAACGGACCGAGACTGACGCTTTAATTAGGTCCTAAGTTCCTAAGAACGCGGCTGATTTGTATCTTCACCTAGTGCATGGGCTGATGACAGATCACTATCACGTGTCATATTACGCTTTCACCCTGCGTCCCCAGATGTCACGGCCTTGTGCGATAAGGCCTCCAATCGGGTCATGAAACCCTTGGGGGGTAAGGCTTATGGCGGTTCAAGAGTTTAGATTAAGGCATAATTTGGTTGCTGTATTGAGGGCACGCGGAATGACGGCAGCGGAGTTATCGCGGCAAACAGGCGTGGCTAAACAAGTCTTAAGTGACTGGATGGCCGGCGTGCAGCCACGAAAACTGGAGCAGCTTTATTTGGTAGCCCAGACCCTCGGCGTCTCCATGGATGGTCTCTGCTTCGCCAAGTCAGAGGGTGATCTTTTATCTGATGGAAAATCCTCTGGTGGTGCTGGTCTTGAACAGCCAGCGGATGATTCTGGTCTTCAGGAGCTTCGGGGTCGATATGAGGTTTATCTAAGACGTCTTTAAGGAGGAGTGGGGACTTTTGCCCGACTTTGCGGATTGTCTGCAGTTTTAATCGGACTCTTCTTATGTGTGGATGATTTCTTCCAACGTCAAAAAAGCGACGCTAGTTGCGTCGTTGAAAAGCGGCACACAAGGAATTAATAACCCACGGATTCAAAGTTTACCCTGATGGTCTGAGCGCTGCCGCCATTTGTAATTAAGATATATTGGTATGAAGTCCCGCCACCGTAGCTCACCGAGTCGCATGTCGAGCCATTTAAATATGGACGCGTTAAATCTGAATAATATACACCGCTGGCGGATTGATATGGGTAGCTTCCTTTCGCGGAGGCACTCCACATGGTGCCCGTATTATAGATCAAATCTCTGTCGTAAACCTTCGCGGTAAACGCACTCGTGGCCGAAAAGTTAAGGTTGTCCTCAACTTGGGAGCACCCGGTGAATGGTATCTTGAACCAGCGTGTTTCATTCGCCTTGAATGCATAGTTGATGACGTCATTGTAAGTAACAGTGCTGCTACCATTCACCGCGAGGTTTAACGTTGTTCCGTAAACTACTGGATCACCGCCACCACTAAAGGTTGCGTACAATGGGTAGGTGCTCAAATTAAACTGACTAAGTGTACAGCTTGTGCTGGCGTTACCACCAAATCCACAGGCGGGCGAACCTCCGCCGCCCGTGTAGTTTCCAGCGATACCGGCAATCGTGACGCCAGACTTGATATTGGTGGCAACTGCATTCGTCATATTTGCCGACTTGTAACTGGCTGTCGTCACACAACCTGTGACTCCGTCAGAAGTACAGTTAGAGTGAGACTCAATAGTTGCCGTACCGGGGCTCCCAAACAACGTCCCTGTGTAGCTGCTAGTGGCGGGAGTATTCGTAACGCTTGAGTAGTAACCAGATCCAGGGAACGAAGTTTGAAGATTCCATGACTGCGCTGCAATTGATCCTGTGACACCGGAGACCGTTAATGTGCTCAGCATTTTACTTGAATCGATTGAACTAAAATCAATGGCTTTTTTGTTTTGCGTGCCTGACGCATAGGTCGGTAGATAACACGCCGATCCATCCGTTCCGCAAACGGTACCGGCAAAGTAAGTACCTGAGGCCACACAAGACTGCTGTCCGTTACTGGAGCAATTTGAGTGAGACTCTAAGGTGCCCGTTCCTGCTGTTCCAAACAGTGTGCCCGTGTAAGAACTTGCCGCAGGTGTAGAACTCACACCGGAATAGTAGCCTGCCCCAGGGAACGTAGCCGTCAGATCCCAAGATCCTTTATTGGCGAGAGACGGCGTCACGGCAGCACCAGGATCACCATAGGTGCCACTTCCAGACAGAACATTGGAAGCTGATGGTAAGGTCAGAGTCCCCGAGCTCCCAGTTCCTGAGACTCCGTAGGTAATACCGGTGAGGACTTTTCCTGCAGCAGGTAGTGTGACGTTACCTGTGACACCGGCGAGGGTTTGACCAGAGAGAACCTTTGATGCTGCACCAGTTGCCAGAGCTGCAGGATATGTGGCAACTGCCACGCAGCCTGTAGCGCCGTCAGATGAACAGTTCGAGTGAGACTCCAGAGTCCCCGATCCAGCGATGCCAGTGATGGTCGTGCCGCTTGCAATCGTCGCGGCTGTCGGAGCATTACTGGTGCCGGTGTAGTAGCCTGCTCCTGGGAACGCTAACGTCAAATTCCAATTACCTTTTGATGTGATGGCTCCAGTAATTCCAGCGAGGGTGAGGGAATCAAGCATTTTACTGCTATCAATAGCTGCGAAGTCGATGGCTTTTTTGGTTTGAAGACCTGGTACGGAATAGGCTGGCAGGAAGCAATTTGATCCATCTGTTCCGCAAACGGTACCGGCAAAGTACGTGCCTGTGGCCACGCATCCTTGAGCACCAGCAGTGGCGCAGTTGGAATGAGATTCCAATGTTCCAGTTCCCGCTGTTCCAAATAGTGTGCCCGTGTAAGAACTTGCCGCAGGTGTAGAACTCACACCGGAATAGTAGCCTGCCCCAGGGAACGTAGCCGTCAGATCCCAAGATCCTTTATTGGCGAGAGACGGCGTCACGGCAGCACCAGGATCACCATAGGTGCCACTTCCAGACAGAACATTGGAAGCTGATGGTAAGGTCAGAGTCCCCGAGCTCCCAGTTCCTGAGACTCCGTAGGTAATACCGGTGAGGACTTTTCCTGCAGCAGGTAGTGTGACGTTACCTGTGACACCGGCGAGGGTTTGACCAGAGAGAACCTTTGATGCTGCACCAGTTGCCAGAGCTGCAGGATATGTGGCAACTGCCACGCAGCCTGTAGCGCCGTCAGATGAACAGTTCGAGTGAGACTCCAGAGTCCCCGATCCAGCGATGCCAGTGATGGTCGTGCCGCTTGCAATCGTCGCGGCTGTCGGAGCATTACTGGTGCCGGTGTAGTAGCCTGCTCCTGGGAACGCTAACGTCAAATTCCAATTACCTTTTGATGTGATGGCTCCAGTAATTCCAGCGAGGGTGAGGGAATCAAGCATTTTTGACTGATCGATGCTGTTGTAGCTGATGGCCTTGAGCGGCTGGCTCAATACAGAATACTCCGGCAAGAAACATTTGGACCCACCAGCTGAGCAAGCTGTTCCGGCAAAGAAAGCACCTGTAGCGACACAAGACTGCTGACCGTTACTGGAGCAATCACTTGGCGGGGCCGTTAATACTCCCGATATTCCTGCGATGGTGACACCTGATTTGATATTATCGGCAACTAAAAGTGAGGCCTCGGCAGATACAAGCTGAGGCGTAGTTCTACATCCAGATTTTCCGCTTTCTGTGCAATCAGGGACCGTGCCAGTCGCGCAATCTTTCGTACCAGTTTTCTGATCTCCATTGCGGTCAATATAGACTTTTGTACTGCAAATTTCCGCTTGGTCATCAATTAGAATAGGCAGCGGGTTATCATCTGTATTCGCTACGATCCGAAATGAAACAAGATCTTTAGATTCGCCTTGGATAATGGAAACTGATTTTAGACCAAGACCTGCGCCAACTGGCATGACAAAAGATGCATGACGCTGGTCAGCAATCGTTAGAGGTACATCCTTGGTAATCCCGTCTGCCAACGTCAATCTTGCTTTGAGATCTTGATAGGCATAAAAGCCCTTTCCCTCGATATTGATAATTTCCGAAGGCTTGGCCTCGATGGGATAAAGTTTTTCTACGACGACTTCAACATTGCCCCCTGCCAGAGTAGCCTCAACACGGTTTGTTGTCTTGCCGCATGCGGTAAACATAAAAACACTGACAACGCAGAAAAGTCTTACTGACCATTCTCTTGAGAGAGCTAGGTACTGAAGTTTTGGCGAGTCATAGATCTTCATTGATACTTTTACCTCTAAAGTAAGGGCTCGGTAGAATGAGCTAGCTACTTGAGGTGGTAAGATGCTGATATTTAATAGATTCCTCGGGCTTTCTGGGAAAGCCTGTAATACCAGGTAGATAGGACAATTATTTTAACCCAATTAATTTTTGGGTTAATAATTTAATCCTAACCCTCCCCCCCTCCGAACGTCGGAGTTAGGAGCCTGGAGCCTGGAGCCGCGGCATCCATTTTTGTAGAAAAGTCTTTTGCCGTCCGGAACATCGGATTTTATGATGCGCAGGCCGGACTTGGGTTATCAAGAATGCAATTTAAGCGCAGTCTTTTCAGAGCGCTGCTTTTTTTCTTGTGTGTTTCAGATCTCCCACGCCTCCCCATGGTTCTAAAGGAGCTCCTCCCGTTGTCCTCGGATGTGACTTTTAGGCTTAGACATAATCTTGTGGCCCTCCTTAAAGAGCGCGGCATGACCGCGTCCCAGTTGTCTCGCAAGACAGGTGTGGCCAAACAAGTTTTGAGTGACTGGATGTCTGGCGTGCAGCCTCGCAAGATCGAGCAACTGTATCTTGTTGCTAAAGAGCTGGGCGTATCGATCGAGACCATCTGCTTTGCGAGATCTGATGAAGATCTTTTAGCTATCGTTACAAATTCATCGAAGTCGGGGTTTGGAGCTGGCGGTGCCGGGTCAGTTGTTTTGGGTATGAGTGGTGACGCCCTCAAACAAGGAGTCATTTCGCCAGATGAAATACGCGGAAGGTTTGAGATTCATCTTAGGCGTATTTCTGATGACTAGTCGGCCTATCACCCAAAAAAATCAACAATAATTACGCATAAATTAATATTTTTTGTTCCAATATCTTGCTTCAACTGTCCCCATACTAGATGATTTAGTCATAGTAATGACAAGTCTCTATTTTTTGGAAGGCCGCATGCGTATTGAATTCACAATAAGTCGACTGAGGTTATGCTTCGTTATATTGCTAATGCTGTCGGCCTGTGCCACGACATCTGAGAGAAGCAAAACAAAAATTACGCGTGATTTTATATTCGCTGAGCGAACGGGTGTGAAGCTTACGGCTGATTGGCATCCAGCTTTGAGCGAGGAGCTTGCGCGAGATAAAAAAGCTCCTGCCTGCATCGTGATCCACGGCGGTGGGTGGTATAAGGGTGACAAAAAAGACATGGAATCAGTGGCGGTTCGTCTAACCGAGTCAGGCATTGCCGCAATGAATATGAACTACCGCCTGGCACCCGAGCACCGATTCCCAGCACCAGTACTAGATACAAAAGATGCGATTCGCTGGCTCAAGGGTAACGCTAAAACGCTTGGCATTGATCCAGAGCGCGTTTGCATGATTGGCTACTCAGCTGGTGCTCATTTAGCTCTGATGGCTGGATTTACGCTGCCATCAGATGGCCTTGATGACACGAAGCCACCGGCGGCCAAAATTTTTAAGTTTCCAGGTAGTGAACCATTATCAACACTACCGGCGGCACTTACGGTCAAAGCCCTTGCAGTGGGCGGAACTCCAACAGATTTGACCGATGGCAGCTACAATAAATACTACGAGAAGTTTTTCGGTCAGCCGCCGAGCGTTATTCCTCAGACCTATAAAGCAGCCTCGCCCATGACATATGTGCGCAAAGGCGTGCCACCAGTGTTCCTCTATCATGGTAAGAACGACTGGGTCGTAGAAGTGGACCAGTCGAGACGCCTCGTAGATAAACTTCGAAGCCAAGGTGTTGATGTGGAATATCTTGAAGTGACCTTTGGTCACGTGGCGACTTTTTTGTTTGACGACAAGGAAGTGGGAGCTGCCATCAAGTTTTTAACATCGAGGCTTTGATCTGATTAATCAATACTCAATCAGTCGGGTGTCCCGATTGTTCTCGAGCAACAAGCCATCGATGGCGGATCCACGGGAGTGACAACCGCCCCAGTCTCACTTTGGTGCATGAGGGTGGTAGAGTAGGTAGCCTGAAATTTTTTTGCCGATGGGTGGCCTTTCTAGAAACCTTTGGCGATCAAATAATATCAGACGGTAGGCACTCTTTAAGCATCCGTAATTATTGATTTAATCAATCAATGGTCGAGAGATCTTAAAGATCCCGGCCTGGTCTCCGATACCAACTTAAAGACTTTGGGGATACGGCTATGATTTTAGGGCAAAAGTTCTATTGTTATACATTGGTGATTTTATGTTTCTCCTGCGGCCTCGACAGAAAAAACCAGCGGGATGTGACATTTGCAGTAGAGGGTCAAAAGTCGTCGACCATCCCTTTATCGTTTCAAGAAAAAGTAACAAATTTAAATTTGATCGTCCCTGAGTTTACAATCATCAGTTTTGAGCAAAAAAAATCTCACGCTAGCACGGCTTCAGATGGTCCACAAAATCCTTTTGAAAAAATCTCTGTTATCGGAGCTTCCCTAAAAGCGCCTGCCAAGAGTACAGCTGTATCCCGCACATTTAAAGAAATCACCGACTATAACGCTAAATCAAAGTGCGAGAATTCACTCAATGATCTCTCAGAGGCAAAGTCTCGTATCGAGCAGTCGATTATAATTTGTGAAAAAGAGTTTGCTGCTCTTTTGAATTCAGCCGCATCCGTCACCATCGACTCTCAGGAGAAAACTAACTGGGTCAGACTTTATTCGGATTTCCATAGTGCACGGTTAATTATCCATAACTTTTAGTGAGAGGTTCCTGTGGTGGCGTTTCTGGCTTGCAAGATAAAAATAAACCATCTCATGCTCGGTTTGGCTTTCGCCTCCGTTTTCTCGGCCTGTAACAAAGCGAAATTTGGCGGTGGCGCAAAAATAGCTGCACGGGATCAGCGAGTGGTTGCCTCGGGTGAAAAATCAATTGAGACAACAAAAAAACTAAATCTTTGGGTAGTCACACGCCAGCAGAATGCCGTCAAGACCTGGGATAGTGCTGACACAGAGCAAGGCTCTCAGCAAGTCAGGGTTGATGACGTCGGTCAAGTGACTGTTGGAATGAAGCTGTCTGGTCCTGGTATTGACACAGACTGCGATGATCCGAGTACCGAAGTTTCCGACTGTCCGGACTATCCCATTGCCGCCATTACTGCAATTGATGCGGCGGCGAAGACCTTAACGATTAAGGGGGGAATTAAAAGCATAAATGCGCCGATTATTTTAAGTATAATTGGGCAAACCTCCGACAGTTCACAGCATTGGCTTGATGTGCCGGCAACAACCGATGTTTCTTCTTTGCTCCCCGGAATGACCATTTCAGGGCCCGGTTTAGACAAAGAATGTGAGGATCCTGGGACTACAACAAAAGATTGTATTGGTGTCGCCACAATCACGGAGATCCGCAGTCCCCATCCCGTGACAGGCAATCGTATCATAGTTCTCAATAAGTTTTTTGCTCACCAGATTAAAATACGCAAGGGCTTTTCTTCAGCTCACAACAGTAACCAATTATCTGGTGGGGATGTGGCTGGGATCGTAGCCGGTATGATGATAGACGGCCCGGGCCTTCGCATAGCTTGTGAATCACCTTGTCCAGGAAGGGCCGTAGTATCTAGTGTCGATGTCAATTCGAAAACCATAACCATTGATCGGGCGATCAAACATTCTAATGGTGCGACCAATAGTAATTTGACTTATCAGTTTTTCACGAAGACGAGAACGAATCAAACTTATAATGTTCATGGTGGTAAAATCACAGGAAAGTTCACCGCCCAAACCGGCATGGCACACTGGCTGCAACTTGAAGGAGATAAAATTCTCCAGCACAAGAAATGGAGTGGTGTTGATTCATACGTTTACGATTTAGGCCTTCGAACTTATGTCACAGAAGGCGGTATTCTGATTGGAAAGTATCCTTTCGTATACTTTATTGATCCCGAGAACATGCCTGAAGGGCCTATTCCAGCTGCCGGGAAGAAAGATATTTCTGACCCATCAAGAAAAAGAGATGACATTCGAATCTGCCTTGCTTCCTATCTCAAAAATGATCAACGCTTCATGATCGCCGCGTTCGGCGCCGGTAGATACTATGAAATTCCAATGGCGGATACGCGCCCCTATAGCCCGCTGTGGGATGATCTGAGCAAGATTCCTTTACGGCAAATCGATGGGGCCCGCGGTGACGAAAAGACCGTAAGAGCATATAATCCACCCCTCGAAGGAAATGGCTGGGGTTACAGCTGTAACATCAATCAGAGAAAGAAGATTTTTTATTCTCAATGGGCGGCTGTAGGACCGAAGCTTCTTCTTGCTGCGGACTCTACATCGACACGAGCTGCTGCTGTAGATCTTACCACGCACAAAGAGGTTAATCTTGATGCCATCGTGCCCAATGCTAAATTTGTTCAAAATAACCCTGTATTAAAATCTTTTGCTATTAGCGTCAGCTCTGTAAAGGGATCCTACGCTGTCGCGGGTGATCCTGATGGAAATATTTATAACGCAGATAGAGATGCCATCCTTCCGCCCTTTGCGGGGTCGACAGTAGGCGAGGGTAATCTCACGTATACGATGGCTTATGAAAAAATTTCCGACACCATTTGGGTGTCAAGGAATTCAAATAAAATTGCGGTAATCAAAAGAAAATGCCTGACGACTGAGCCCAACTGCACTGATAAAGATTACCATTTTGCAGAAGTTCCACCCGTGGCAGGCGACTCGGATCGTATGGGTACGATTGGGCCAATCAGTGCCTTAAAAGATGGGCGTGTCGTAGGCCTTAGTCGCTCTAATCCGACGCGCGTCCGAATTTTTAGCCTCAAAGATCCAGCGGATGTCACAAAGGGTATCGATGCTTTGCCTTTGACGAAGATTGATGGCGATCCCTACATGTACGTCGACTTTACCGGTGCGACTCTCTATACAAGGGAGTCTGAGCAAACTGTCAAAATTAAGGATATTCCGGGCTATGCTAAGAGAGGTATGACGGACCTTCGCGCCGACACCTTGATTGAGAGTTATTTTGAGTGGATTAAATTGGCGGAAACGTCGGATGAGTGGAAGGGGATGAAGCTTGAGGCGCGATGCTATGAAGACGATTCCTCGAAGGGTGATTATCAAGAGATTCCTGTTGTGGCAAAAGCCGGAGAGAAAACTCTTCTAGACATTCCGTCTTGTAAAAATAAATTCGTTGAGGCAATCGATATCAAGATAACACAAATTAAAGGCGAATCTCTGGGTGATATTAAATCTGTCAAGATTCATATTAAGCAGTAGTTTTCTTTTGTGAAGTTCTTTGGCCCGAGGCCTGTAATGCAAAGATTTTTGGGCTTAAAGATTTCGGCAGCAGCCGATTTTAGTTGTGATGCGGTGATGGCATTCATTTGCTCTGCCAAAACAGACAGACGGTATTCAGTTTCAGAGAGCAGTCCCCACGCTCCTCGCCAGGCCAATGCTGTCGGTTCAGATGTGGTTAACTGAAGGTCAGTGATGGCTCTGAGCTTGTGACGTTCAAGTTCTTCAGAAGGAATATCTTTTTCAGCGATGATTTTTAAAACCGCAAATACTTCTTTGAAGAAATCCTGCAGATTTTCCTCTGTGACGCTGGCCGTGATATTGACCATGCCTTGGCCATAGTACTGATGAAGATTGGCGCTGATGTCATAGACCAGTCCAAGTTCTTCTCTGATACGTTTTGTGAGACGGCTGCTAAAGCCGTCGGCTAGGACTCTGGTCAGTAATTCATAGACTGGAGTTTTTGGGCTTCCAGTTCCCTCGCACAGATAAGTGAGCTGAACTTGAAATTCGTTATCACTGTTTTCAATCCAAAATATTTCAGGTCCTTTATAGGCGGTCTTAAGAACTGAGCGGTGGTTTGCTTTTGATGCGGACGTCCAACTGCCAAAATGTTTTTCTACCAGTTTTTTGAGTTCAGAAACGTTACCACCAACCACGCAAAGGACGGCGTTTTTTGGAGCGTAGTGATCTTTTAGCCAAGCTGTAATGTTTTCTATTTTGATGGCGTTCAATGAATCCATGGTGCCGATGATGGGCTGCGCCATAGAAGTATTTGGCCAGACACGGTTAGCGATATGATAGTCAGGATCAGTGCTTACGCCCTGCTCATTGAGTTCACCTTCGAGTTCGCGTTGAACGATTCGGCGTTCCGTTTCTAGATCATTGAGAGTCGGTTTTAGAATGAAGTCAGAGAATAAGGCCATGGACTCTTCCACGTGTCCTGCGGGGCCATTATAGAAAAACTCCGTGTATTCATGCCCAGTGGCAGCATTCCATTCTCCACCTAAGCTTTCAAACGCGACACTTAGCTCGGAAAAAGACGGATACTTTGAAGAGCCCCGGAACATCATGTGTTCAAGGAGGTGACTAACCCCTGCGATTCCTGCGGGTTCATCACGGCTTCCCGTACCCACAAGGAGGGTCACTTGGTATCTTGGATCGTTATCGGGAAGCGGAATGTGAAGACATCGAAGTCCGTTGCCGAGTGACCATCCCTGCCACTGGCTATCGAAATTCTTTAAATGCTTTAGTGAGTCGCTTACGACGTGATTTTTAATCAACGCAGGGCCGCTCCCTTTTAGTTAAATCGCATGAGTAGACGGCGTGCTAAGGTCTCAAGTTCAGACCTGCTTTGGCCAGCCGGAAAATTATTAAGAGATTGCAGCGCTCTGTCAGTCCACTTGGAGGCTTCTTCCAAGGTTTTTCCGGCCGTGTCATATTTGTTTACAAGTTCTAGCACCTTTAGCATGGAGTCACGGGAGATTTCTTCACTGTTGATCAGGTTTTCCACAAAAGACAGTTCTTGGGCGTTCGCATATTGTTTAAGTAAGATTACTGGGAGCGTAACTTTACCCTCTGGCAGGTCAGCCAAGGTTTTCTTGCCAAAGATCTGATCACTACTTGCGTAGTCTAAGGCATCATCCAGGAGTTGGAAGGCAAAGCCGACGCAACGACCAAATTCACTCAGGTCAGCCTCTGCCTTTGTGCCAGAGTCTGCAAGAATTGCAGGAGCCTTACAAACTGCTGACAGTAGTACCGCCGTTTTATTTTCAATGATTTCGTAGTAGGCAGTCTCTTGCATGGAAGGATTATAGAGATGCTCAAGCTGCAAGAGCTCGCCGTCACTCATGAGCCTGATAGCTCTGGCAAACAAACGAACAATCTCAAGGCTTCCGGTGTCAGCCATCAGCTCACTGGCTCTGGAATAAATAAGATCACCAACAAGGACTGCTGATTCATCGCCCCAAATTTTATTGGGCGTGGGTTTTCCGCGGCGAAGGGTACTGTTATCGATGACGTCATCATGGAGAAGGCTTGCCGTGTGCACGTATTCACAAACCGCTGCCATGGGGAGTAAATGCTCACCTGCGTAACCGACTAGTTTACTAGCAAAGAAGTAAAGACCAGGTCTGACTCGTTTACCGCCAGCACCGAGAATGTGCTCGATGATGTGGCGACCTGAGACCGTCTTTGCTCGTAGTAGAGTGGTGAGGTGTGGTGCAAGATCAGAAAGTTCAGCAGCAACCGGTGCTAAGGCAGAGTCGATTAATTGTTTCTGGTCGCACGTAACGTCAGTCATCGGTGCTTGACCGAGTGGAGCTTTTGCTTGGCTTGTGACAGTTGCCTCAGACAAGGTATTGAGGTCTCCCTAGCTAGTGGGCCTTTGGTATCGAGCGGCGTTATAACTCGAATTGCCAATTTTAGGGAATCATTAATTCATCCGCCCCCTTACAAGTGATTAAAAAAGTTGCGATCAGGCCCTGATTCTGGTAGAAGCAGCGGCGCTGTTGGGACCATTTAGGGAGGGTTTTTATTATGTCGGATCGTCTATCTGAAGAGGCCCTTATTCGCTCCCTAGACAGCGGGTGGCGCTCGCTCGTTTGGAGAGATCCGTTCTCCAGTAAAAACAGTCAGTTAACTACTACCGTGGATCTCAACGCGATTCTTCATGGCGAAGACCCAGAAGCCTTGGCCCACGCGGTACCCAGGCGGGACATGTATTTGGCCATTGTGGCGGCTGGTGCCGAGGAGGCACTGGATGTCCTTCCTCTATTATCTGACGAGCAGTTTGTCAGCATTATCGATAATGAGGCATGGCGGGACGGACACTTGGCCGTTCATCAGGCTATCCGCTGGCTTGACCTTTATAAGCATCTTGGGCCTGAGCAGCTTTATAAGAGATTTCGCCAACTTGATGAAGAGTATCAAGTCGCCTTTTTAAATCCCTACATTGAGATGGTGGATGAAGAGGCTTTTGAGAAATTACCCCAAGAGGAACAAGATCGATTTACTGCCTTACCGTGCAACACCCTCTGGTGGAAGGTCAAAGGCGGGGATGAGAAGGTACAGGAATTTGTGTCCTCATTAATTGGGGCTTCCATCTCCGAAGATGCCGCCTATATTTATTCACTACTTGGCATGTCAGCCATGCTGCCTCCCAATGAACAAGAAGCTCTGCTCAAACAATTCCGTGATGCTCGGCTTGAGGAAGACGGATTTGTCTCCACAGAAGAAAGCCTTGAGCTTTTTGCTCCCTTTGCGGCGGGCAAGGATCTTCTTGATAAGTGGAGTGGAGTTCATCGTCCAGTCTCGACGACGCTTACAAAGAAAGACGACAAAAAAGTTTTATTTCTCGACTCGGTTCTGCGTCTAGCAACAACCTCAGGCATGGCCGATTCGGTTGCGGTTGAAAACGTACAAAAAGGTTTTGCTTACCTGGCCAACGCAGTTTCGGCTGCTTGTCAGGTGGAGTCTGACGATGTCGCAGGCCTTACCAGTCTTTTGAAGCAAGTGAAGTGCATGTCGTCATTTGGGCTTGAAGTCCTGTCTAAAGGCGACGAGTCAAAGGCTATTGAGGTTTTGTTCACAGAATATCCAAAAGTTGTCTTTAAATTTGCGTTGTCACTGTTTGATGCGATCAGACTTGAGGCTATTTCAGGACTACAGGCAAGAGATGACAAGCTTGCTAAGAAAGTCGAGCTTTACTGGCGTGTCGGTAAATTTGGCGCGGCACTTTGGATGCTTGATAAAAATCTGGCTGGCAAGATGGAGCCCGAATCTGTCGAAATTTTGAAAGGTCTCTTTAATCGATTCCCAATGGTCAAAGACGACGTCATTACTGACGACAAAGTTTGGCGGGTGCGGTTTAGGCCGGTTGCGACCAACAGTGACTATGATGCGCTCGTGGCAGACTTGCGGCGTGTATTTACAGATGAAGGAAAAGAGAACTTGCAATGAAGATGAATCCGTCCACGCATGAACAAGCTCTGGCTGAGAAAAACCAGGAAGTCGCCAACCTTTTTGAAAAAAAGTACGGCACATGGCTTGGTCAGCGTTTTTTTGAGGTGGTATCTGCGACCCAGCCGGCCGTTGTGACGGTTAAAGTAACGCTGCGGAATGCGGACAAATCTTTTTTCTATCCTATCGAAGGCCGTATTCAATTTGAAGATCAGGATATGAAGGCTGACGACGCCCGCAACTTTCTCCTGGATTACATCGACGCCTATATCGAGGAGTTCCTGACGGGTGGCGAGGAGACTTACTTGCCGATTGATTGGGCAAATTATGATTGTGAAGGCTTCGAATTGCAATTGCGTGGCCAGATTCTGAATATTAAATTGGAAGAACTCGCAGACCAGCTTCTAGGTGGAACCGGTCAATCCCATTAACCGTGTTCCTAGCCTAAAAGTTATTCGAAAAGAGTTCGCTTCATGTATACCCAAATCACTAAACGTGTTGAAGTTATGGCCGGAGGCCTTCGCTCCGATATTTTGGCTGGTTTTGTGGTTTTCTTGGTGGCTCTTCCGCTGTGTATGGGTATTTCCCTAGCCTCAGGGGCTCCAGTGGTGGCAGGTCTTGTTAGTGGTGTTGTGGCCGGAATCGTAGTTTCCTGGATCTCTGGAAGCGAGCTCAGCGTCAGTGGTCCTGCTGCTGGGCTTTCTGTGACCGTGGCTGCCGGAATCTCTTTGATGGGATCATTTGAAGCATTCCTAGCGGTCACGATTTTAAGCGGCATATTTCAGATTCTATTCTCAATACTACGCAGTGGGTCGCTGGCGGCATTTTTTCCCAACAGTGTGATCAAGGGAATGCTGGCTGCAATTGGGCTAACCATCATCTTCAAACAAATCCCTCATGCCCTTGGCTGGGACTCGGATTATGAGGGTGACGAAAGTTTTTTTCAAACGTTCGACCACAGTAATACTTTTTATGCGATTGCTGAATCACTTGAGCACCTAGCTGAAGGTGCCATTATAGTAGCCATCCTGGGTTTTTTAACGCACTGGCTGTGGGGGCGAAGGCAAATCAAGGATTCAAAACTTCTAAAATTTATTCCTGCCCCACTAATGGTCGTGATCGTAGGGGTTGTTGCCAACATGTCTTTGGCCAAATGGTTTCCACAGTATGCTTTGACTCCGGGTTCAAGCCATATGGTTAATGTTCCAAATCTTCGTAACATTTCAGAATTAAAAGCTGCGATGCTGGCGCCTGATTTTACCGTCATTCGTGAGATGAAAACATGGTCCATGGCTGCAGTGGTAGCCGCCATTGGCAGTCTTGAGACTCTTTTGTCAATTGAAGCTGTGGATCGTATGGATCCAGATCGACGGACATCTGACGGCAATCGGGAACTTTTGGCCCAGGGTTTAGGCAATATAGTCTCCGGTTGTTTGGGTGGCCTAGTTATGACGTCGGTGATTGTTCGTAGTTCAGCAAATATTTATGCAGGAGCAAAGTCGAGATTATCTTCTTTCTTTCATGGTCTCTTCATGCTTATATTTGTTCTACTTTTTACGACGGTTCTAAATCAAATACCACTGGCGGCATTAGCGGTTGTATTGATTGCGATAGGATACAAGCTCGTCAGTTTGAAGCTGATCAAATCCGTATGGATGCTTGGCTTAGAGCAGTTCATACCGTTTGCTGTGACACTTGTTGCGGTGGTGTTTAGCGATCTTCTCACGGGGGTTGGAATTGGCCTGATCGTCGGGCTGGCCATTGTTTACCGCATGAACACTAGCTCGGTGATCACGACGGTCAACGATGGCGACCAGTATCTGATTCGATTTTGCAAGGATGTTGCTTTTACACATAAGCCTCGTCTCAAGAAGATTTTAGCCGATTTACCAAATGGATGTTCGGTGATTATTGACGGTGCAGGGGCTCAATTCATTGATTTTGATATTCTTGAGCAGGTTAAGGATTTTATTGAATTTTCAGAGACAAGAGACATCAAGGTAACTTGGAAAAATCTTAGATCAAAACGTTTAAAATTCGGCGGAAAAAATGGAGAGTTACAAAGCCCTTCTTTTGGCTAATAAGGCATGGGTACAAGAACGGTTGCAGATCGATAAAGACTACTTTACCGAACTGACCAAAGATCAAAATCCTGAGTTTTTGTGGGTGGGTTGTTCTGACTCCCGCGTCCCTGCCGAGGAAATCACCGGTACCAAGCCAGGTGATATTTTTGCCCATAGGAACATCGCAAATCTTGTTCTGCATACGGATGTTAACTTGCAAAGTGTTTTGCATTACGCGGTGGAAGTCTTGAAGGTTCAGCATATTATCGTTTGCGGGCATTATGGGTGTGGCGGTATCCGTGCAGCTATGACAAAGCAACGTTTTGGAGTTTTGGATGAGTGGCTGCGAAATATAAAAGACGTTTACCATAATTACCGTGATGAGATTCAAAGTGCTGGGGACCAAGATGCG
>JBAXLR010000002.1:0-72332 GCA_037134655.1 bacterium | reverse complement strand
GACGTACTAAGTGTTAAAGACTGAGCAGGGCCGTATGCTCCAGCAGGGACAGAAAATGTCGGAGTCGCAACAGCGCCGTTGATCGTATAGATCGCGCTAGACTCAGAAGAATCAGTCCAGTTAGCTAATACGGCAAATGCTTTGATTGTTTGTGACGTAGACACCGTAATCGCACCAGAATATTGCGTCGACGATGTCGTGGGTGTCGTGCCGTTGGTTGTATAGTAGATGGTCGCACCCGGTGTCGCTGAGTTTAATGTTACGCCCTGGGCTGGGCCGTAAGATCCTTCCGCTACAGAGAAGGTCGGAGATTGGACAGTGCCGGTGATCGTATAGGGAAATATACCCACAGCCGAGTCACTGAAATTAGGCTTAACAGCAATAGCTTTAATAGTTTGACTTACAAGCACCCCAATCGGATTTGAATACCGCATGGAAGCCGTCGTCGGGGCACTTCCGTCAAGGGTATAGTAGATTGTCGCGTCCGTCGTCACGCTAGATAAAATCACAGACTGCGCAGTGGTGTAAATCCCAATGGCTATTGACGCTGTGGGCACAGAGACAGCGCCCAATAAGAAAAGCGGTGGAATCGGCGGCACATAAGCAGTGGCAGCACAGCTTGGCTCACCATTTTTACAAGCCGTAAATTTTGGTGCGTAAACACTTGAAACCGTAGACTCAGCCGCCACAGCAATCGTCAAATCTGCTGCCTTACGGTAGGCTTCAGCCTCTACCCTAAAAGCCTCATCGAGTTGCTTTGCCGCTGGGGTGCTCAGAGATTTAATGGTCTCATAAGCCACATCTGTCGTCGCAGCGGCTGAGGAACCAAGATGATGATTGGTACGGTGGGCTAAAATTGCTGGAGAGATCTCCTCGGCTTTGTCTCCAAAAACCGTCGCGTAAGTCTTCTCTGACAGTTTCTCAGCGACGGTTTCAGGCTTTTGCCCTTCTGCAATGAGGGCAGAAAGGCGTTCGTTTGATTTTTCTAGCAGCTTCAAAGCAGGACCATTCAGGTCAATAGAACTTCCCACATTTTGATTTTTCTGCTCATCCACGGCTAATCTCACACTCTGGGCCACCATCAACACGTCAGCCACGGAGATACTATTTGTAGTTAGTGCTGCCTGGGCGGCCGCGCCCCCGGAAGATGCATTATCACCGATAATACCAGCCATCTTTGCAGCGATTGAAGTCGTCCGATTCATACGAAGCTTTGCAAGAAGCTTCCGCATGGGTGGCGGTAGTAGACCAGCAAACTTGCCACCATCACTGATGCGAACAGCTTCGATGATGATCAAGTGTTTGGGAACTTTTGCCTTAAAATTAAAACGATTAGAGCTAAAGACACTCTCGTGAATCTGGATCTTTTTACCTAAAGGACTTAAATAAAAAGCTTTGACTTGGTATTGAGTAGACGACGCAAGATTAACGCCACTTATTTCCACTGAGTCCATTGACTGAACAAATTCAACTGGTTCCTCATTAGCGATCATGCCACTAACTTCGTGCTCAATCTCACCCTCAGAAGTTGTCCCACCACCGCCAACGTCACCTCGATTAGGTGATGCAGTAGTACTAGATTTTTGGCAACTCGCCATTGAGATTGAAGCGAGGATAAAACTAATTAGAAACAGAGACCTAGGCATGCCACGACCCTCAACACCACTCAGTTTTAAGAGTCTTTCGGCTTAAACGGAAATAAACTTTAGATTATTATAACTATTTGTATTAATTGGGATTTAAATTCATATGCGCCTATTTCCAGAATTGCCACCAAGACTTTGACGATGCACTATAATTGTCCATTTTGGGCCAGTTCATAGACACAAAAAACTGGTGTGATCTCCATCAATCTGCTGAATCTTCGATGAGTACTCTTTAGGGGTGCGTTTAACGGCCCCACCCTCGCCATCAAACTTTCCTAAAAAATGATGTCAAGGTCTCACTAATGGCGTAAGCCGGTGGCACCCATAGCAGCGTCAAGATCGTGCCTGTCGTCAAACCCCATGCCAGGGCCATAGCCATAGGAATGATAAAGAAGTCACTTCCTCCGATGCCGTAAGCCGTTGGAATCAAACCACTGATAGTCGTGAGAGAAGTTACCAAAACAGCCCGAAGTCGGACTGCTGACGCCTTCACGAGAATCTCATGGAGATCCATCGTCGTCTCAACTCTCATCTGCTCGATAAAGCTCATTAGTATAATTCCAGAGTTAACTATGATTCCACCAAGACCTATAACACCGATAAGGGCCATAAAACTAAAATCCATATTCTGAATCCAGAAAGCAAATGACACCCCTGTCAGCCCGAGAGGAATCGTCGTAACGATGATGAATGGATTAATGTAGGAGCGAAAGATCAGAACCATGAGGGCGAAAATGGCAATTAACGAAAGCACAAGTGCAACCAATAGTGACTGAAAAGACTCAGTAGTCTTCTCGGCTTCTCCACCAAATACGATCGATACTTCAGGATAGTTCTTGCTAATCTTCATAAACTCCGACTTGATAATATCGTTCGCCTGAATCGATGTTATGACTGAATCATCCAAGTTTGCAGTGACGGTTTTAGCACGTCTGAAATCGTACCGCTTAATTTGCGGTGAACCCGACCTTTCCTGGAGCTTCGTAAGATTAGCTAACGGAATTAAATTACCGTTCGGATCAGTAATTTTGATAGATGCCAGACCCTCGCTAGAAGCTCGGTCACGCTGGTCAAATTGCAGAAAGTAATCAACCTTACGATTATTAATATTGACATCACCAATAGTCGAACCTGCAACTGCAGTCCGAATACTCAGGCCAATACTATTCAGATTTAAGCCAAGTCTCGATATTTGTTCAAAATCAATACTGAGCGTGATCTCATCATCACCAAAAATATCATCGATCTTCGAATCAAAAATACCTTTTTCGTTTGCGATTCGGACTCTGATTTTTTCTGCAACCTCCTGAAGCTGTGCGGCGTTATTACTGCGAAATGTAACCGAAACCGGATCGCCAACAGGCGGGCCATTGACCAGTGCTTCTGCGCTCAATCGAACATTGGGGTGAGTGATTCGACGAATTTGTTGAAGAACATCTTGAGTCTTGACCGTATCTTGAGTTTTCTTATCCACAAATATACGAATCAACCCAACGTTACTACCCACTTCACCTTTCGGATCCCCGGGATCGGTGGCCGAGGAGCCCGATACCCCCACGATGTGCGCGATTCCTTCACTCAGTTCACCTTTTAGTTTCCCGATAACGTCAGAAATTAGCTTGTCTGTTGCTTCAAGTCTCGTGCCCTTCTCGGTCTCAACCCTTACTAAGTATATTTCTGTCTGATCTGAAGGGAACATATTAATCTTGTTACCTTTCACAAGAACAATGCCTGTCGTTATCAGTATCAAGAAAAATCCACCAAGCGCTATCCACTTGTAGGCCACAATGCGGCTCATGAGGGCCTCAAAAACTGGCACGATTCGTCTATCAAAAAAGTCGAGCTTACGATCGGAACCTTGGCTTTTTGGTTTGTAGGAAATCAACTTCAAACGAGCTGGTAAAAAAAGAAAACTCTCAAGAAGAGAGAGAATCAAAGACAATGTTACAACTATTGGAATTGCTTTTATGAACTGCCCCACGACACCGGTGGTGACCATCATTGGCAAAAAGGCGGCAATAGTAGTGAGACCTGTCGCAGCGACCGGAGCCCAAAGGTCTCTAATGGTCTTTAGAAGAGACTCTTCAACACTTAGGCCTTCATCTCGAAGCCTGGTGAAATTTTCGCTTATTACGACCGCGTTATCGACGAGCATACCTATCGCAATCACAAGTGCGATAATAGTAATAGTATTGAGTGTATATCCCGCCGTGTTGATTGTACCCAACGTTGCCGCCAGAGCGAGCGGCAGAGAGAATGCCGTCACCAATCCCACCTTACCTGGAAGAAACAGAAGCAAGAAAAAAACAACAAGTACGATTCCTTGCCAACCATTGGTAATCAGAACGTTTAAACGGTCTCCAACTCTGACACCTTCATCCGAATACACCTTGAACTCAAGTTGACCCTGATATTTTTCTCCATAAATCCTCATTACTTGCTGCACATCTTTAGCAAGTTCAATGATGTCTGCGCCGCTTTTTTTGGCTATTACCAAGAATGCGGCTGGCGAACCACCGTAGCGAGCCAGCGTAGTCGGCGTTTCTGCGCCGTCTTCGATCCTGGCAACATCACGCAACAGCACCCGCCTACCAGAGAAGTTAGAACGAATCACGATGGTTTCGAGTTCAGAGATGGACTTGGCCTTACCTTCAATCCGAACCAACTTTTGGGTTTCCTCACCCTTCAATTCACCTGCGGGTATAGTGACATTTCTCTGTGCAAGTGCATTTTGCACCTCCTCGATTGAAACATGGTTGTTTCTCAGACCTTCAAGACTGAGAAATATATTGAACCTACGCTTAGTAAATCCTGATAGCTGGATGCTGGAGACTTTCTTGTTATCCTTAAGATCTTCTTGAAGCTCATCGACGACCTGGTCTCTTAATCGATTGATATTCTCACCAATGACAGCAACTTCAATGACGGGAAACTCATCAGACTTTATTTCCGTAAAAAGCGGCTTCTCCAGCAAGTCTGTCGGCAAGCCATTGGCTCGATCTACAGCACGCTGTAAGTCAGCAATCACTTTCTCAACAGGGTACTTATCGATATCAACCTCAGTCACAATGGTGCTAAATCCGGCTTGACTCGTTGATTTGACGGACTTCAAACCAGAGACTTTTTGGACCTCGTCTTCAATGGGCTTCGTAATCTTAGTTTCGATATCCTCAGCCGTGGCACCGGGATACGCAGTGGTAATAACCACAGCTCCAATATTTACTGACGGAAATGACTCGGAATTAATGCCAAAGACACCAGAAACTCCAAAGAGGATTAAAAATCCAGTCATCACCATTGTGAACTTATAGTTTGATAGAAAAAACTTACCTAGGGAGTACATAAAGCCTCACACTTAATTGCTTGAAGGATTTGAATTGATCTGATTCCAAGAGCAAGGAAACTCGCTGAAGACAGCGAAATAATCTAGGAGAGTGTGGGTGATCTGCTTTCTTAACGTCAACTCTTGAAGCTCCGATTGAAAAAGAGCGTCCTGTTCAGTGATAACAACAGACAAAGGCACACGCCCTTGATCAAATTTCTTCAGCGTATCACGATAACTAATAGTCAAATTTGTACTAGTATCAGCCTGGTTCCGAAGACCTTTTTGGAGAATTAGAAGATTTGAATCCATTGTTTGAAACGAAGCAGTTAGATCACTTTGAAGCTGTTCGTACTGTGCTTCGATTTCATTTCGTTTGGCCTGGATTAAAGCCTGCTCGGTATGGGTTGCTTTACTACCAAGCGGTATATCCAGCTCCAAACCAATAACAGTGGAGGTCTGCTTTTTATCGACGAGATGATCAAATGCCGCGGAGTAGCTATTATTGCTCCCTGACATCTGTGATACTCCGAACAATGCTAGCTGCGGAGATCCATGTTGCTCAGTAACTTTGATCTCATTGGTGAGTTCAGCTTTATAGGCATCGATGACCTCGTCGAAAAGGCTGGCATCACGATCAATCGTTTTTGTCGCCAGTACTTTCTGCAAGCACTGAGTGATGGCTCGTTGACTACTGTCAAGAAAACTTCCATCCAGTCTGTACTCGCGCGGATTGAAATCTCTAATCTGGCGTTGGATTGTTTGCCACAGCATCTCCCTTTCATGTTCAAAAAGCAGAACGGAGCCTACTCGGCTTTGCAACTGTGACTTGTAGCGCGCTATCTCGCCAATGTCTGCTGCGCCAATGCGGCGTCGATCTTCGGCATACTTAAGCTGGCGGGTGGCAGACTCCTGGAGTTTCTTTGAGAGCTCGATGGATTGCCAATTGGCGACCAAACTCCAGAAAACCTTGCGGATATTGATTTCATGCTGCTTTCTCGCGATCCTTCTTTCGAGCTCCCCTCGTTTCCGTCCACTCTCAGCAGCGTCAATCTGCGCACTATCGATCGATCCAAATCGGTTTTTTAAAAGTTCGATTCTTAAGGAAAGCTTTGCTCCCACCTGTGTCGCATTTTCAAAACTGCGATCCATTGCGCTGCGCTGACCTGCAAACACACCTCCTTCAAGGCTGATTCCGTATGGCATTTTCTGTAGGACAGTGGCGCTGTACTCATTGACAGGAGTCATTGTTGGTTGAAATTCAGTCAGAGGACTTTCGCCGCTCTTCAGTTGACTTGCTGAAGCATTAAGTCTTGCGCCATACATTTCCTGGGTCATCGCGAGGGCTGCGGCCTTGCCAGCAGCTTGTGCATCATAGGCTTTACCCAAAATGGAGTTCTCTTGGGACAGACGAACAAGATCTCGCTCCGTCATGATTTTGTTCTGCGCACTAGCACTCCAATCGGCGAGGGCTAAGGCAATACACAATCCTTTTTTGAGTTTTTGTCTCAACGTTTTACTCCTTTGACTGGAATTTTTTTGAGGTAAGAGGGAGCGCCTCCCTTAGTTTTAAATAGGCGTTTGATTAATTCCAGCGGGGTTTCACCTTCTTTTGGCCTGACAGTGACCCGGGCATTTCAGTCAGGGACTGTGATTCGATTTTGGCTAATTTACGTGCAGCTTCAGTTCCGAATGGAAGATCGAAGCCTAAGACAAACAAAAAACGAAAGCCGCGGAAACTGACGAGATTTAAAATGGCTCTGTGAACGTCACTTCCAAAATTGCCACCAAGACTTTGACGATGCACTATAATTGTCGACTCTCGCTTTCAGCTCATTGAATGAGAGGTTATAGATTCGCACCAACCGACCAACGACCGTCTGTTGATCATCTTTTGTTTGGTACTCTAGAACTCGTTTGTAGTCTCCTTGCTCCCCTCGCAAGTCCCAACCCATTTGCTCGTAGCGATCAGCAGCGTCAAAATCACCATCGGCCATAGCTTGGATCCAGGCATTTCTTATCGATAGGGCCTCAATGACTAGACGAATCGCAGAGTTCTCAATGGGGATAAGATCTAATTTCTTCTTACTCCACTGATAAACTTCATCCGGAGTTTTGCCGGCTAACACCTGAGCGTACTTATCAAAGTCGACGGTTTCTTTATAAGCAACTCGGGCTGTAATGGTATTCAGGATATTGTCGTCTCGGAAAAACTCGCCTGACGCTATTGCTCCGAAGACATCCGCTGCCACGGCCGCCACATTGATACATGTCCGCTCTAGATCAAAGCCATTTTGGGCCAGTTCATAGACACAAAAAACTGGTGTGTTCTCTCGAAGAAACTTACTGAGACTTACGTTTTCCTTAAACTTCGTGTCGGCTAGAATATTGGAGATAAACCGCAGTTCTTCGCCCGCCTTCTCAGCATTCAAATGAAAGTCTATATTGAGACGATGTTCATCATTTATCTGGTGAAGCTTTGATAAGTGCTCTTTAAGGGTGCGTTTAACGGCCTCACCCTCTTGGCCTGAGGCCTCAAGCGCCTCGATCGTTTTTTTAATGTCTCCGCCGTTTTTCGCGTAAAGCTCAGCAAAAAACTGCGCCATACCATTGGCAACAGGATCTGTGTTTTGGTTTGAGGCAGCGGTCACAACTTGCTTGCCATAACTCGCGTTTGGTCGGGCTGTCTTACAGGATGTAAACGAAAGTAATAAAACGGAAAAATACACAAACTTCATAGTGATATCCCCACTGCCAAATATCTCTCAGTCTATTTCGAAATCCAAATCACTGGGCTAAAGTCTAGGTATCTATTATAGTTTGAATTTCCTATTGATGGCAAAAGAGCCAAAAGACGAAAATTGGAAACATTATATGGCTGGCAGATTCACTCACCTCAACGAAACGTTTAATTGTGAAGCTTGCGGCCGGGTTGTACCAGTTGCAAAGACCGGCTGTCGAAACCACTGCCCTTTTTGCCTCACCAGTAAACATGTGGACATCTTCCCAGGTGACCGGGAAAACCCCTGTCAGGGGATCATGAGGGCCGTCTCCTATGAGTTAGAGGGGAAAAAGGGGCTTGTCCTGATTTTTAAATGTCAGAAGTGCGGGGCTTTAACCCGCAATGTGGCTAACCAAAATGACCCTAACTGTCCGGATGATTACGATAAAATACTGTCTTTAACCGGTGAGCCCCCTAGGCATTAAGTCTGGATTATTTTATGGGATTTTATAGTTGACTTTAAAATAGGCAAGCCTTAGAGTTCCGCGGCCAGAGGGCGCAGTTTTTTGGGCAAGTGTAGTGGGCGGTCGCAGAATTTTGCCAATCGGCTAAGTTTTGAGGAAAGTCCGGACTCCACAGAGCAGGATGCTGGCTAACGGCCAGGCGGGGATAACCCGACGGAAAGTGCAACAGAGAGTAAACCGCCGAGCTGACGTGCTCTGCATGTCAGCGGTAAGGGTGAAACGGTGAGGTAAGAGCTCACCAGCAGCTTGGTGACAAGCTGGCTCGGCAAACCCCATCCGGAGCAAGACCAAACAGAGGAAGGTTCTGGTGAAAACCAGACGAACGTCGGCTCGACGTCTCCCGGGTAGGTCGCTTGAGGCGATTGGTAACAATCGACCCAGATGAATGGCAGCCCAAGGTCACTGTAACGTGACCGAGGACAGAATCCGGCTTATAGCTAAACTGCCAAAGTCTGCGACCCTCTGGTATTCGCATCTTAACAAGCCAAAAAAATCGAAGGCGCTTCAACGCGCCATTAGCCATAACCAATTGGGGTTTTGTTTTATGCCGGTTCGCTCCACAGATGTTTTTGTTGATGTAGCAGCAAAATTCAATAAGAACAGCAATGCCTACGTCGGTAAACTTATCGATGCTCAGCAAAAATCCACTTTACAAGTAGCTACTGGTGCGGCCTTGCGGGGTTTTCCAGGACAATGGCGAAGTAAATTTAAATCGAGAAATGATGATCAAGCCAATCGACCTCTTATTGTGGAGATCGGCTGTCACACCGGTCAAACTGTTTGTGATATGGCAGAAGCCCATCCAGAGGCTCTCTTTGTTGCCGTCGATATTACATTTAAGCGTGTCTATCAGACCGCGGAACGAGCTGAACAACGAAACTTAGACAATGTGTACGCCGTGCTTGCCAATGCCGGAGGCTTGAGTGATTTGTTCAAACCAGGCGAAGTAAGTGGCTTTGTCACATTTTTTCCTGATCCCTGGAAAAAGAAAAAGCACGCCCACTACCGTTTGTATGCCCCAGAGTTTTGCGCCACCGCTTGGGACATCCTTTCACCCGGAGGTTTCCTCTGGCTAAAAACCGACCATCTTCCCTACTTTACCGATGCGTGTTCATTTGTTGAAACTCAAGGCTTTAAACAAACAGACTTGTTACCGGTGTTTAAGTCTGAAGATTACTCTAGTCTTTTCCTGCGGCGATTCGATCTTAAGGGAATGCCTTGGTACAACCGCAAATGGCAGAAAATTCACGCGTAAAATCATTTCATTACCCAGTGCATGGCGATGCCATGGCGCCCATGATAAAATAATGCTCTGGGGTTTAGAACTTTGACGACTGAGGATCTATGGGCTCTGATAAAAAAGTTAGGACAATTGGTGCACGCAAGGGCGCAGACCCCATCTCCATTTCCACACTTTTAACATTTGCTGAAAAAGTTATTCAAACCGATAAAGACGCGGTCTTGAAGGCACAGCATGCAATAACAGATTTAACCGCTCATTCAAACGACACCGGCCTTCCGCCCAAAATCAGCGCTCTCAGCGAACTTTGCGGAAAGACAGGCAGTGTCAAAATCCAATTCACCGTCCAAGACACCTCGTCAGACAAGCTCGTGGACCTCAACTCTTTACGGCGAAAAAACTAGGTGACAACGAAGGTGGCTCTCTCAATCAAGAATGTCGCGTGCGTTCAAGTGACAAATCATCATCGCAGTTTCAAGGTCGATCGAAAAAAAATCATTCACATCGTGACAGAGATCTCGCGACGTTTGGGCGTTGTCCAATACGAAATCTGCGTCCAATTTGTCTCTCCCCTAAAAATGCGCGCACTCAATAAACGTTACCGAAAACAAGACAAATCGACGGATGTTCTCGCCTTTCCACAATATGACTGGAAAAGACCACCCAAAGTACAAAAAAGTCCTGCGCAGGCCGTAAAAATACTAAATCCACTGCCCCTCGGTGATGTGGTGATTTCGCCAAGCGATGCGGCGTCCAACGCAATGGAGTCAGGATCAGATCTTGCTAAAGAGATCTGCTTTCTGGTCATTCATGGAATTTTACATTTAGTCGGTCATGATCATATGAAGGCTGGCGAAAAACGTCGCATGTTCAGTGAGCAAAAAAAACTTATGCGAGTTTTCGCAGGTGGGCGCTCGGGTAAACCCACATGGGAGGCCTGTGCGCGCCGGCTGAAGAACAACAAAACAAAAAAGTCTTCGCCTCCAGCCTCGAGTGCAAAGCGGAAACGAAGAAAGTAGAAACGGGAGATTATGGACGAATTTTTTGCTAACGACACAACTGCGATTGTCGGATTCATAGCCTGCGGGATCATATCTGCTCTTTTCTCGGGTTCAGAGACCGCAATAACCGGCTTAGGCTCACTGAAGGCAAAGCACTTGCTCGATACGCGCGGAGAAAAAGCAAAAGAACTTAATCTTTGGCTTCATCATCCAAGTCGTGTGCTTTCGACAATTCTATTATTCAATACGGCCGTAAATATCCTTGCATCAGCTATTGCGACGGAATATGCCAATAAGTATTTCCAGGATCGCGCTCTTGCGATCGCCACAGGTTTCACGACGCTTGTCATTTTGATATTTTCCGAGATCCTTCCCAAAACTATTGGCAAAATTTACGGGGAAGCCCTGGCCGTTCCTGCCATGAAGTTTGTGTATTTTTGTTACCGAGGCACCATGCCGCTAGTCATTGGACTAAGCTACCTGGCATCAACTATGATTGAGTTATTTGGTGGCGGCAAACACCAACCCGGCCCTCAGATTACTGAAGAGGAGCTTGAATTTCTGGTGAATGTCGGAGAAAAAGCAGGCGTTTTCGAGGAAACCAAGCAAGATATGATCTCTGGCGTGTTTGAATTTGACGAAATCAAAGTACGCGAGATCATGACACCACGGACTGACATGACGGCTATTGAATTAAAGACTCCTCTACATGCAGCCGTGAAACTTGCTTACGAAAGTGGCCACGCGAGGATTCCCGTCTACGACGAGAGGATTGACAACGTAGTCGGAATCCTTCTGGCCAAAGACCTGCTACAATTTGCTGCAAACCCTGAGAAAATGCAGATCACAAAAATCCAGCATCTCATGCGAAAACCAAGACGAGTGCCAGAATCAAAACTGATTATGGATGTATTCAAAGAGCTTAAGAGAACAAAAACCCACATGGCTATCGTCATTGATGAATACGGGGGGACGGCTGGCCTCATTACACTTGAAGACATGCTCGAGGAAATAGTCGGGGAAATTCAAGACGAGCACGATGAAGAACAGGCCAAAATCATCGAAATAAGCCCAGGAATATACGATGTCATGGGGCAGATGAATTTAGACGAATTCCTGGACTTCTTTGAAATCACGCCGGCACAAATTCATGCCGAAGGCCTTCAAGAGGCCGAGACCGTAGCCGGATACATGATTCAGGTGACAGGAGATCTGCCAAAAGTTGGCCAGAGCACAACCATCGGTCCTCTCGTGTGCGAAGTGTCACAGGTGGTACGGCACAGGGTAGAACGCGTAAGAGTCCGTAAAAATCAAGAGAATGAAGGAGTCACTGATTGATCCACTGGCTCTTTAATTTTCTCTGAGTATTTTTCGCGCGATCAAAACAGAAAGTTTCGAAGCTTTGTTACGCGCTCAGCTGCGTCCTCTAAGCGACTTTTGAAAGCAGGACTTTTTGTACTCTCATGGCGCAAAGCCTCCAAAGCTATTTTACAGCGCTCAAGATGCCGGCAAACTAAAAGCATGTCACAACCTGCAGCTACTGCATCGATCAACGCAGCCTTCCAGGCGTCTATCTCCTGCGGTAAAGCTCCCATATTCATATCATCACTAACGACGACCCCCTGAAATCCAAGTCTCGCTCGGAGCCAATCCATGATTACAATTTGCGAGCGACTTGCTTCGCGTTCGCACATTGCCGGAAAAATGGAATGGGAGATCATAACCATTTTAGCTTTTGGCATAAGTCTGCGAAATGGCTCTAACTCGCGCGTGAGAAGGGTCTGGAGACTTGCCCTGATAATTGCAGTGCCCTCATGGGTTTCAACTCTAGCATCACCTTGGCCGGGAAAGTGCTTCAAACAGCCCAGGACAGCAGTGCCTTGGAGACCGTCCATAAATGCCCCAGCCCGCAGTGCTACCTGCTCAGCTGTGGTGCCAAAACAGCGATCACCAATGGCCACATTGGATGGCTCTGTAAAAATATCAACCACCGGTGCAAAGTCGACATTCACACCAAGCCTTTTAAGCTCGGCACCCACAGTGGCGCCATATTTTTCGATGCTTTTAAGACTCGACGGATCCACACCGCCGCCGGCCAGTTGCATGGCGGGACCTAAGTTGGGAAAGGGCGTGCCTATTCTGGCGACTCGTCCGCCCTCTTGATCTATGGCAATGACAAGAGGTGGCTGACCATTTCCTCTTGTAGCTTGCAGGTCGGCGGTCAGCTTTTGGAGCTTCGTATAATCTTCTTGTGGGATGTTTCGCTTAAAAAGGGTGACACCCGCAGGTGCTTCCTCGCGGAAGAAGCGTTCTTCTTCGGAAGTCAAAACCATACCTTCTACAGCGGCAACAAGGACTGCACTGGCCGCGTCACGCATGGTCTACTCGTCGATGATTTGAAGAATATATCGCTTCTGTAACTTTGCTGCTGCGCAGTTAAGAATCGTTCTAATGGCATCTGCAGTCTTACCCTGCCGGCCAATGACCTTGCCAATATCTTCCTTGGCGACCTTCAATTCGATAACATTTGTCTGGTTACCGGTAATTTCAGTAATTTCAATCTTACCGACGTCATCCACCAAGGCCTTGGCGACGAACTCGACCAATTCCTTCATTTGAGAATCATTTCCCATTTCAGCTCCACCTCGGATCAAATTCAACTAAAGCATCTGGTATCAACGGTAGCTACAACCTGTACTAACCTTCTATAAGTTTATACAATTATCGTTTTCAATGCAAAGGAGGATTTTCCATGGCGGAACTTGAAGTGAAGCACTTATTTAACGGGGACGTGAATAAGGTTTTTAGAGCCCTTGGACAATTCGAGCTTTATCCAGAGTTCATTCCGGGTGTTACAGCCACAAAAGTGCTACCACCTAATGCAGGCAGTAAAGCCAAGTGCATGGTTAGAACTGAACTAAATATCGTCAAAACCTTTTATTACACCATCGAAATCTTTGAGGACGCACCGAACAGAATTTGGTGGAGCCTTGTGGACAGCAACCTTATGAAAACAAATAATGGCAGCTGGAATCTATCTGCAGGCGCAACTAACGAGACAATCGCGATCTACAAACTAGACGTTGGATTCCGCGGACTCGTACCGTCAATGATTACGGATCAGATCGCGAAGGCCAATCTGCCGGCCATGTTTGATGGCTTTCAGAAGTTAATCAACGCTGTGAAGTAACAAAGTTTAAGTCCGACCAATCAATAATGAATGGGACGCCGCAGGCCTCGCGCAACTGAGGATAGTCATCAAGCGCCAAGCCTACATCACCGAGGGCCTTGGCAGTGTCGCGCAAGAGGTCGTCAACTTTTCGCTCTTGGTTTTTTGCCAAAACTTGTCCTTTTGGCATCACGACCGCCAAATAATTTTGGCCACTGATGATCTCCATCGGGGGGATCAAGCTAACTCGCTCCATACTTCTGGCGATCTCCATGGCTTTTTTCCATCGATTCAAGACTAAATCACCCTGACGTAAAAAGGACGATTTTGCCAAATTCACTGCCAGAGGTAGCGCATGTGCCTGATATTCAAAGCTTTGAAAATGAAATCCCTCCCCTAAAAAGGAGTCGAGCCCCCGCCTCTCTTCGTCACTAAGGTTGAGGAGCCGGTGAACGAAGCTTAACAAGGCGCTTCCGTCAAAGGATGTGTAAAAACGAGACTGCAGATCAGTTGCTTGCTTCATATATATTGATGGCCTTGTCATATTGATGGAGAACTTAGGGAGAACCCAAAGGGGTTGCTCCCCATTATCTCATGGTCGCGGTTGGACCCCAAAATACGGGAGATCTGTCCTGGCTGAATTGGGTGGGTGTCGGAGGCCTAGACAGTTTGTCAGGTTACCCAACAGAGGTGATTGAAATGGGCCTGAGGTTTTTTGGTCAAATACATGTTTTCATTAGATTTAATTAGGCTTTTCCCAGCTCTCTAAAAAACCCCTCTTGTGGCATGCCCTTTGCTTCGGTTAGTTTATGGGCGTCAACCCGCCCGGGCTTTAGTCGATCTAGAAATGCTGATTCGGAGGACGTCGTCTTGGAAAAGCAAATGGAAAAACCGACCTCTAATATCGTCTCCCTGTTTGGTAACAAGAAAGTTACCGCTGAAGATGAACAAAAAGACTTAGATCAAACCGAAACTTCTAAGGAGTCTTTTATGGACGCCATGCAAAGAAATTTCGAGAATCAGGAGCGCCTGAGGAAAGAGCGCCTAAAAGCTAATCAATCAGTTTTAAAGTCTTACCGGATCAAAAACTGATCCATAGTTGTTCGCACTGTTGTTCTTGCTGTTGTCGTCGTTGTTTTAGCTGTAACTCCATCTGTCGCTGTTAAGGAACCCATCATGTCATCCACCCCGTCAAATCCCACAGAAATTACCAAAGAAGGCAAAATTCTTGACTTCTCCGCGTTTAAAAACAAACAGGAGATCAACAACGAGTTTTCAAGAGCTAGAAAACCACTCTTTGTAAATTCAGACAAAGGAAGCGTTTCCGGGACAAGCGACCGAGCACAACCAGTTCAAGCCTCTGAAGACTTTGGCGATCGATTACAAAAGATTCGTTCCAGCCTTGAGCGCATAAACACCCTGATGGCCGATCTTAAGAAACTATCCACCAGCCGCGAAAAAGATCAAATAAACTAATCCAGAAACGACTTAGGTTAACCCTTCAAGTCGATTGCACTTGGGCAATATAAGATAGCTCCCTGAATTTCTGATCTAGGTCTAGGCCGTAGCCAATCACGAATTCTTTTGAAATGGAAAAACCATAGTAGTCGACATTGACGTCAACTTCTCGGGCTTCAGGCTTGTTAAGCAAAGTGCAAAGTCTCAATGATTTTGGACGGCGCTCAGACAAGATCCGTAACAGGTAATCAAGAGTCCGACCCGTATCGACAATATCCTCAACTAATAGCACATTCTTATCAGTAATATCTGTGGAAAGATCTTGCGTGATTTTAACCGTTCCCGTTGTCTTTGTGCCGTTGTAACTGGCACAACCAATAAAATCGACGACAACGGGTACTTTGATTTCCCTGACCAAATCCGCAGCAAACATAAATGCGCCCTTCAACACGACAACCACCACCAATTCTTGGCCATTTAAATCTTTCGTTATTTTTTGGCCCAGCTGACTCACTCGCGATTTGATTGCGGCTTCATCGTGAAGTGGCTTGAACTTTAGCGTTTTGTGTTCGATTGACATTTAAGATCCCTTTGCGAAAATACTTTTTCGAATTAAACAAATCGCCAAATAAGCGACTCCGCCTTAGCCGTTTCTTTCAATACGTAAGCCGAGGCTATCCGTTTTGAAACCGAGTCAACCCTATCCAAGTTATCAGCATGGATCAGAGCCAAAACATCACCTGCGGAGATTCTATCACCAACTCTCTTCAAACTTGATAACCCAACCGCGTGGTTTACCTTATCAGCGGCACGACGACGGCCGCCACCCAATTCTACAATCGCGAGTCCCAACTCACGCACATCGCAGTCCGCAATGACTCCACTTTTTGTGGCACAAATCTCTCTAACGTACTTCGCTTTGGGTAATTTTTCTGGGTCCTCAACTTGACGTAAATCTCCGCCCTGCGCCACCACAACTCTCGAAAAAACCTCAAATGCCCGGCCGGAATCCAGATGAGAACTAAGGCGAGCAACCACTGCGTCTCGTGACTCGCTGGGGCGGGCCAACAGCACCATTTCAGTGGCAAGCTGAATAGACAGATCGCGCGTTGAAGCGGGGCCTGAACCACGCAGTACCTCTACGCATTCAGCAACCTCCAAACTATTGCCAGCACGATCGCCCAGCGGGCTTCCCATATCGGTTAGCGCGCAACGAACATGCAAACCACTGGCTTTGCCTACAGAAGAAATAGATTCAGCCAACGCCAGGGCATCGTTTTTATCCTGCATGAAAGCGCCAGAACCAAACTTCACATCCATCACCAAGCTTCCGATTCCTTCAGCAAGCTTTTTGCTAAGAATCGAGGCTGTGATCAAGGGCACACTTTCTACCGTGTCCGTGACGTCTCGTAAGGCATACAAACGTTTATCGAGCGGAGCGATCTGCTCGGTTTGTCCCATAAAGACACCGCCGTTTTTCTTCAGTAACATTTCTGCCTCTTGGGACGTCAGGTAGACTTTCAGCCCATCAATTGACTCCAGCTTGTCCAAAGTGCCACCAGTGTGACCGAGTCCTCGCCCCGCAATCATGGGTACTTTCAGACCCTCAAGAATACAAAGAGGCATAATGATAAGGCTTGTCTTGTCGCCAACACCACCCGTGCTATGTTTATCGACAATGTCGTCCTTGGATCCAGACCAAGTTAAAACTTCTCCTGAATCGCGCATGGTCAGAGTCAAAGCTGATGCTTCATCCCTGGTCATGCCGCGGAGCACTATGGCCATAAGCATGGCAGCAACTTGATAGTCCGCGACTTCACCCTTAAGAAAACCGACAAAAAAACCGCGTATATCCTCCGGGGAAAGCACGAGGCCCCGCCTCTTTTTGCGGATAATTTCTTGGGGTAGCATGACCATGGAAGTTCCTGATTTATTTATAAATTCTTATAAATTTTAATAAATCTATTAAAATATTGACTTAAAGTGTGCGCCGGTGTATCTTACGCCCCTATTTTGGGCTTCGAAACAAGTTTTTAGATATTCGCTGAAGATTTCAGCCCGTTCCGGTCCAGACGTTCGTCTCTGTAATCAATTGCATGAGGAGGGTCATAATGGAATTTGAAACAACCACCGATGCCAGCGGCAACAAGGTCAAGAAATTGCCGCCTTCTGTTGTCAAAGATATTGAACTAAAAAACCACGCGCGAAGGCTAGCTAACCTCTCGCCAATCCGCATAAAAGTTCGTGCATGCATTGCTTGTGGGATGCTGTTTGAGTCAGCAGGTAATCGCACATGCGGATGCAACACGAGAAGCACTGGTTTCATTGCAGGTCGTGAAATTATCTGATGGGTATACCCCCGCATCGACCGGCATTTTGATGACTTTTTCGCACCTTATCAAATGCTCGGTAAAATTTGCCTAACTTTAATTTGTAAAAATCCGAAGACCCCCAAAGTGAATTAATCTTTGGGGGTTTTACTTTAATGTCGGCTCCAATAAAATTTGACCGAAAACCCTATGTGGTCTCCTACATAGACACCCAGGGACAACAACAAAAAATTCGCCGCGTCCCCCCGCCAAAGTTGCATAGCGCCATGCCAACAGACCGAGTCGAACTTAAAACGCGCCGGAGCGATCACTTTCAAGCCGGCGACGAGGTCACCGTTAAACGGATCAACCCCCGCCATCCCAATGTTTTGCAGGTTGAAAATGAAGAAGGCCAGACCACTTTCATCTCCCACTACGACATGATATTTGAGCAAAAAAACGCCGAAAATCTGAGCATCAAATCAACTTCTCCCCAAGTTGAGCCAGACGATGACGCTCCTATCAGTAGTTCTTATTTAGATTGGCCATAAACAGCGCCGTCACATTCATACACGCGACTTTAAAGTCCATTGAATAGCGTCAGCTATTTGACGCTATTCCATCGAAGTAAGCCACTGATCCGACACCTTACAACTGCGTGCGCAAAGCCATATAATAGATGCAAGGCAAATTACTAAATGCTGAGGGGGCGCGGATACTTATGGCCGTAAGTGTAGCACTAAACCATTGGTCAGAAAAAACCGTTGGCATGATCTGCGACGAAAAAGGACTCTTACTAATCTTTAAAGAGCTCCTGCGTTTGAAATCTTGGCAAATTACCGGCGTATCCGTCAAAGTGGAGGAACTTCTCGAACTTCGTTTAACAAACAGGGTCAGTAGCTTTATCATCGTTGACTCACCAACGCTTCCCGCGACAGAGATCTTAAGAGTTTTATTCAAAAACCCCAGAGCTAGACTAACTCCAACACTCGTGCTGTGTTCTAGCTCAAATCAAACTGATCTTATTATTTACGAAAAGATATTTCAGGTCACACCTTGCCCTAAACCACTAACAGCCAATAACTTTAATACCGCGTTCGCCCAGATGATAAGCCACTGGGAACAACCACCAATGGCTGCTCTACGCAAGGTTGCGTCTTTGGTGGACGAGGGCAATCAAAGTCAAAAGATTGAAATCTTAGAACGTCTCATGAGTAACCATCTTGCCATGCCGCTGGCCTTGTCAGCCGTTACGCAATTGCTACTGTCCCTAAACATGTTCAAAGAAGCGGAATCAAAACTACTGGAACAATGCAAAATTCATATTAAAAATCCGGCTATGCTTGCTCTTTGCGCCTGGTTTTACCTGAGCAATCGGATGCCAACTCAAGCAGTCCGCTTCCTTGAAAAACTCAAAGCCATTGCACCAACCTCGACGTTATTAAATCTCGACCTCGCGACCGCCTATATAAGCTCCGGAGAATTGTCGTTAGCGATCCAGGCCCTTCATGACTGGGGTCGTCGAAACCAAGGAAATCCACAGCTTGAGAATTTTTTGGCCAAACTACTGATAGCCGACGGTAGACCTGACACGTTTGAACGGTATGGGTTATCAAAGCAAATTATGCAAAAGCATTTAAACGACTGGGAGGCTCTGGAAAACAGTCAGCCAAATCCACCAACTGGTACCACTAACGAGCAGAATGCATCATGATGAATAAAACAATTGTCGACTCCGCCGCCATCGGGATTCTTTTCTCGAGACCACCTATAACGGAAGAGCTGGAGCTCGCCGCTTGGAAATCAGTGCATGACGATATTCTTGAAATCACGAAATCGGCCAATGCAGTCATAGGCATTCATGCAGAAATAGGTGCTGGCAAGACAACATTCATCCGTCAGCTAGCGACTGTTGGGGCAGAATTCGCCGATATTTTAGTACTTAACCCGACAGCGCCATCCATGCATACAGGCTGGATTTCTCAAGGGCTGTCTCAGTGGCTGACGAGTGACTCAGAAAATACCAGACAATTTCAGTTGAGATTGTCTGGATTAAAAGACACAGAAAGACCAATTATGATCTGTCTCGATGTCAACGAATTGGCTGACCCGGACCAGACGGCGGGTGAGCTGTCTGCCCTGCTGAACCTTGCTGACGCCAGCGGAATCAAGCTTTCGATCGTTGTTTCTTGTGCCGATTCCCTTTGGCAATCGCTGTCAAACTGCCAACCAATTGAAAGCCGTATTCTTTATGTAAAGGCTCTACCATCTTTTTCAGATCAAGAACTTGCTGAACTAGTTAACCGAAAACTTCTCAAGCATCCGTCATTACGAGGAACGCTCGATGCAAGTCAAGTCCTAAATCTGGCAAAAAATGCGGCGGGGTCGCCAATGCGCATGACTAGACTGGTTTGTACTCAACTCGGCATTGAAATGCCGGCCACCGCCGTCAAGTCAAAAAAACAAGAAAAGAATGCATCCGGAAAAAAAACAAAAAAACAGCAGGATCAAATCTCTATTCCATTTGATGATCTGTTAGCTCCCGAGTCAAGTAAAGGTTAAAGATACGAATGAAGCGTCGCCACAAAAAAAGTGTGATCGCCATCATGGTCATCGTGGCTTGCGTCTATATTGGTAACTTACTCATTGACAATCCTTATACACACAGTCTGGTGAACTACTATATCAACAATCAAGTATTAAAAAATTTGCCGATTCGCGCGGACTACCAAAGCATGAAGCTCCAGCTAGTACCGCCGGCCGTGAACATCTATGGCATAAAGATTTCCAGTCAGAGCAGCAACGGCGTAACCAACGAGCTTCTATCGCTGTCAACATTGACATTCAAAGTCTCACCATGGTCAATCTTTATGGGAAGTGCCCAACTTGGAGATTTGGAGCTCAAGGACTTAAAAGCGGCGTGGCCACTGCCCCAAGATTTTATGGCGGCCCTTGAGGCCCTTCAATCAAGCAACCCAAAGACTGCAACTCAACCTTCATGGCCGCCAGCATTCCCACCGCCATTCCACTCGCTCAAAATCGCAAATGCCACCATTACTGCACGATTGGACGGGATTTCCGTAAATTCCAATCAAGACCCAAAAGAAGTTACCAAATTTTCGGCTCAGGGTTTAAGCCTCAACGCTGAGTTTATTGACTGGAAGTCGTTCAAAGTCGATCTAAACTCCACTAACACATCAATTACAGATCGCTCCTCCTCTTACCTGGAGGATGGACGAGTAAATCTACGCGCCGAGATGCGTGGGAAAAACTTTGTCGGCAAAAAAATTGAGATCTCATCCCCACGTATAAACTTCTTCGGAAAATCAAACGTTGAAATCAAAACCAAGAAAAATAGCCCGATTATTGACAGCATTGGCGTCAATATTCTTGGTGAGAATATTGACGGCGATATGAGCATCATGGGATCTTTCCTCGATATACCAGGAAGTCGTGGTGGGTTTAAAGCAAGCACCAAGACCACATTCACGATCCCAATAGCTTCAAAACAGTCGTCGACATTCCTAACCAACGGCTCGATTACCAGCAGAGACGCGCGATTTTTCAGTTTCCGCCTGTATGAGACAGAATCTGACTTCGAAATTGATATGAACAAATTCAAACTGTTAAATACATCACTCAAAATTGGCGACACGGTTGTTGCAAAAGGTGGCGGACAGATCAATTTTGATAAATCAGTTTCCTACGATTTCAGCTTAAAACCGATGAACCTACCGTTTCGAAACCTTATGGATTTATTTAATGTTGACGTCGATACTGTGAATTTTGAGCTTTCGAGTCCTGACTTCAAAATTAAGGGGACAAGCTCACCTTATAAAATGGAAATCACCTCGGACGCGACCCTTACTAATTTTAGTACGCCGTCAGCTGATTACGATCACAGCCGGTATCCCATTCCGCCGACTTGCCAATTAAATCTAAACATGGAAGTAAATTCATCAGCATTATTTTTCCGAAATACCGCTGGGCATTGTTTTACAGCCGAAACTTCCGGATCTCTTGGTCGCTTTCCGCTATCAATCTCCGGTTTTGCCACCTTTGATCAAGCAACCGGTATGGATATAAGCTTGAACTCACCGCAATTCAATTTGATTCCTATCTCTCATTTTGCCCAAGTAAAGCTTTCCGGCAAGGGCACGTTCGAGTCCCGGATGTTTGGACCCTACTCTGGCGTCAAAGTGAAGACAGATCTTGACATCAAAGACGCGAGTATTGGCACCAATCAATTTGCTGCTATAAAACTTTCATCAGAAGTTGCCGGCGGAAAATTTACCTGGAAGGACGTGGCACTTATTACGAGGCAAGGTGGCGTCATTGAAAGCCCTCAGGGATCTATGGCATTCAATGACGAGATGGATGTAGATTTTCAATTAGCCGCTAAAATGATCGATCACGCAACTATTGCTACTCTCGTGCGAGAAGTTACAGATGGACAAACCCAATTTGAGATGGTTTTAAATTCGTTGACGGCAAAACTCCAGGGTCCGGCAAAAAAACCACTTAACTGGAAAGGGCAATTGACTATTGATGCGGAAAATATTCGCCTCGACTCGGGAACCATTGCAAAGTCTATCAAAGGAAACATCAATGGTACTAGTTCAGGCTACTATAGTGACGATCTAGTCGTTAAATCTGCCGGCACTCAAGCACAGATTCGCTTCAATCACGTATGGGATAATCAGTCCAAAGACAATTCCTTTTTGGGTGGCGTTGGTATGCATAGCACCGACCAGATCGACATATCTGCCAATCTTAAAGGTGCGCCTAGCCGTGGCGACGACTTACGTCTGCTCCCTTTCATTGGCAAAGATTTGGCCGCCCTTGGGATCTCGACCGAAATCTCAGGTGACATAAAGCTTGCTGGGACATTTAGTGGACTGACGGGACTAGCAAAGCTGCAGCTGGCTAACACAAAAATTCTAGATTCCCCAGTGAGTGATATCGTTGGCTCTATTGTTATTGATGGCTCCAAGCTGGACATTATGGCAGAGCAGGGCGGAAGTGCCCTTAAGGCTCGACTTAGTTTAGATCTCGGACATCCTGATATCCCATTCAACTGGTACATCGCCGCTAAAAATGCTGATTTTAGACCCTGGCTACCTGCAATCATGAGCCAGGACGCTCGAAATTTCGCCTATCTTAGTGCCACCTGGAACCTGGAGGGAACCTTTAAGAACTGGTGGGACAGTATTGGCGAGCTGGAACTGCGCGATTTGAGGATTAGATATTACTCAATGGTTTCCCGAAGCGGACAGCGCGTAGACTTCAGAAATGCTCATCCGTCTAAAATATATTTTGAAAGGTCGGGTTGGCGACTTGCTGACCAGCGGCCGATTGTCATTAACAGCAGTGTCGGAGAACTCAGTCTCGGGCTCAAAAACCATCGCCCGCCCTCCCAGCTTGGGTTAACAACCAAAGGACAAGTCGATATTGAGGCGCTACGTTTATTGCTATCAGATGTAGAGATCGCAACGGGATCTCTACGTATCGATGGCGGGATATTTGGATCCATTGAAAAGCCAAATGTAGATATTCAGCTACGCGATGCGCCAGATCGTGACTCGGATTCACCCACAGCCATCGGACTAAATGGATTTCGGCCTTCATTTCAAAACATCAAACTCGACGCCCATGTTGGAACCAACGGCATTAATATAAAAACTCTTCGCGCCAACAAAGGTAATGGCGACATCCAGGCCAGCGGCTTTCTAGCAAGACCTGACTCTGGTGAAGACAGCGACCTGACCGTCAATATGGATAACGCCTCATTCCTTTACCCTTTTCCTATCATCAAATACTTCGACTCAACGATTGATGGTCAAATAAAAATCACCGGGAGTGGCCGCCCTTGGACGGCATCAGGTCGGATAGATATCGTCAAAGCAAGATCCAATCGTGATGTGGATTTGCGCGAGGCGATCCTAGAAAGTATTCGCTCACAATCGGCAGCGGACTCAACCAATTCAATTATTCCGTTGATCAACATGGATATAAGCATTAGCGCAGATAGGTCAATCGGCTTCAGCAGCAGGGCGGGACAGGCGACCCTATCCTCAGATTTACGTGTCAGTGGATCAAACATTTTGCCAAGCATAATCGGACTCGTTGACATTTCAAAGGGTCGTTTTTTCTACAAACGTGACTTTGAAATTAAACGAGGCTTACTCAACTTCGACGACCCCATCAAAGTTGATCCGGCTCTGGATATCTCTGCATCCAGTGATGTCTCCTCGTATCGTGTGGGCATTAACATTAGTGGACGTGCCAGCGCTCCAATCATTGATTTCACGGTGGAACCCCCTACCAAACCCGATGGCACACCGCTATCAAAAATCGATATCATTGGTCTTTTAAATCGCGGCTCACTACCCGACTCTTCTTCAGGAATCGGTACAGCAGAATCAACGGCTGCATCAGAGGCGCTTAATATTGCGGCTGGACAGGTGGAGGATACTGTCCAGAAAATATTTGATCTATCCGGACAAAGCGTAATCCGTCAGGTCTATATTGACACCTATGCGGACGAGGAGGGAATGCCAGTTGTCAGATTCAACTTACCACTAAACATCACAGAGGACTTTGATGTCGTCTTGAAGGTGGATCAGAGCACCGTCAAGGTGTCGTCAGAGTATAGCCTTCATGATAGCATTTCGTTAACGGGCGGGATTGAGAGTACAAATGATCAGTCGGGAATTAACAGCAAGACATCCGGTACGCCAGCTGATACCGGGGTCGATCTCAAGTTCAAATTTGCGTTTCCTTAAAAACGCCCATTTGATTTGGATAATCTTGTTTGCGACTTTGTTGACCGTCGCGGGGACAGCTTTTGCCGCGCCGTGGACTATCGCGCCTGAGCTTGATATCCCAAGGGCAGAGGACAAAAGACTCCACGTAAGAACACCTGAAATCACTTCCGCGACTGATTTAAAAACGATCCTCGCAGCCCTCGCATTGCGCCATCCTTTTGGTAGCTTGTGGGTCGAAAAGACAGATACCAGCTATGTCGTGAGAGGAAAGCCCGCAGTTCCCGTTGCTCGCATTGAGTTTAAACTTGCACCACTAGCTTTGTCTGCGCAACTGCGAGCCATAATCACCCCGTACGTGGGACAGGTACACTCGCCAAAGCTGCAGGAAAAAATTTCGCAGGAGCTGCAGGAGGCCATCGCCAAGCGTGGCTATATCAATGGAAAGGTCATAAATCTCATTAAAGAAACGGCTGAAGAGATCGTTTACATCTTCAAACTTGATATCGGCCAGCCATGTGTCATCGCTGGTTTTTCGTGGGAACAAAAGCCACCAATATTAACAGATCAAAGCATTCACAGCGGTGATATTTGTGACGTTGATGATATTGCCCGCTCAATTGCAGAAACTGAAAGCAAGGCTCGAAGCCTTGGCTATGCTGACGCTAATCTTGCCTTTGATGGGCTTCAACTTGATGCCACGAGCACGGCAGCCATTATTAGAATTAAGGGTCGATTCGGTCGAAAGATAGTTTACGAATTCATCGATCAAGCAACAGGCCGCAGCCTTTCCAACATATTCACCAACGCAGACATGCAATCATTTGATCCAGCAATTTTAAGTGCAGAGTCTGTAAACTTTGAGCTATTGAGGCAATTGCGAATTCGAGGCTATAGCGATGCTCAGCTTGTAAACACAGCGACAAACGAGGGCGCAAATGGCGATCTGATTTATCGTTACTTTGTACAACTTGGTGACATCACGGTGATCACGCGATTGCAAATCGAGGGGAACACGTCGTTTAGTGAATCCGAAATCTTTAACTTGTTAGGAGTCGAACGACCGACGCAATCAGACGACGAGCCGTCAGAAGTTATTTTTAATCCAGATGCGATTGCCGCTGGAATCGAGCGCGTCAGGGCAAACTACATCAATAAAGGTTTTTGGGACGTTAAAATAATTGATCGGCAGATCCAGAGCCAATCGCGGGAAGGGCAAGGCGGTCAAGTTATTGTCGTGGTGTCAATTGAAGAAGGTGATCAGCGAGTATTCGAGCGACTAAGCATAAGCGGCAACCAGTCAATACCAACTGAGGAAATCACCGATTTTGCAGAATTCTCGCCTGGAGAGCCTATCGATCGATCTAAAATTCTCGACCTTCAACAAAAAATCAGATCCCTCTATGCTGCGAAAGGTTATTTTTACACGACCGCTGCAGGAGATACATCCTCTCGCAACCTGAAAAACGGACAACAAGAGACCATTGTTATTATAAAAATAGACGAGGGTCCACGGGTTAAATTTGGCGATGTGTTTGTGACAGGCCTTGTGAAGACAGTGCCAAAAGTCGTCTTGCGAGAGCTGCATTTCAAAACAGGTGACTGGTATGATCCCGAATTGGTATCGGCTTCAAGAAAGGCTCTTCTTCGCATCGGAGCTTTTTCTACTGTTATGATTAGACCATTGGATCCAGATTTGATGTTCACTAAGCCTGATATTGTGGACTTGTTGGTGCAAGTTACAGAAAGCCCGTCTCGATCAGTTAATTTTGGCCCAGGTTGGAGCTCTTATTATGGCATGAGGTACAACCTAGAGGGCGCTTTAACCAATATTGCTGGAACGGGGCGCCAATTGTACGGACGAGCTAGTTTCAACGAAGAGGCTCACCAAAAAGCCATTGGTTCAAAAACTCTCCTTGGTCGATCAATTTCGGCCGGCTACTTGGAACCCCATATCCTCGATTCCGTGATCGATGGAACCGTATCGGTCTCCCAAGCGGCACGCGCTACTGATAACGCCTGGTCGTTGACCAAGGGTTTTGAAATTGAACTGTCCCATAGTTTGAGAACCCTCATTCCTGGATCAAAAATCTCGACTTTCTATTCAAGAAAGCTGAACGATGAAGAAGGAACGCTCGAGGACGTTGACGCCTTTCTTGCCGACACGTTTGCAGTGGGTAGAGGTGGCCTAAGATTCGTACTAGACAAGCGCAATGACCAAACCTGGACAAGCTCTGGATATTCAATTGACTCCGAGGCCACATGGGCTCGTTATGATCTAGGTGGAGATCTCCGCTACTTCCGGTGGGAGGTCACAAATAATCGCTATTTATCCCTCTCTGAGGATGTTGTCTTTGCATTCGGAGTAAACTTCACGAGTTATGAGGATGTCGAGCGAAGAGGTCAACAAAATAGTGACATCTTGCCTGCCAGCGAGCGACTTCCCGCAGGAGGCGTCGATACCGTTCGAGGCTTCCGTGAACGCAGTCTGGGGCCAATAGTCCGTCGTCCCAACCTTGGTGAAGACGAGGTGTGGGACTGTACGTTTACTGCCTCTCCCACAGGGGGATCGCGGCGATTAATTCTTAAGGCAGAAGCACGCTACCGATTTGCGTCGTCTCTTGCAGGTACACTCTTCATTGACTCCGGCACCTCAAGTTTCAGCCAAAAGGAAAAACAAAAATTTGAGAAGGCGTTTGCTGAGGATTCATCAGTTGGCCCAAATCCAGCCTGTTCAGGCACTCCCCAACGTAGTATCGAGGATAATATCGGCTATGAAATTTCTGACGTGGCCTCAGATCCTAAGATTATTTGGGAGAGAAACTTCACATCGGCAGGAACCGCTATCAATTTTCTGACCCCCATCGGCTCAATCAATTTGGCGTACGGTATTCCTTGGCATGAACCCAAGAGTGAGAAGTGTCAAAAAGATAGCGCATTCTGTTTTCCGAGGTCCGATCAAAAAGCCCCCCTTTGGAAACGTGGGGAGTTCCACTTCAACGTTGGCGCCAAATTTTGAAATCCAGCGCCGAACACCGAAATGACGAGCCTCGGAATATCATATAACCAACTAATTAAATTGAATATTTTAGACTTTTTCCACTTTCACATAGACCACCAGGCTCGGATACGTAGGCCGGCATCCGATAACCCTAGTGCCACTAAAGCGCGAGGGTTTTATGGAAATAAGTTCGAATTGGCGTGTCGCCAGTAGCCAAGAGTTAGATCAATATCTCAATACCGACAGTTCTCAAGACCGAGTGAGGCTACTTGAAAGCTGGCATCAATCTCGCATTGGCCTACCCGATTTTGTTATCCATACACTCATTGAACTCCGCGCGTCAGAGCGCGAGATTGGCATGGGGCTTGAGTTTTGCATCGCAACTAATCGGCCTGAATTTGAACTCTGGGTCATGCGGGAATTTCTTAACTGGAACCAGAATATTGCGGCTGCTGCTCTGCGTGCTTGGGCAAGAACAACCGAAAGAGTCTTGTGGCACCGCCTTATTCCCGTTTTGGCAATACCAGAATTACCGCAACGAATTCGCTATACGATTCTCGAACTGGCGCCATTGTGTCATGGTTATGAGATAACGCGCGCAACGATCGCCAGCGCCGGGTGGGAAGAATTGTCACCAGCATTTCATGCTCTTTTACTTGAAAGAGCCCTTCAATTTGACATTGAATCCGAGCGATTGAAATCCCTTAGCAAGAATATTTTGACAAACATCGTCTCGCAAAGCCATCCAGACCACAAAGCCATATTTACAGCGTACGCTTATCTATTGCGCCATGTTGAAAGCAAAGCCGATGCCATCTTCTCCAGTCACACTAACTTCGTTTGGATCGACTTATTGCAAAGCGCGCGCGAATCGCACGGGAGACGTAAAGCCAGCTTTTCAAAACTTGAAAAGCAGCTATCAAAGGACGTTCGTCAGCCTCAAATCTCCGCAAGCCTACCGCCCATATGGTCCAGACACGACGCGCCGGAATCGATTTTAAATGGAATTTTTTCAGCTAACGAAGCTAGTTTTGATGATCTTGCAGGCTTCCCTCGGAAAGCTATTCAAAATGCCCTCCAAAGAGCGCCTCTGAAGAACTGCTGGAAAGAAATAGTTATATCTCATTTGCCACTCGAGCAATTGCCTCAAAATCTCATGGCAGGCGGTCACTTTGCAGGCTCTTATGAAGCATCAAAATACCCCCAATTGGCAGAAGCACGCTTAAAAGCAAGTTCAGGCCAACTCGCCATTGCAGGTGACAAAGTCCATTCCATCGAACAATTTTTTGACACACTCACGGATGATGCACCAAGCAAAGCGCATCCCCTGATGGATTTCTTCGCGTCATTACAGACGAAAGCGCCACTGGTCCAGTCGGATCAGAATATTTGGACATCCCTGGCCATGGCATGGAAAGATCCTGAGGGCGCCAATATCGCTGTTTTGAGTACGCTATGTCGCAAGCAAAAGGGCTTGGCACATCTTGGATTTATCAGATTGATGTCCAAGATGGCTGGGCGAGATGATGCCGTCTTGAAGCTCCTTGATTATATTCGTTCCGATGATGAGACACTCCTCCGGGCCGTGGTCCATGCCCTCGCCTCAATCAATACACCGCGAAGCCACTTAGAGCTAATTTCAATGCTGACAAGACCAAACTCCACTCCGTCGGTGCAACAAGACATTGTCGCAGCTCTAACCAAGAAAGATCTGCAGGATCTTCAAAAAGAACTGCGCAGTGCCGTAAGAGATTTGAAAACACCACTGTATTTGGACCATCCATTGACACAAATTAAAGATGAGCTCTCAGCCCTCATTGCTCCGACACCAGGCATTAGCCACAATAATCTCTCTTCAACTACAGTTGTTGAACCCATAAGGTCCGATAGTTTCAATTTGGATCAAGAATTGGCCGCCATGATTCCAAATTACAAAGTACTTTCTAGTGAGGTCAAGCGAGCACTTCGCACGGCGCTATTTTTCAACAAGACGGCGACGGTTAGTGAACACGCTGACTCTATTGACCTTTCGCCTCTGATCGACATGCAGTACAAAGCGATGGAGTTACTATATCGTGAGTTTTTCGAAGACATGGTGAGCCAGTCCCTGCAAAACGGCTCCATTCAAAGAAAGCTCGATGTTCTTGGCTATGCACGCCCAATTGTTCGACAAATGGATGAGTTTGAAGCCTACATCGCATCAATACCTGTTGTGCGGGACATCCCATTTTTCTCGAAGTTTAAATTACGCAAAATGCTGCGTGCAATTTGTCAATTCCAACCCGGAAGGCGTTTTACCCTCGATGGTCTAAAAGCATTCGGTCTATATTTTCTTATATTTGGTCGACAAAACTGTACCGCGGGCCTAGCCAATACACTCAATACCGGCGCTAATGATGATAGAGAACTTGCGGATCTGTGTAAGGAACTACACGTTTTCCAGGATTTCCGAAACCGCGCGGCCCATGAGGGCTTTCATCCAGATGCCAGTAACGATATTCAAGGCATCTGGCGGACAACCGCGTCGGTTGTGCAGTGGGCTTTCAAAATTAAGAATGCTCAAAAATCAGACAGCCCGTTGCACGCAAAAAAAGCCTCCTAAACAGTAAGGTCAGCCCCCTCAAAGGCGATTGTGGTCACGAGACCATGGTGTTATCCTCTCAGGCCAATGAATGTGCTTGGGGGAAATAGATCATGAGCGTGTCATCCGCCGCGACCGGCAAAGTCGCTTTAGTCACGGGCGCAAGTCGTGGAATCGGGGCTGCATGTGCCGTCGCACTAGGTCAACAAGGTTTTCGAGTGGCTCTTCATTATCGTGGTTCAGAAGAAAAAGCTCACCAGCTGGCTAAATCAATTCCAGGCGCGATGCCGTTCAAAGCAGATCTATCCGATCCGCAAAGCTGTCAAGACCTCATAAAAACAATCACAGCAGAACTCGGACCGATTTCAGTATTGGTAAACAACGCAGGCATTTCGATTGATCAAATACTCCCATTCGCAAAACCTGAAGACTTCGAAACCTTGATCAATACAAACCTGAAGCCAGCCTTTCTCCTTAGTAAACTTGCTGCGAAAGGCATGATCCGCGCCAAATCTGGACGAATCATCAATATTGCCTCAGTCGTTGGATACACAGGCAACGCAGGTCAAAGTATGTATGCTGCAACAAAGGGCGCAATAACAGCTTTCACCAAGAGCATCGCACAAGACTTGGCCCAATTCGGCATCCTATGTAATTGCGTCGCACCTGGTTTTATAAAAACCGACATGACTGATGCCCTGCCCGATCAGGCTAAAGACGCCATCATGGCCAAAATACCTCTGAAAAAATTCGGCGAACCAGGTGATGTTGCTGCTGCTGTAGCCTTCCTGGCCGGCGAGGGTTCCAACTATATAACTGGCAGCACGATCCACGTGAATGGTGGAATGTTTACCAATTAAAATCCTGGGAGCTTCGCTCTATGTTTATCTATTCCATGGGCCATCATTTTCCGGATAACGTACTCGAAAATTCTTTTTTCGATCAATTGGATATCGGTTCCGCTGCCGACTGGATAAAAGACCGAGTTGGTATCGAAACTCGTAGGTCCGTATTGACCAAAGAACTGATTACAAAAATACGGCACGGCCAGACCAATCGCGTAGCCCTAAAAGCCGCAGGCCAGATTGAGTCCATTGCCAGCATGAGTGAGAAAGCCTGGAAGGTTGCACAAGGTCGTTCTCATATTGTTTCTGAATCAATTGATACTGTCATTGGCGGAACATCGGTACCGGATGACGACATCCCAGCAAGTGCATGCGTCATCGCATCACAACTTGGACTTGAGCGGGTACGCGCTTCTGACGTCAACTCAGCTTGCAGCACCTTTGTTGTCCAATGCCATGTGATGCGTGGTTTAATTGCAAGCGGCCTAACCACTGAAGGGGCCATATTTTGCACCGAAAGGTATACCACCAGGGTTAATTATGCGGACAGACGTAACTCCATTCTATTTGGTGACTCGTCAATCAGTGCTGTTACGAGCTCGACCACTCGACCAGGCGCATTAAAAGTCATAGATAGCCTCGTTGAATCTGCTCCAAGCGGCTGGGAACACATTCATCTCCCCGACGGCGAATTCTTTCACCAAAACGGGGCTGCTGTACAGAAATTCGCGGTTACCAAAACGATCGCGGCCGCCCAGGATATTTTGGCAAGAAATCACTTGAAGGTATCGGAAGCGCACTGGTTCATCGGCCATCAGGCCAACTACCGCATGTTGACGTCAGCGATGGAAAAAATGGGTGTGCCGGAATCCAAACACTTGTTCAACGTGGTGCACTATGGCAATCAAGGCGCCTGCGGCGCACCGTCTGTTCTTTCGCAGAATTGGGACCGCTACCAAAAAGGTGACTTCATAGTCATGGCCGTAGTCGGAGCAGGACTTACCTGGGGCTCATTACTTCTACAAAAACAGTAAGTTTTTCGCCGTTATTTTCTTACACGTTTATTTTTGGTTTTACCTGCTGGCTTGGCTTTGGGTTTTTTCTTCTTCGCCACAGGTTCGCTCGGCGCACGTTCATCAATCTCCATAGTGACTGGAGCTTCAGGCGCAACAGGCGCCGCTGGGGCCACCGGCAAGTCGGTCAGTGGCTGCTCTGGCGCAACCACTTCCTCAGCATTCTTTTCAGCACATGCGAACGGGAAGAAAAAACCTATGAGACCCACAAATACTATCTGACGACATCTAAGCATTTTCATATTCACGCCTCCTGCGCAGGGAATTAAAAATTAAAAATTCGGACCCCAACAAGGAGTTTGAGCCTCATACAATCCAGTTGCCAATTGCCGTTGGTTGCTGCCATCTCGATTCATAATGTAGAGCTGGTGAACACTCTTTACATTTTGGCCCTTGGTCCGATTGGACATGAAAACCAAATTTTGCCCATTGGGCGAAAACCACGGACGCTCATTATCACCTGTTCTTAAGGTGAGGCGTTCCAACTTCGTACCATCGGGATTCATCATAAAAAGATCAAACCGATCGATTTCCTTATCGTAGCCAGCAAACGCAATTCGGTCACCTTCAGGCGTCCAGGCGGGAGTGGCGTTATACCAGCCGGCATAAGTTAGCCTCTTGTCATCTTTAACCCGTGGATCGGTCGGTGAATTCCATTCGAGAGCTGCGACGAAGATATGGGGATTACCATACCGACCACTGACGAATGCTATCTTACTGCCGTCCGGCGAAAACGAGGGGTCAACATCCAGTCCAGTGCCGCTGATGAACAATTTCCGGGAACTACCGCCAGGCATGACCGTATAAATATCTGCGTCACCATTAACTGAGCCCGTAAACGCCAATAGCTTTCCGGAGGGAGCGAAATTTCCGCCACTATTGATGCCTTTATGGCCGGATAACTTTCTGGTTGATCCCGCTGCTATATCGTAAATATACAGGTCTGGATTTCCTGCCTCGTAGGATGTGTAAGTCACATACTTGCCATCAGCGCTAAAGCTCGGGGACAAATGGGGATAATTACCTTTTGAAATCTGAACGGGATTAGATCCATCAAATTCAGAAATGAAAATTTGCTTCGCAGCCGATTGCGATGTCCGACCAACGAACACAAGCTTGGAATTAAAAATACCTGATTTGCCCGTGTAGGCTCTGAGAATCTCATCGGCATAGCGCCTGACGACACCCACAATTTGCTTTCTAGATATGTCGCTGTACTTCTTACCGACTAAGACTTCCCGGCGCCCAATATCAATCGTTCTGATAATCAATGACCATGAGGAGCCTTTTTCTCGGCTAACTTCCGCAAGGGTCAAAGATTCGACCCCAACATTTTTCCATTCTAGTAAATCGCCCCCTCCCACGCCCTGCTCCCGAAAAAAAGCGGGCGGCGCCTTGGTCACAAGCTCCTTAAATGCAGCTTCTCCCATAATTTTAAAAATACCCGAGAACTCAAGTAAGCGCTTAAGTTCGGAATTAGCTTCATCCGCCACCTCACGACTCTCTGCATCGGAGCTACCCTCACCTAGGGCGAACTGAGGCACCGCTGAAACAACTTCACGAAACTGTGGGCTATCAATATTAACAACAACGCCTGCGGCGCGCGCCAAAGTTCCAACTGACACTGCGGCCATAAAGCTTACAAAAATTCTGAATGCAATATTTTTTGAGCTCATATCATTTCCTCACTACTTCGATAAATTAAACGTAATGGCCTGCCCAACAAATTCAGAGGGCGGCTGGGGCAGCGGCACAGAGTTCTGTAAGGCGGCAATCGCGGCCTGATCATAGGCGACATTACCACTAGATTTTGCGAGCCTAACATCAACCAACTCGCCGCGCGCATTAAGCACAACACTTAATTGGGTGACAAGTTGGGCCCGGTCATACTCAAATGTCTTGGGCAAGTATAGATTTCGCTTCACCGCAGCTCGCAACAAATCTGCGTAGTTCTTGGCACGGATCGCGCCGACTCCCACTGCCCCACCAAGGCTACTGTTCTTGTTGGCATCCTTAGCCACAAGCTCTTCTTTTAATTTCGCCAGGGCGTCTTTCTGGGCTTTCATTTGCTTATCGACTTTGTTCTGCTGCTTAAGGCGCTCAACCGCCAGACGCTTCAGCAAGTCCTCTTTTGAGACTTTATTGGGGTCGTCTTGGGTTTTCTGTGATTCAAGCTTTTCAACAGGGACCGTCTGCTTTTTGTCAGCCTCATCCGCAATGTCTTGCTCTTTCTTATCGGCTAAAGATTTCTCCTCGGTTTTTAACTGCTCTTCAACTTCAAACTTCTTTGGCAGCTGGGGTAGGAGATTGGAAGGGACCGCTACGTCTTCAGATTTTTTCGCATTCGGCAATGCATTTTCCTGAGGCGCGTTGAGAGTTATATCGGACATAAAGTCTGCATCCACGGCGATGCTTTCTTCAAGATTGACGATCGGCATGGAGAAAAACCAATCCGGATTTAGAGTCAAAACCAGTGCATGAAGCAAAAGAGTCGCGCCGAGAATCTTGCTAAAATACCTACGATCCGCGGGCATTCCCACTGGCTCCACGCGCGAGATCAGGGCCGGCCCGAAGTCGTGTTTAAAAGCTAATTTTGGGTGCGCCACAGCCATGGGAATTAAGCCTTAGGCGGTTGCGTGAGCATTGATATTTTTGTCACACCAGCCATACGTGCTGCCGTCATGGCATCAATGACGCGGCTATAAATCACACTCTTATCTGCTCGAATGAAGATCTCTTTGCGATCTTTAAACTGATAAATCGCCTTCAACTTTTCAGGTAATGCTGGCGGGAGAACCTTCACTTTGTCCATCCAAAATTCGCCATCTTTGTTAATCGTAACAATCACACGCTCTTCGTCAGACAACGAGCCTCTGGCCTTACTAATCGGCAGATCAATATTAATACCGCCAATGCTGATAGGAGCTGCAACCATAAAAATGATCAAAAGCACCAAGAGCACATCGACCAGTGGAATCACGTTGATATCGGCAAAGTCACCACTGTAATCATCGTTTTGATTCATGTTGAAACGACCAAGCGCCATAACGCAGTTTCCTTTTAGAAATTAGACCTTAAGCCTTCTCAACGCCCTTGGTTTTTTCTGTCACGAGGTAGCGTTCTACAATATTCAAAAAATCCACACAAAACCCGTCCACTGTGATCATCTGAAAGCGAAGTTTGCCATTAAACAAGTTATACCCAATGACCGCTGGAATCGCTGCTCCCAAGCCGAAAGCTGTCGCTGTCAACGCCTCTGCGATACCTGGTGCAACTGCTGCCAAGCTGGCGCTGCCGGTTCGAGCTATCCCTTCAAAGGAGTTCATGATCCCCCACACGGTTCCAAATAGACCCACAAATGGCGAAACCGAAGCGATGATGGCAAGCCAATTCATATTTTTTTCCAGGCGTTTTCTTTCCAGTAGTTTGGCTTTTTGCAGAGATCGATTCAAATTATCCATGGCAGAACTAATACCGATTTCATGCGAGCTCGTGTGCTCACGCATTTGATTACTGCGCGCCAACTCTGCATAGCCGCCGCGAAACACTTCGCGCGCTGGACTGTACTGGTACTCCTGCAAGCGGGTATTCAGATCATTCAATGAACGAGACTCCCAGAAAGCTTTGATAAACGCATCGTTAGCGGTACTGATTTTTTCCAAGTCCTTCCACTTGGTGACGATGATCACCCAGCAACCAATCGAGGATCCGATCAACAGTAAAAGCGTCATGAATGCGATAAGGCCGGCGTCCCAAGCGCGGGAAAAAATCCCAGCTTCACTGACATTTTCAGACCTTGGCGCTGACGCGGAATCCATGGCAGGGGTCTGAGCTACTGCCTTTGAAGCCTCGGGCTTCTCCTGCTCGGCCGTCACGGCAACGGGCGCGTTGATTTTCGCGTCAGCGGCGAGCAGGACCGAACCCCAGTAAGATCCTGTAATAACTATAAATATTATGAAAAAACGCCGCGTAAAACTGGTCATGATAGTCGCCTCTAGCTGGTTTGTAGGTCAAAAGCTTCGGCCCAGTTGGAATGCCGGGCAATAACTATGAAAAACAATAATAAATTCCCGATTTTCCAATAATATAACCCCAGCGAAGCTCCCCGTCAAAAGCATCCTCTGTCCGTCAAAGATAAATTTTCAAAGTTATTAATAATATCTAGACATCGCTATAAGATGCTGATAATTCGAGCATGAATTTTAAGTTTTTTAATGACCCCTTCCCGGGCCTAAAACCATGCAAAGAGAAGAACTGATGCTTTTTAAAAACACCCGATACCGCCTTGCCGTCATGCTTCTCTTCGCATCCTTGATCTCTAGCAGCTGCGGCGAACGCCCATCTACATCCCATCTCTCCGTATCAGATGTCGCACACACCCCAGTCAAACGGCAGTCCATCGGTAATTGCTGGCTGTATGCAACTTCCAGCTGGGCCGAATCCTTGCACCTTTCAGCAACAGGGCAAACGGTCAATCTTTCTGAGTCCTACTGGACCTATTGGGACTGGTATTACAAAGTTTTGAATAGTCGCTCCCAGCAAGTCAACACATCGGGCAGCTGGATGGACGCTAGCCGCATCATCCGCAAACACGGCTATATGCTGGAGGCAGACTTTATCGCTGGAGAAGCTGACTCCGAGATTTCAACAACCCAAAAAACTGCCGAAGAGGCTCTCAACCTGGCCATGCGTGAGGGTCAGTTAAAAGATCCCGCTAACCGCACGGCAGCCAACGTAATGGCTGCGCTTGACCAGGCCTTTGGCGTCAAGATGTCATCCCTAAAAGAAAAGATACGACCAGCGTCTGAGCTGAGAACAAATGCAGAGGCCTCGCGGGGTAATTACTCACTTGCCGATGAAATCGCAGGTGGTCGCCACGCATGGACGATTCTATCTTACCCACAGCTATTTGGGCCAGACCCCCGCATACCGCTTCGCGTTAGAAGACAACGAGCCAGTGTTTTGCAACGAGCTCTCGAAGCGGTAAACCAAAAAAAGCCCGTGATTATGAGTGTTATGATTGAATTTTCCGCCCTTAATACGGAGAAATCAGCGACGTTTGACTATGACCTTTATCTTCAGCGCGGATATTCCTCTGGACAAGGGGGCCACCTTCTCGTCCTTGAAGATTACGCGGTTGAAAATGTTCCAGGCGTCGGCTCAATCGGAGAGGGCGACGTGAGTAACGAACTCAAAGAAGCCGCTTTGCAAGGGGACTTGAAATATCTAGTCGCCAAGAATAGCTGGGGTACAGAGCGACCGGATCGCGGCTTATCTGACGGCTACACGCGTTTCACAGCCGACTATTTGAATCGACCACTGCCATTTGGTTTACCGGAAGACGAAACTGATATCAGCCGCGGCTCCTGGCACAGTGCGCTGAGTCAATTTATCGTACCGCCCGAGTTTTAATCCGTCTTCTGTGGATCAAAAGTCAGTATATTTTTTCGCGTGGCCTTTAGCCTTCTCGACCGGGTATTTGAGCTCGTTTTTTACGAGCTTATCCGCCGCCGCTTGAACGGGATCCAGTCCCAGGCTGTTACAAAAATTTAAAAGACAAATGAACACATCGCCAACCTCATCGGTCACCTGGACGCGTTTCTCTGGACTCAAGTCCTGACTTTGATCCGGCGTCAGCCACATAAAAATCTCTTGAAGTTCTGCCACTTCCACTGAAAGTGCTGCTGCCAAATTTTTCGGTGTATGAAACTGCTCCCAATCGCGATCACCGGCGAACTTCCGCAAAGCTCCCTGTAATTCTTCAATATTTTTCATGGCTTCTTCTGCCCTTTCCCTTTGGGTTCAAACCGCCCAGGACGCTTGGCATCGTTATTTTTACCTTTAAAATGATGCTTCTGCTGTTCTCTTGCCATTTTCTTGAAATTCTTTTTGCCCTCTTTGCGTACCAATTTCTTGTCGAGAATTTGTCGATCTGTCGCGATAGCCTGGGCGAGCGCCTCGGGGGTCACCACTTCTCCAGGCTTAGATTTTGCGACCTGTCTGAAATAAAAGGACAGAGCGCCAGAATCAGCATGGGACAGTCGCTCCGAATCCTTTCTGACATTTTTCCTAAAAATGAAGAGATAGTTAAACCCCCTCAGGAAAAAGTTGCCCTCAATCGCTGAGGTGTGCCAATGGTTACGCTTGAGCTTTTTGTTATGACGCGTCACACAGACAATATCGACAGGCTGCATCAATACCGACATTCTTAAAAATAACTCAAATCCAAGCGGGGCAAAATCCTTGCCTTTTGCAAAGGAGTCTTGAATGTAGACGGCAGCGTAACCGCCATCTTTCAGCACTCGGTAGATTTCAGCGAAAACTTTTTCCATGGCCGCATAGTAGTCTGGACCACGCTGATCCAGTTCCCCGATACAAGCTTGATCTCCACTGTACTTGATATGAGTACCATACGGGGGATCAACAAAAACAAAATCAACTGTCGCATCCTTAACTGGTAGTCGACGCGCATCCGCTTTGACCACATCAGCTCGCGTGGGTGAAATGTCAAAACCAGCTCCACTGCGGTCTAAATCTTTGCAAACATCTAGGGTTGTGCCACTTCCACACATCGGATCAAGCACAGAAGCGCCAGGCTTGGTATAGCGCTGCAGCAGGTTCCAGATGACATAACTCGGCGTCACCCCAGCGTATTCTCCATCACCTTGTTCGTTATCACCATAGTGCTGACTAGGAAAATCCCAAAGGGTGGTTGTTTGAATCATGGGCTTTGGCTGTTTGAACCGTTCGCCCGTAAGGCGCGAGTTCTGATTATCAGCGCGCATCTTTCCTCCTCGAAAAACCATAGACTAAATCCTCATATCAGCTGATGTCGGTTACATCAGGAAGTTGTCCGAACCAAACATCACGCCAGTAGTCGGGCAATTTGGCTGCTAGACTCATGGCACTACCCCCCACCGGGTGAGCAAACTTCAGAGTTGCGGCATGAAGGGCTACCCTTCCGTCCCAGGATGAGACGGCGCCATATTTGGTGTCGCCAAGCAAGGGGCAGCCAATAGCGGCAAATTGGGCGCGAATCTGATGGCTGCGTCCAGTTATGGGATTTACTTTTACAAGTGAGCGTCCCTCGACCGTTGCCAGTACGCGAAAATTTAAAACACATTTTTTTCCATCTTCACTCTTGGCTGAGACCACCTTGGAGAAGTTCTCGTTGTGATCTTTTGCCAACCAATGCTCGAGCTGACCTTCAGCCGAGCCAGGCGCACCGTGCACGACGGCCAAGTAAGTCTTGTGCATTAAACGATCGCGAAACATCTGATTAAGTCGACTGGCACCTTTACTGCTGATTGCGAACAAAATGACACCGCTGACCGGCCTGTCCAGAAAGTGAATGGGGACGCAGTACCCCTTCTTACCAGGCTCTTGCCGTAATTTGTTCCATTCCCGAACCATGGAGAGCAGGGTCAAATCCCCGCTGTCTTCGCTGGCTACCGGCACGCGAGCTGGCTTATTGACAGCCACCAGGTGTCGGTCTTCGTAAATGATTTCAGGCATTTGCATTGTTGTTGTGGGTCCTGATCTGCGACTTGGCGACGCGCGAAAACTACCCTTCACCAAGATCAGTGTCAAGACGCGATTGCCAGCTATTCCCCCCCATGATAGTAGCCTTGAGTCCAAGCCTTTTGAGGGGCCCATGCTACCAAAACTGATTCTGACGCTGATACCATTGCTACTGTGGATGCCGTCCCAACCCACGATGGCGGACCGACCATCAAACTTAGTCAGCGATGAGACAATAAATTATCGCCTGCCCCAAGGGTCAACGCCACGCGATATATATACTCGCAGCTTTGGTTGTTACGTTTTTGACGCCCTAAGAGGAACATACCATCCTGGTTGTGCAGCCAATCTAGGAGGCACGATTAACATTACAAAATTGCCACCCGCTATTTTGGATGGTTTAAAAGATCTAACCAGTGATGGTACAAACGAAATTAGTTTGGATGTCATACGTCCATGGTGGAACACATGGGCCTACCAGTTAAGAGATATTCATGGTGGAAATGTGCTGATCCCAGAGACTTTATCTGACTTTTTGCGACTGACGAATTTCAAATCTTGGCCAAAGATCATTGTCAAAAAAAGCCGCGTGAAGAACAAAACAAGAGTTATTTATCGATCCAACAGCCAATTACAAAACTTATCGGTTTCAGAAACGTTGGAGTCGACAACTGGTGATTTGGAAGCGCTAGTTTTAGAAACGGAAATCGTACTAGAACGAAAAGATGGCTCCGGTAATCACGATTTTTTCGTCTATGATATTCATGGTAATTTAGCTAACAATGCGCACTTCCCAGCAGGTGATCGGCCCGCGCCAAGCACCTGCATGAGTTGCCACTATTCTAAAAAATCAGGAAAGTTCGAGCGCATCGGACGATAAAAAACACTAAAGCGCGCCAGACGAGGGCACAACTATGGGTAGGCGCATGATTCGCAATCCCGTGGAACTCGGCGAGATGTGATAACTAATACCTTCAGGCGCTGGACCCATGGCAGACGGGCTCAAATTTTTACTCATCCACTTTGACAGTAAAAGATCCATGGCTATGTCGTTTTGTTTAAGGGACTCAGGTGTTTTTGGCTCCCCGCGCTCGGCACCCAGCCATGCGGTGATGATCACATCTGAGCGATCGATTACCCACCAAGCATTCCAGCCCTTAATTGCTTTCAGGATGGGTTGACCTGCCAGCACGCGAGAATCCGCTTGTGAGCCCAGCGCCATCCACTGTCTTATCACCCATGCAAAATTTTCCGACGTCGTGGGCGTTACTGTCTCCGGAGTCTGCTGATAGAGCACCCTGCCGCCACCATGAACGCTCGCAATCAACCCGTTTGTTTGAGCACCTTTTTGACCACCCTCCGACATCCGCAAGTAAGTCCTCGCAAGAGCCAGCGGGCTGCCTTTGAGCTCGTCAATCGCCATGGCCTCATTAACTTTTAGCCCCCAGTCAGATAATTTTTCCCGGACAATTCCGTATCCAAGTTCTGGGGCGATTTGCTCGGCTTCGCCAAATCGACTTTTAACGGCGGCCTCAGCGATTGAGGAATAACCGTGAATATTCATCAACCCTTTTTCCATGCCCCAAACAAAGAGGAGCGGATAGATCGACGCTCCGAACGGGCGCTCCAGATCCACCACGCGATTAAACTGGCTACGTTGGAAGTCCGATCCACCAATCAATGAGCGAATAGCACCTGATTTTGCGTCTAAAACGAGAATGGCAATCTCAAGATCATCTTTTGCGACACTGTGAAAACTTGAACGGACAAGGCCTTGTAAGTCTAGCTGCCAATCTTTATTGATGGTCGTGTTAATCACTAAACCTGAGCTCGGTAGATTCTTTTGCTCGAGACGGCGCCAGAGCTCGATGCGAGTCATTTCAGTAATCCAGGGCGCTTGTTCCACGACTTCTTCTCGTCGCTTCGTCACCCGGAGCTTGGCCTTGTGCGCAGCTGTGTAGCGCGTTTCATCCAACCATCCCAATTTCAGCATTCGCTTGAGAACGTACAGCTGGCGTTTCCGCGCTAACTTTGGCCTAAGGTGAGGGGCGTAAGCAGAGGGTGCTTGGGGCAATCCAGCCAACATGGCAGACTCTGCTATCGTGAGCCGATCAACATGTTTATTAAAATAGTGGCGGGCCGCAGCCTCGACCCCCCATGAATTATTTCCTAGATAAACACTATTGAGCCAAAGTTCGAGAATCTCTTTTTTTGTCATTTGCTGCTCTAACGCCGCAGCCAGGACTATTTCAAGTGCCTTCCGAAAGATCGTTTTTTCGCGTGGCAGCAACAACTGTCTTACGAGCTGCTGCGTGATGGTGCTGCTTCCTTGGGCAAATCGATCTCGCTTTAAGTTGGCAATGGCCGCCCTCAGCATACCTTTGAGACTTACGCCTTTGTGTTTCCAGAAGCGATCGTCTTCAGCTGCAATAAATGCCCGCTGCACGTGCCGAGGCACTTGCTTGATGGGTACCACATAGCGCGCCTGATCGCTAAAAACACCGATATCACGGCCTTGAATATCTTTTATCTGGGACGAAATTTGCAGGGACTGAGAACTCTGTCGTACGGCGCCAGCTACATCGCCTGAAATTGGCTGCAAAACCGAAGCGACAAAGAGTGCAAACGCAAGGAGCGAAAGCAAGCCCGCGGCTAGGAGTGTGGGTCCAAGCAGGGCGCGGACTTTAATCTGATGTCGAAACGAGAGGTGCATCCCTCTATGGTAGCCTAGGAGTGCTCAGCCCTTCAATATTCTTCTCAAAGATGCCGCCTTCTCGCGGATTTGCGGGGCCGTCATCGAGCGGTGATAAAGATTTTTATCGCTATCTGGGTTTTTTTCTTTTTGTTCTGCAACTTGATCCAGGGAAAAGGCAGCTTTTTCGAGTGCTTCCTGCGCCATATCCTTCTGCTCTGGATATTTTTCCAAGAGCTCTGTGTAGCGATATGCGCAGGAGTGCCAAATTTCCTGTTTACAATAAAATCGTGCCACAAATTGAATACTGGCCGCCAGACGCCTTCGGCCCTGAGTGACCATATCCTTAGCTTTACTTGCAAATTCAGTATTAGGAAATTTTTCAATGACCTCCTTCCACTGATCGATCGCTTTTTCCGTGTACTCTTGTTCACGGCTTGGCTCGTCAGGCGAGTCTTCCCAGTAACTTTCAGCGATTCGGTAGAGGGCGTAGACCGTTTTTGGATGCTTTGGGTGCAGCTTTACAAATGTATCGTAAGCGGCCGCCGCTTCACCGAAATGCTCCAAGCGAAAGTGCGTATCCGCGATGAGTAACTCAGCCTCAGCTGAATATTGGCTGTACGGAAAGCGTGCCTTAAATTCACCAAGTCGCTTAAGGGCCTCTTCATAATACCCATCATCAAAAGGCTCTTTGGCGATCAAAAATGATTTTTTCGGATCATTCGCGTCGAATTCTTTTTCCGAGCATGAAACCGCTAACATGTGCACCAAAACCAGCAGGCCCAAGGCTATCGATCGCGCAACAATTTTCATGCTTCCCCCACTGAACACCATTTCATTACAAGGGGTTAGACTCACACAAGCACGCCTCTGATGTCAACACGGAGTGTGTCCCAGGGGGTTTTTACTTGCAATATCCACTCTGTGGGGTAGAAGGTGGCCACTTTCGCCAACCATTTTGAGGTGTCACATGCGCTTGTTTGATTTTAGAGCAATGCCCCTAATGTTTTGCCTCGCCGCCTCCGTAGTGAGCTGCGGTCGCGAGAACGTCAGTCACCTTAAAAGTGGAGAAGTCGAACGATTTTGGCGAGTTGTCGAATCATCAGACCAAAGCCTCAATCAGAATAATCCTTTAATGAGATATATGCGTGCAGCAGCCGCACGGGAGTTGCCGCTCAGATTTTTTCGTGAGCTAATTCAGGTCGATTCGGCGGTTACAGTCGCCGAGGGCGACTGGCCTTCCTACCAACCTGGAATTCTCTACGGTGGTACGATATCCATGCCAGCCGCCTACAAGCCGGAAGCTTGGACAAAAGGTGAGTGGTCGTCATTTTATAATGAGCTGTTCCACGCTTGGTATGGACTTGTTTTTCTAAAAGAGCAACGTTACGCGAGCGCACGTTCCGATGCGTGGACCCAAACCAGAATGGAACGCTACAGGAAAGCCTACCCTGCGGATCCAAAACTTGCACAGGAGGAGGCTTGGTCAGAGACGGTCGCTTCAATCATGATCCAGCTCACACCTCTTAAGCTCGAAGGAAAATTCAAGTACCCTGTGCTCGAGTCCTTTGCTTACTGCATCGGTAGAAACGTGGCGCCAGTCTCGCACTCTGATCGCCCGGGCTACACCCCTGAAGCTGAAAATATTTATCCCGATGAACCCGAATACCGCCAGCTTTTTTCGTACCTGACATCGGTGCAGCCTCCAGCCGCTCAACCTAAATGAGAGCAATTGGATTGTCTTAGGTGCTACAATCACCTAGGACCGCCTCGATCAGAAGCGAGCTATCGTCAGTAAGTTCAACTGGTAGTGTTTGTTTGCCAGCTTGCTTGTCACTCACAATCCACGAGTAATCAAAGCCGATTATTTTTGGCTCGCCACAACCCAGTTGTGGTAGTCCCGTTGGTAGACCCTGCCCAGCAGACAACGAAACTAAATGCGGGCGATACTCCTGGACATCAGAGACAAGAAACTTTTGACGATCAAGCCCCAAAGACACCGGACCTAGTTTTAATTCAGACAGTAGATCTAATGCGTATCCTTGACTTTTCCGGATGGCAAATTTTGTCTGCGCACGCAGAGCTAAAATCTTTTTCCCGGGCGGAGGATTAATGTTCAATCTGATAGCACACTCACGGCCAAACTGCCTAAGATCACGACTTATGTTGCTCTCTGCTAATTTAAAGTTCTTGAAAAAAAACTTTGCTGCATGAATCCCAGTTGAAGACCCTAGATCAGATCGCATCTTTACGTCAACGTTCCCCGCAAGATCCGAGCGGGCTCGACAACCTGAACCAAGTGCAAACCAGTCGTTCAAAACCGCTTTATCACCTGCCCAAGCTGCCGAGCTAAAAAAAGTCATCAGCAACATGGCTAGTCTCACGTTCGCGACAAAAAATTTTTTCATAACTTTTTTCACTCCGTTGTTTCGCCTAGACATTGCCAAGAACTAGTTTATTTTTTTCGCCGTCATCTTTTGAAAAAATCCGTCAGATCTGACAACGCATCAGAGCAGCCCCAACTTCGTATTTAAGATCAAGACCGTCGACAAACATGATTAAATCCTCGTAGCGGTTACTTTTTTGACCGGAGACCGCGATATTTGCTTGGTAGAATCCTCGCGGAGCTCGACTGCGCGCACACCAGCCCTGGAACCAGGTGGGCGATGTCGTGACGCTGAATTGATCGACGCGTTGCTGGGTCATCAATGGACGATTCAACGCATAGCCATATGGTAATGAGACCGTGTAAGGACTGACGTCAAACCCGAAAAAAGTACTGCGCGTCGACAATGCACCTGTTGAATTAGCGGTTTTTATAACCCCGTAGCTTAGCCTTTGCACAAGCCGTCCAATATAAACGCCGGGGGCGATGGTCGCCGGAACTCGCACGGAGCAGTTTTTTCTGTCAGCCAATGCAGGCTTACCTCCACCAGGAAGATCGACGCCGAGTCGTGTGAAGACCACGGCTAGATCATTGCCGTTCGTCGATGCGAATGCGTCCACATCTTTCTGGCAACCTGAACCAGCTATGATTGTTTGCGGAGAGCCGACGTCCCATTGCACCGATTGTTGAGCCAGAGCCCACTGGGAAATTGAAAACATGATGAAGCAACCCATTACTTTTTGAATCTTCATAAACCCCTCCCAAGCCCCTACGGAGCATATCGACCCACGCCATTGTGAGCTTTCAGCAATCTAAAACTGCAGGAGTTGTGCCAGACAGAAAACTTTGTCCGCGCGGGTTTTTCCAGCCAAATTGGCACCAGGCTGGGAACTAAATTTGAACCGATTAAGCCAAATAGGCCAAGTCGGTTTAAACAAAAAATCACTTGGACAATCATGCCCTGCGCCTAAAAATACACCCGTCTAGGCAAGAACACCTTTTAAAGAAACACAAAAATCAGGGATTTAATCCAAGTATTTTGGGTGGATCTTAGGGATGCTATTTGGACACGGGAGGATTCTACCGATAACATAAGGCCGACTTTTAAAAATTGAACGAGGATGGAAACCCACGTTGACGAGTATCCGTATCAAAATCGAGGTCAGTAAAAACGATCGCCGATGGCAGTCTTTGCCATCTGTGCATCCCAAAATTATTTTTGCTGCATTGATCGTATCTTTACTCTTGCACGTCGCTAGCTGGCTCGGTGCACGAATGGCCCGAGACCCAATCATTCCATTGGATCATGATCGTGTTAAAATTCGATCGATCACCAATGAGGAGTCGCGCATTCTGGATGCCACGAAAAAGGAAATAGCCAAGGCAAAACGGATTATTGAAACCAAACAAACCGAAACCGCACCGCCAAAATCGCCAACAAGTCTCGGCGCGCAAGACCACTTTACCGCAAAAGAAACCCGCCTATCTGAGCGGAAACTTGCCGAAACTAGAGCGCAAGATCCTGCGTCTGAATCCGTAAAAAACCCTGTAGCAACCCCACAAATTTCACCAAAAAACATTGAGAAAAAGATCGAACACGCCATCGTGCCACGCGTCATTGCAGCGCCGGGGCAGCTATCGGTGCGAAAAAACTCAAAAAAACCAGAGACTGCTTACGAGAAACTCCTTCCGCAAAAGGCAGAAGATGTCTTCGCGCCAAAAAGTGGGGGCTTCATCGAGCCACTGGATAAGAATATCGCCGAGGGCGACCGAGTGGACATGAATACATCTAGTTTTAAATATATTTCCTATTTCACAGGGCTTCGTAAACAAATTGAAATGGTTTGGATCTACCCATCCGAAGCAGTTAGACGAGGGCTGCAGGGTGCTGTGCAACTTGAAATGGTGATTGAAAGTGACGGAAGAGTCAGTCGTGTACGTGTTGTTCAATCATCGGGCTATAAAAGTTTGGACGAGAACATGGTGAAAACAATTAAGTTAGCCTCCCCTTTTGCCCCATTACCCAAAACTTGGGGTAAGGATCGTCTCGTGGTCACAGGTTCATTTCACTACATTTTGACCTTCGCGTCACATTGAGCAAAGATCTCTAATATTCCAGGTATCTAGCACGCTTGTGTACACAAACGTGCGCTGGCTGAGCAAGGATTTCACCTATCAATATCCCACTCAAGACGCTATCATAAGACATGAGCTGATTAAATTTTATGCGCACTATTCGCCCAGGAGAACACAAACCTGTGTCGGTGAAGTTTGTCTCAAAAATTTTTGTTTACGTATTCTTAACAGTGTACGCGGCATCAGGCTGTGCGACTTCACGCTCACGCGGATTGGCCTCCGTTCAAATCTCCCAAAATGATGCCTCCAGAAAAACTAAGTCAGCGCTAAGCCAACAAAACTATTCAAACGATTTTGAAAGCACCTCAGGCGAGCCAATTAACGAGATTTCGGACACTGACGAAGAAGAGCCAGAGGAAGACCTTATTTCGGAAATCGACGATGCGGAGTTTTGTAAAGATAACATTTACGCCCAATATTTGAAGAATAAGTACCTGAGGGAGAATCCAAAGGCAAAAACTCCCGAAAAAGCATTCAAATTTGCACGTCACACACGCCGTCGACGCTACCCAACACGCTCCCCATACGACCAAAGGGACGTTGAAGCCTTGTTTTTCGCGCGCACACGTATGGTCGGCGAAACAGTTCCTTACTTTGGGGCTATTCCAGTAGTAACCAACCCCCGGGTCGAACATTGGATACGTTACTTCAAAAATTCCGGACGTAATTCATTTTTAAAATGGCTGGTGCGGGGCGAGTCTGTGCGTGACGTAGTTGTGCCGATCTTGAAAGCAGAGGGCCTACCGCCAGAGTTTATTTTTTTGAGCATGGTTGAAAGCGGATTTTCAAATCAAGCTTACAGTCACGCCAAAGCCACAGGCCCATGGCAGTTCATGCCGGGTACGGCACGATTATATGGCTTACAAATGAACCTATTTATCGATGAGCGCAGAGATCCGGCCAAATCAACGCTAGCCGCAGCTCGTCACTTGCGAGATCTGTACGAGGAGTTTGGGGATTGGTATCTTGCAATGGCCGCCTATAATGCCGGCCCAGGCCGCGTGCGCAAGGCCATCCGTATGACGCACAGCAGTGATTTCTGGAAACTAGCTGATTCCGCATACCTACCGGTGGAAACCAAAAACTATGTGCCAAAAGTATTGGCAGCCCTTCAGCTCGCATCTAATCCTGCAGGACACGGCTTTGCCGTTACAGCGGATCCGCTGGACACCCTGCCAACGACATCGGTTTTAGTTAAGTCACCGTCCCAACTTATAGAAATTTCGACAAAGCTAAATATTCCCGAAAAACTATTGCGTCATTGGAACCCAGAGCTGATTAACTCGGTAACCCCTCCGGTTCGGCAGGGTCGAGATGGTTACCCACTGCGACTTTCCGTGAATGCAGCTGACAAGTGGCGATTCATAGAGCCAACTCTTGAGGCCATCGAGGTGAAAGACGTCCTCGTGCATAGGATTCGCCGAGGCGACACCATCGCAGCTATCGCAGCGCGGTATAGAGTCGACTCCAGGCGTATATTAGCCCTTAACCCCAGCATCCGGGCATCCCGACTAAAGATCGGAGCCGAAGTTGCAGTGCCAATGACGACCTTTGTCCCCAAGTCCAGCTCGACCAAAAAACAGGCAAGCCGGGACGTTCGTTCACAAGGCTAACCCTTTAAGATCGTGACTCTTTGAGGGTTGTTACTGCTTGCACCTGCAGTAGGCTCTTGTTACTCTCTCTCACCACACTTAAACCGGAATGTAATTTCCGGCTAAACAAGGCACCTAAAAAAGGGGGACCTATGAAGGTTTTAGTTTTGATCAAGCAAACTCCTGATACGGAAACAAAAATCCGCTTATCGTCTGACGGTAAAACTGTCGAGCAGGGTGATGTAAAATACATCATTAACCCCTACGATGAGTTTGCGATTGAAGAGGCTCTTAAACTAAAAGAGAAAATCGGCTCTGGCGAAGTTGTCATTGCAAGTTTTGGCGGAGAATCGGCCAAAGAGTTGATTATCAAAGGTCTGGCCATGGGAGCTGATCGCGGACTGCTCGTATCAAATTCTGGCGCAGAAAATACAGACTCGCTCGGCGTAGCAAAGGTTTTGGCGGCGGCGATTAAAGCTGAAAAAGCCGACATTGTTTTCTGCGGCAAGCAAGCCATTGATGATGACAACATGCATGTCGGCACAATGACCGCTGAGCTTTTAGGCTGGCCACACGTCAATGTCGTCACCAAGTTTGAATTGAATGGCACGACAGCACGTGTCGAACGCGAGGTCGAGGGCGGGCAAGTCGAAGTTTATGATGTCTCTCTTCCTGCCTTATTTGGCACTCACAAGTCCCTAAATACGCCGCGCTATGCCTCGCTTCCAGGAATCATGAAAGCCAAGAAAAAGCCTTTCGACGTCAAAGCGCCCAGTGATGTTGGCGTCGACGCAAGTGCCCTCAAACCACGATCCATCACCAAAAGCTTTAAATACCCGCCGGAAAAACCGAAGGGACAGGTCTTTGCAGGGGAACCGGTTGAAGCCATGGTGGAAAAAGTCGTCAAACTTCTTCGCGATGAAGCGAAGGTCATATAGGCAACTGGAGGAAGCGTTATGAAGGTTTTAGTATTTGTTGAACAACGCGATGGTAAAATCAAGTCCTCTGCCAACGAAGCCTTGACGGTTGCCGCAAAGCTTGGTGGAAGTCCTGCCAACGTTGCCGCGATTTTAATCGGCAACGGGGTTACGGCCTTGGCAAGTCAACTTTCAGGATGGGGAGCCGACACGGTGTTCGTCGCCGATGCTCCTGGCAATTCACTCTACAACATTCAAAGCTACGCTAACGGGATTGAAGCCGCTATAAAAGCTTTCTCCCCAGAGTTAGTACTCGGTGTTGCTTCCCCTATGGGTCGAGATGTATTCCCACGATTGGCAGCCCGCCTTGATGGAGCGATTTTAACCGACCTGGTTTCAATCGAAGCACACGGCAGTGGCGTAACTGGCATAAAACCAATGTATGCTGGTAAATGTTTGGCTGAGGTCGCAACAGACGGCGCCAAAATTTCATTTGCCACAATTCGCCAAAATGTCTTCCCAGCGCAAAAAACCGGTAGTGGTGCCGCAACCGCAACTCCAGTCACGGCTGCCGCCCCTGATGGGAAGATCAAAACCATCGAGATCCGCAAAGGCAAGAGTGCGAAACCAGATCTTACCGAGGCATCTCTGATTATTTCTGGCGGTCGAGCTATGGGTAATGCGGATAATTTCAAAGTCCTTGCGGAATGCGCTGATGTTATTGGGGCAACAGTTGGTGCTTCGCGTGCAGCCGTGGACTCAGGGTACGCTAGTCATGACATGCAAGTAGGTCAAACTGGCAAAACGGTGAATCCGAATCTTTACATTGCCTGCGGCATATCTGGCTCTATTCAACACATGGCCGGCATGAGAACCTCAAAAGTTATCGTGGCTGTTAATACGGATAAAGATGCTCCCATATTTGGCGTAGCATCTTATGGAATCGTCGCCGATTTATTCCAAGTCGTACCGCTCATGACGCAGCGCTTCAAAGAATTGTTGAAGTAACCAAACGAGCGAGTCGCTATAAAAACCAAAAAGAGCGGATAAAGTTTCCTTTATTCGCTCTTTTTATTCATAAAGTTCGCGCTGTATTCGCCGGTACTGAAAATTTGACGGGGCGCCGATTGTTCTAAAACTCCTGAGATTGATAGCTGTCAATGTTCTCCCGTAAACCGCACCAGTATCGATCTGAATGACCCCCAGTGGAGGTTCTCGCCGAACAACCTGGACGGGCGTATGACCTGAAATCTGCCGCCGGCTAACGTCAATTCTCTGCGCCGGAAAGTGTCTCTCCCAAAGACAACGATGCACTGCCTCCAAAAGGCGCTTGTCGTTTTCATCTGTCGACTTATGGTCACAACTTCGCAGGGCGTCTAAGTCGCCATCATGCAGCACAGCATGACTTATGATAGCGGTGGGCGTCATCGCAACTAGCGGCGCACCAAATAGCAATCGTAAATGGGACGACGGCACCTGATCCCAAGTCCCTGGATCACTAATATCAGCATCATAACTTTGAAAAACACTATCACCACCATTACTACGCCAACTCTCCACCTGCTTGGTAACAGCCTTGTACAAATGAATGAGCGACTGGTGATACCAGGCTAGTTGAACTCCTGCACGCTCAAGGAGGTCTGGTCGAAGACCCACAAAGGCCATAATAAAGAACATTTCGTGGTTACCCAGTAGAAGTTCATGGGTACCTGCGAGTTTTCCGGCAACAAAATGTTCGATCACCTTTTTTGTGTCTGGACCTCGATCGCATAAATCGCCAACAGAAATAATTTTATAACAGCTTCGTCCGCTTCGTTTTACGCTCTTTTTGATTTTTTCTTCCAAGGCGATCAGAGCATCAAAGCAGCCGTGAACATCGCCCAGAGCATAGAGTGCCCCATTCTTTGGCTGGTCAATATCTGCAATCGCTTTTAGCATACTGCTTCACGCCCCGCGTAATTCATCCAAAAACACGCCTAAAGTCAGAGCTTGTTATGACTTCCGAACGTGGACCAAATTTTGAAAATCGACCTTGATCCATCACAATTAATTCATCTGCAAAATCAGTCGCAGCTGGTCGATGAGCAATCATAATCACAACTGAGCCAGATTTTGCCAACTCGCGAGCCTGCACTAAAACTTGTTTTTCGAGCTCAGGGTCCAAAGCACTCGTTCCCTCGTCGATTAAAATAAATGGCGACTTATGATAAATCAACCGGGCCAACTGTAAACGCTGTGCCTCACCACCCGATAACTGCAATTCGCCTGCACCAACCCTTGTTTTAAGTCCCTGATTTAATCGTCGCTGATCCATTGTCCATCCAACCGCCGCGAGCGCCGTCTCAACGCGCGCAAGATCGATGGACTGCTCGGGATAAGCCACATTCTGGGCAATCGTTCCGGGAAAGGTCGGGACCTGCTGTGGCATATATGAAATCAGTAACCGTTGACTAGGGCTAATTTTATCGGCCAGCTCATAATTAAGTGAGCCAGATGTGATATCTCGCAGTCCCAACATCGCCGAGAACAAGCTACTTTTACCTGCACCCGAAGCGCCAACGATGCAATAAATCTTTCCTGCCAAAAACCTATGACTAACAAGCTCTACGGCGATTTTTTTGCCATAGTTCACGCATAGGTTACTCAAAACTAATGCGTTTTGATCTGCTTTTTTGAAAATATCTGGCGAACGCACAGATTCTAGTTTGGCACCATCAAACTGATCAATTACGCGAAATATACGGTCTGCAGCGGCGAGCCCTTCGCGATTGCTATTGAAGTATCGACCTAGTTTCGTCGCGGACTGAGCAAAAATAGCTAGACTAGCAAAGAACGACATCGCTACCGCTCCTGAGATTCGGCCAGACGCAATTTCAAAAAATGCAACCCCTACAGCAATACAGATTGCCAAGACGCCAAAAACTTCAATCATAGGCCCGGTGCGGGATTTAAGCCGTGTCGCACGCAGAAATCCTTCATAGAGGTTTGCGCTGGCGAGCCGCATGGATCCAATTTCAAAACTCTCTGTGCCATACTGCTTGATCGTCTCGATACCCAAAAGTCGTTGCTGAATCCACTCACCCAAAACCGAATTATCTTCCAAGGCACGATTAGCGCGCTTTCGAATTTTTTTTCCAAGACGCCCAAGAAAGGCAACAATGGGCGCCAGACAAAGCGCAAATACAAAAAATAACTTGGGGCTCAGCGTTGACACTGAAATCGCCATAAACAAAGCCTGCATACCTTCGCGTGGTAATCCACCAAAAAAGTGCACAACGTAATCACGGCAAGTGCGGATATCTTGAGTCATCAAACCACCCAATTCCCGCTCTGCCGCAATGATATCTTCATATTCTCGACGCGACGGCTTCAACTTGACAAACGATTCAACCATTTTCTGGCGCCAGCCATATGCAAGCTGTTCACCGAGCCACTCCCACGTGTACCATTGAAAAATTGTCAACAAAGCTTTGACCGTCGCGATAAAAGCCAGAAAAATCGGAAGGAACCAGTACAGCTCCAATGCGCGGATGCCATCAGTATTTAAGACATTCGACAACCAACCAGACCAAACAGGTCCAATCAAGTCCCTAAATTGTAGTATTTCTTGGTCTGGTCGAATCAACGCTTGGACAGCAGGGCCAATGATCACCCCGAGAATCGCAGTAACCACTCCGAGAAGAATCGCCGCGCAATGGGCCACATAAATAAGGATACGCCAACGACGCAAGCCCTGCAGGATGCGCTCATTGACTGAGATTTTGCTGGAAATTAATGTTTGCACTGTTCACTTCGTGGTGCGAAGAGGGGGACTTGAACCCCCAAGCCTCTCAGCACTGGCTTCTGAGACCAGCGTGTCTACCAATTCCACCATCTTCGCAGGGTGAATCGCGGTGAACTTACCGCACGTCTGTAATGTTTTCTATGATTTTTGTCACAAGCCCATACTCGAGAGCCTCGCCGGCATTCATCCAGTAATCACGTGTCGTGTCTTTTTCTACTTTAGCCAATGGTTGCCCACACTCTTTGGACAATAACTCATTGATTTTTTGGCGCGTTTTAAGGATCTCGCGAGCATGAATCTCAATGTCAGACGCCTGCCCGTATATCTGACCCGGGATCAGCGGTTGATGGATCAGAAACTTACAGTTTGGCATCGAGAAGCGATGCTGCTTTTTGGCTGCGATGTTTATGATGGTGGCAATGGATGCGCAAAGACCTGTATTGATGATTCTGACGTCAGAACTTAGAAAGCGAATCGTGTCGTAAATGGCAAAACCACTGTTGACCTCTCCGCCTGGGCTGTTGAGGTAAAGATTGATTGGCGTGTTGGGCTTTTCGTACTCCATGGCCAGCAATTGATTAATCACACGCTTGGCCACCGCGGCATTGATGCCTTCGCTGACGAAGATAGTCCGCTTATCTAAAAGACGCTGCTCCGTGAGGTGATAAGCCATTGCATCCAGCCCCAATTGATTCATGACTTCTACCGGTAATTGGCTCTGTCCCATCACACAATCTCCTCGTTGGAAAAATATCGCAAGACCACGTTATCGAGAGCTGAAATGCTAACATTTCTCAAGTGTTTCGTCCATGCGCAGCAGGGGCTTTGGGGACTGTCGACCATGGCATGTGGTGTGAAACAGCGCATTTTATGTCTCGCCAGTTTACAACGTAAAACGGTTTGCGCGGGAGACTAGTCCTGGGACAACCTGTGGACAGTTTTTTTTCCAATACTGCAATGCCAAGGGATTCGCGGTATTCAGGTCTAGCTGCCCAAATCCACAACACTACCTATGGTGTATCGTATTGACATGGGGACACTATGTCGCTTACAGTTCTACATAGAGCAAAGAAGCATCTCGTCGGTTAATTTTTTCGGCGAAAATCACCAACTGTTTAATCTCTGACCATCATCAGGGTTATGGGAGTTTTTATGCAAAATTCGGGAATTAATACAGAACACCTAGCAATTCACAACCAGACAGGACCAAATCACCTCGATCAACAGCCTGCGTTGCACCTTAGTAGCGTGGAAAAAAAACGTCAGCGCGAGCAAATGCTGATCGAGATTAATAACGACGCCGGCAGAATTTTCGAAGATCCCATCTATAGCAAGCGCGCAGCTTCCAAACTGGCCCAGCTAATCTATACAGAGGTTCAGGAACAGGGTATCGAATGCTTCAAAGACAGCATTGACCGCGGAGTTCGTCATGGGTTGATCAACCAACGCTTGCATGCATTTGTCACGTCTCACAGCAATGTTTTAAATGCTGCCGTCAACAACCAACAGGATGATCGATTTGAATATTTCGGGATTCGAACCATATACGATCGCTACTTATTGAAAGATCCAAAAAGCCGAGATGTCATTGAAACTCCGCAGTTCTTTTTCATGCGTGTCGCTTGTGCCCTGTCTGAGACAATCACGGAAGCCATGGAGCTTTACGGCATGTATTCAAGCTTTGAATTCATGTCAAGCTCACCCACCCTATTCAACGCTGGAACGAAAAATGAACAGCTTTCATCCTGCTTTCTTTTGGAGTCACCGCAAGATGATTTGATTTCCATTTACGACAAATATAAAGACGCTGCCATGTTAAGTAAATTTTCTGGCGGGATTGGACTGTCTTACAGCCGGGTGAGAAGTCGCGGCTCACTCATTCGCGGTACAAACGGTTTCAGCAATGGTGTAATTCCTTGGCTAAAGACGCTAGATTCCAGCGTCAATGCAGTCAATCAAGGGGGAAAACGCAAAGGTGCTTGTTGCGTTTATTTGGAAACTTGGCACGCAGATATCGAAGAGTTTCTAGAGTTGCGGGACAATACGGGAGACGATGCCCGACGCGCACACAATCTGAATATCGCCAATTGGATTCCGGATCTCTTTATGCAGAGAGTCCAAAATGATCAAATGTGGAGCTTGTTTGATCCTGCCGTAGCCCCAGAGCTCGTTGATTTGTTCGGCGACGACTTTGACCGTCGATACCAAGAGCTCGAGGCCGCGCAAAAATATGCCCGGCAAGTGAAAGCTAGAGATCTTTACGCAAGAATGATGAAAACCCTTGCGCAAACGGGCAACGGCTGGATCACATTTAAAGACGCCAGCAACAAAAAATGCAATCAAACTGCCATGCCAGGCAAAACAGTTCACTTATCAAACCTGTGTACGGAAATTCTTGAAGTTACAAACGATGGTGAAACTGCAGTCTGCAACCTCGGCTCTATTAACCTACCGTCCTACCTAAAAGCCGACCAAAGCTTTGATTGGGACCTGCTGCGCCGAAACGTCAAATACGCCGTACGCCATCTCGACCGAGTCATCGACCTGAATTTTTATCCAATTGAGTCCGCCAAATTTTCCAATTTAAAGTGGCGTCCCGTTGGGCTAGGTATCATGGGACTTCAAGATGTATTTTTCTTGAAAGGCTGGGCTTATGACTCAGAGGATGCTCGAAACTTTAATCGACTGATCTTGGAAGAGATTTATCTGTCTGCCCTCAGCGCCAGCGTTGACATCGCCGCAGAACGTGGAGCCCATCCTAACTTTTCAGAAACACGCTTAGCCAATGGACAACTGCAATTCGACCTATGGGGAGTTCAACCTTCTGCCGGCAATCTTGCACGCTGGAATGCTCTTCGACTCAAAATCAAAGAGATCGGGGTAAGAAATAGTCTGCTGATCGCAATTGCTCCAACAGCTACTATTGGGTCAATCGTAGGAAGCTATGAGTGTATCGAACCGCAAGTCAGCAATCTCTTCAAACGCGAGACCTTATCGGGCGAATTTCTACAGGTAAACCGCTATCTCGTAGCAGACCTCAAGCGACTTGGACTATGGACCAACGAGATTAGGCAGAAAATCAAACAGAATGAAGGGTCAATCCAGCAGATCACAGAAATCCCTGTAACCATTAGAGCAGTCTACCGCACGGCTTGGGAGTTACCCATGCGAAGTCTCATCGACATGGCCGCAGACCGAGGAGCATTTATCGATCAAAGCCAATCCTTAAATCTTTTCGTTGAGAATCCTAACATTGGATTACTTTCATCCATGTATATGCACGCATGGAAACAGGGACTTAAAACGACTTACTACCTTAGGTCGCGTCCAGCGACTCGCATTGCGAAAGTGAGCGCTGACCTGCCAAAGACCGCTACAACGCCGTCAGTTACCGCTGAGCAGGCCCTGGCTTGCTCGTTAGAAAACCCAGAATCATGTGAGGCCTGCCAATGACTTTGACCCCAAGTGCTACGAGTTTACTTAATCCCGGATTTAATCTAACCCTTCGTCCCATGCGTTATCCCGCGTTTTATGAGATGTACCGGAACGCCATAAAGAACACATGGACCGTTGACGAGGTGGACTTCTCACTGACATTACAGATTTAGCGCAAAAAATGAATGCTGGCGAAAGGCATTTGATAAATCGCCTTGTAGCTTTTTTTGCCACAGGAGATTCCATCGTTGCCAATAATTTGGTCCTTAACCTCTACAAACATATCAATGCGCCAGAAGCTCGGATGTATTTATCCCGTCAGCTGTATGAAGAAGCTCTTCATGTGCAATTTTACCTGACGCTACTTGACACATATGTGCCGAATCTTGAGGAGCGAGCGAAGGCCTTTTCAGCCATCGAAAATATTCCGTCAATTCGTGCCAAAGCAACCTTCTGTCAACGATGGATCGATTCCATCAAGGATATGGACGAGCTGCGCGACCGCTCTGATCGACAAGATTTTTTGCTGAATCTCATCTGTTTTGCAACGTGTATTGAAGGCTTATTTTTCTTTGCGGCGTTCGCATACGTTTATTACCTGCGGAATCGAGGCTTATTGCACGGACTTGCAGCAGGTACGAATTGGGTGTTCCGTGATGAGAGTGGTCACATGGCTTTTGCCTTTGAAGTCATCAAAGAGATTCGCACGCAAGAGCCCGGACTTTTCGATGAATCGTTGGTTGAAAAAATCAAGACGATGATAACTGAAGCCGTTGATTGCGAAACTCAATTTGCGGAAGACGTTTTGGGCCAAGAAGTCCCCGGAATGACCCCGAAACTCATGAGACAATACCTCGAGTTCATCGCAGATCAGCGCCTCCTGGCTTTGGACATGGCGCCGTTATTCAACAGCACGAATCCTTTCCCGTTCATGGACTTACAGGACGTCCAAGAACTGACAAACTTCTTTGAAAGACGAGCCAGCAGCTATCAAGTTGGCGTAAGCGGTGAAGTGAGTTTTGATATGAACTTCTAGGGCGTGATTATGAGTGGCGCCAAACCGCCGCCAGTTCCGATATTCACAATTGGACTCTTGGCAACACGGCTAACGCCACCATGGCAGATGGCGCTGCCGTTTGAATTTATAAATATGGATGCATCGAACCATGCTTTCCATTCTTCGATGCCGTTTTTGGTTAGGATTTTAGTCTCGCGCTGCAGTCCTGACATGCGTTCTTGCGCGACCCAAAGAGATTCATCTTTTTCCAGCCATTTGAGAAAACTTTTCACATCGACATCAGTACTCATACCAGTTAGTGCGCGCAATCTGTCTTGAGTTTCCTGTGAAAACCAGCTTTCTCCGAGAACTACTGAGTGTCCACCGTAGCCCACGCTTCGTTTAATGACCAGTCCTTCCAGGCGACGCTCGACATTTTCAAGTGAAACTCCGGCAAATGAGGGTCCGATAACACGGCACCACGGCAGGCGGCGCTCAATCGCTAGCGCTTCTTCCCTCCTAACCCCCACTTGTGCGCACAGTTGTTCATCTGCCGCTATGTGACTTAACAGCGCAAAGAAAGCTTTAGACTCATAGTGGGCGCTGACGGGATTGTAGATATGGGTTTCAAACGACCGATCAAGTGCCGACAAAATTTGCTCGTTTTTGATACGAAAGGCAAATATATGTCGATAGACAATTTCACAAGGAATTCCCTCCGCGAGCCAGAGATCTCCACGACGCTCAATTTTTTCTGGCGTGACGAGGATCGACTCGAATCCCATCCCCGTCCAACGTTGGGCTAGCCATTGCAATTCACCAAGTTGGCTATCGCCTTGACGATGTAGAATTACAATCCGCGGTCGTGCTGTAAGACCACCATTGGTACGATAGAGACTCAAAAGACTCGTAAGGAGCTGATCAACATTTTGCGGTCGATAGTTGGTTCTCCCGCCCGCCAACAGCCAAGACTCCAGCACATTGTCGCTATAGGCCTGCATCGCAGGAATTGTACAATTAGCCTCAATAATTCGCAGTTCACCATAATGCCAGAACAGATCCAAGCGGATGGATGCATGCCCCCAATAGGGATCAGGACTTTTTTTGGCTAGTTTGATCTCACAATCAGAGAGCCCAACTAACATACGGTTAAAAAATTTCGCGACGACTTCATCCTTATCAGACATCACCTGAAGCCATCGTAAGGCCCTAGGAAAACAGCCCACAATCAGCATGGCATCACGATACAATTGATCCCAAGTAGTCTTTTCAATAACTGTTGGGGAGAGAGCTACAGGAATTGGGCACCACTGCGCCTCAGCTTCGTGCCAAGTGGCGACTCGTCTTTGCGCGACCTCATACTGGTATCTTTCAACCGAAAATAAGGACGATGTTTCGAGAGATTGATCTTTCATGATCGGTGCGACTTTATGACAAAATACAGAATCATATCCACCCTCGTTCGGAATGAGGTTTCATGGTATCATAGGCGTATAATCTGGCTTCTAAATTATAGGATAGAACGATCATGAGCAATTTTCACCCTCACGTTCAAAATGTATTGACCGGAATCGTGGCACTCCTCATTGTTGCCACGATCGTCACAACTTATTTACTAAAAATCAAAGGACCTGGGAAATTTGAAGAACTTGTTCTACGGGTGAAAACCTGGTGGATTCTCGTTGGGATTTTCACTGCCGCTATGATGCTGCCAACGAACTATGCCGTTGCTTTCTTCGGATTTGTAAGCTTTTTGGCTCTCAAGGAATACCTCTCCATGATCCCTACGCGACGTGCGGATCGTCGCGTTATTTTTTGGGCCTACGCCAGTATCGTGTTGCAGTATTACTGGGTAGCCACAGCTTGGTATGGTTTATTTATCATATTCATCCCGGTTTACATGTTTCTATTCATACCCATGCGAGTAATCCTTATCGGCGAAACAAAGGGTTATCTTCAAGCCATTGGCACACTGCACTGGGGCCTAATGACCACAGTTTTTTGTGTAAGCCATCTAGCCTACTTGCTAGTGCTTCCTCAAAGTGGTAATCCCAATGGCGGCGGAGTTGGTCTTGTTCTGTGTGTAACATTCCTTTCTCAATTCAATGACGTAGCCCAATACTTCTGGGGTAAGCTCTTTGGAAAACATAAGGTTGTACCCACCGTAAGTCCCAATAAAACTTATCAAGGCCTGATTGGCGGCGTGACCACAACAGTTGTTATCGCCTATTTCCTTGGACCTTATCTGACGCCTCTTGATCACTTTTACTCCGCAGTGGCTGGCTTAATTATTGGTCTGTTTGGTTTTATTGGCGATGTGACTATTTCAGCTTTAAAGCGGGACGTCGGCCTTAAGGACAGTGGACAACTGCTGCCCGGTCACGGCGGTATCTTGGATCGAATCGATAGCCTTTATTTTACTGTTCCACTGTTCTTTCACTACATCTATTACCTAAAATATTAGTCCCGGAATGAATTGATGAACCGATTTATTCAACTTATTTTTTTTGCCCTGATTGTAAGACCGATTATTCTGGTGGTAATCGGATTGAACGTCCGTAGACAGAAAGAGCTACCCCAAGACGGGCCAGCGATTATTGTCGCCAATCACAATAGCCATCTTGATACGGTCGTACTTATGACCCTATTACCACTAAGTAGGCTTCGAAAGATTCGCCCCGTGGCGGCAGCCGATTATTTTCTCAAGAATAAGCTGCTGGCATGGTTCTCACGGGAGATAATGGGCATCATCCCACTAAAGCGTACTGCTGATGGAGCTTCATTGGACGAGCGTCTAAGCGGTGTTTTTCAAGCACTGGACCGGGGCGAGATTCTGATCCTATTCCCGGAAGGTAGTCGCGGCGAACCAGAAAAAATGGCTAAATTCAAATCAGGGGTTGCCTATATCGCAGAAAAATATCCCATGATTCCTGTTTATCCCGTCTTCCTACATGGACTTGGTAAGTCTCTACCAAAAGGCGAGGCCTTGTTGGTTCCATTTTTTTGTGACGTGCTCATCGGTGATAAGCTTTTCTGGAATGGCAATTCCCGAGCTTTCATGGACCACCTGGAAACCTCAATGGTGGGCCTAGCTTCTGGTGGCGGTTTTCCCAACTGGGAATAAAACTGGACAATGTCAAAATTATTGACACCTAGGCCCAAAAAATGAGCAAAAATTACAGGAAGTTACAAACCTTTCCTTTGGCATGTCATTTGCTTTTAAAGGGGGCGTAAGGAGAATGCCCTATGAACACTCGTACAAAAAAAATGCTTCAATATGCCTGCATTCTGGCCCTAGCGCCAAGCGCAGCCTTCGGACGAGGATTTAATTGCAGCCCTCGTAATGACGTCTGTGTGGTCAACGACAAAAGCATCGTCTCAGGTGATGAGCTTGGCTTTTTCACTGATCGAGGCGAACTTATTGCGACTGGAAAAGTCACGAAAATGAATGGATCAAAACGCTCGGTTCAACTTCAACAAGTTATGGGTCAGGTTGACACGCAAGCCGACTCCTACGCCATGTTGGACGGGAGCTCGCCAGTAATGCAAAGATATAAAACGTATCGTCGTCCAGCGAATTTATTAATTGGCTCTTCCGTGGGTCTTACAACCTTTGGAGCAGGCGCAGATTCAGCCGGCTACGAAATCAGCGGACAGGCTATACGAAGCCGGTTCTTAGGCCAAGTTGATGGATTTGCTCGCGGAAGCATCTATACGATCAGTGGAACCTCAAGGGTTGTTTTTGGCGAGAGCGAAGTGGGAGAGTTTAAAGCTAATGCACTCGCAGCAACCGCAGGCCTGTCCTATAACTTATTTTCACGCGACAATTTTGTCTTGAGAACCGAAGCGGGTCTGGGCCTTGCCTATATGATGGCAAGCATAAATGGGAGTGCCAGCGCAGCTAAATCGGCTGATTGGGGTTACGAGGTCAATTCCGGCATTGGAGTTCACGGACGCGGACTTATCGCCGCAGGTTATAAGTTTGATGCGGTTCAAGTCGAAGCTGGATTTGCTCCAGCGATTTTGGCCGGAAGATCTGCAACGACAATTGGCGTCGGATTCTTGATGAATCTTGAATAAAAAGCCAGAAAATTAATGGTCAAGAAATTAGCGAGCTGTGAAGTGACTTCACAACTCGCTCAACTTTTTCGGGACTGACTGCCAGCGTCAGACAAGAATTTTTAACATCAAAAAACAATGCGTCGGGAGAAATTTTCCGCACCGTATCGAGCGTCTCCGGACTCTGCCAAAAGCCAGAGTCGTTAGGCTCACCGTGTGCTGGGCAGGTTCGTTTCCTGGCAGGACCTGGATCATCTGGTTGGGATCAGCTCAGCAACGACCGATTCCCTGCTAACCGGCCACCGTAATGAAAAAGCTTTCTTAAGCCTGCACGGTCTATGCACTCAACTTTGACTCCGGCATGCAAGGAAAACCACCGGTGAGTACATTACACCACCCTTGCACTGACATCACGTCGGGATCTGGGTGCCGGTTGAGATATCATATCGGAGAAAATATATTACTGATAGGGCACCGTACAATCAACGTACACATGGGCGACCAATTCATAACCGCTCTCGGTCCAGGATCCTCTTTTGGTGAAATGGCGCTAATTAGTGAATTTAAGCGCACAACAGATGAAACTGCAGCAACCTATTGCGATGTATTTAAGCTGAGCAAAACCCAGTTCAATGAATTAATTGCCCGCCACGCGGATTTGAAGGCAAATGTCTTACGAATGGGAGCGGAGAGACAAGCGAAACTAAGATGCTACATCAACCCAAGCAGTTCCAAAGGAAGGGCGAGTTAAATCGTCCTTATTGATTTTTAGTTTAATCCGCAGCGAGCGTGCTCATTCAAATTAACTAGTGATGGCGATCTGCAACTCAGGTAAGACGGAGCTCAGAGGTGGGGAGCCGTAACATGAGTTCAAAAATCGTTATAAATCAATTCTGGAGTGTTTCTGAAACTGAGCTTATACATTCGCTGGACTCATCGTTCCATGGGCTGAGTACGGCAGAAGCAAATATGAGAATCTCAGAGTATGGTCGTAATGAGGTCAAAGAAGAGATTAGGTTGTCTAAGGGCAGGATTTTATGGAACCAGCTTAAAAGTCATCTTTTATGGATTCTTATAATCGCCGCAGTGGTGTCCATGATTAGCGGTGAATGGGTCGACTCTTCAATCATCATGCTGATATTAGCTGGATCCGTCGGTATTGGATACTCAAGGGAATTCAGCGCTCAGGTTGCTGTTAGACAGCTCAAAGATAGACTGCAAACTAAGGCGCGGGTTCTTCGCGATGGGGTGGAGATCTCTATTGATGTGCGAGAGTTAGTGCCTGGTGATGTGTTTGTGCTGTCGGCAGGAAGTCTCGTGCCGGCTGATGCAAGAGTTTTAACAGCGAAGGATTTGTTTATAAATGAAGCCGTGATGACAGGCGAGAGTTTTCCGGTTGAAAAAGAGCCTGCTGTTTTACCCCCGAAGGTTGAACTGTCTAAGAGATTAAACAGTGTTTTCATGGGTACTAACGTTAGGGCGGGAATAGGTACCTGCGTTGTTGTTCGTACGGGCCCCAGGTCGGAGTACGGTGGTATTGCTAAGCGTCTATCACTTCGTGCTCCTGAAACCGAATTTGAACGCGGAATAAGAAAATTTGGTGATTTTCTAACGATAGCAATGCTGGCGATGACCCTAATTGTGTTCATTGCGAATTTAATCCTTGAGAGGCCAATGATAGAGTCGTTACTGTTTTCTATTGCTCTTGCAGTTGGCTTAAGCCCGGAATTATTACCAGCTATTTTAAATGTGAATTTGGCAACGGCAGCAAATCTGATGGCAAAAAAGGGCGTGATTGTTAGAAATCTCAATGCGATTGAAAATCTTGGTAGCATGACGGTTCTGTGCACTGATAAGACGGGAACTTTAACTGAAGGCGTTGTGGAGCTTTCTGGGGCTTACGATTGGCATGGAGTCGAAAGCACAGCAGTATTGAGTCAGGCTGCTATCAATGCTTTGCTACAAACTGGCTTGAAAAATCCGTTGGATGAAGCTATTGCCGCGCGTGTTGGCACTGTTCATCTTCCTGTGAAATTTGCCGAAATTCCATACGACTTTATCCGGAAACGGATGAGTGTGATCATAGAGAGTGGTGGTCGTGAGCGGGTTTTGATCACAAAGGGAGCTTTTCCTACCGTAATGGCCAGCTGCACGATGTTAGGAGACGGTTCAGTGATAACGGAGGGACATCGGGACGAGATTACGAAGAACTATGAAGCATGGTCATCGCGAGGTATCCGTGTGTTAGCGGTAGCGACCAAACGATTGATTCTCGGTGATAATTATACTCGCGATGATGAGGAGGAGATGAGTTTTCTAGGCTTTCTTACATTTTTAGACCGACCGAAACTTGGGGTAGCTGATGTGATCAAGAGCCTGGAAAAGCTTGGTGTTGGAATAAAGATTATAACGGGCGACTCGAAATCGGTTGCTCAAAATGTAGCACGTGCCGTTGGCTTAGATGCTCAAAAAACATTAACGGGTAAAGACCTCGATGAGCTTCATGATGAGGCCCTCTGGCATAGCGCAATAGACACAACCGTCTTTGCGGAGGTTGATCCAAACCAAAAAGAACGAATTATTTTATCTCTCAAAAAAATGGGGGCGGTTGTCGGTTTTCTCGGCGATGGTGTAAATGATGCGCCCGCTATGCATGCAGCTGATACCAGTCTGTCAGTGGATAGTGCCGTAGACGTCGCTCGTGATGTTGCAGATTTTGTGTTGCTCGAGCGCGACCTCGATGTGATCAAGCAGGGCATAGAGCAGGGCCGAAAAACATTTGCCAATACCCTCAAATACATTTTGATCACCATGAGTGCTAATTTGGGGAATATGATCAGTATGGCGGTGGCGTCCCTATTTCTGCCGTTTCTGCCGTTGTTGGCTGGGCAGGTTTTGCTTAACAATTTTCTTTCGGATATCCCTGCCATCGGGATTGCGGCAGACAGTGTAGATGATGAATTAGTCGCTGGACCTGGTCGATGGGATATGAGCTATATAAAGCGATTCATGATTGAATTTGGTTTGGTGAGCTCATTTTTTGATTTTGTTATTTTTGGTGTTTTAATTGTGTTTTATTCCGCTGGAGCACAAGAATTTAGAACGACATGGTTCGTGGAATCGCTTTTAACAGAATTAGTCGTGGCGTTGGTGGTCAGAACGAGAAGACCGGTCTATAAGAGTTCACCCGGACGACTGTTATTAAAGTTGACGGTCGCGGTGGGCGTCGTTGCTCTGGCGATCCCTTACTTGCCGTTTGCTGGGGCTATGGGATTCGTCCCGCTATCTGCCGATCTTATGGCCGTCGTGTTACTTATTGTTGTTGGATACGTTTTTACAACAGAGCTGTTGAAAGCACTTGTGTTTAGACGCGAGACTTTAGCACCAGTGCGCTAAACAACCAGCATAAAACCGATTTATCTATGTTTTGGTGGGCCCAAGAAAAGACTGCCACCCTGGGTATACCCTTGGCTGGGTCCAAAGAAAACTTTGGTTTAAATTCTCGCTAAGAAGACTCCGTTGATTACGATGGCAATCGCCAGGACTAAGACTAGCCATATAAACTCCGATGACGCGTGATGAAAGATTAAATCTTGGCGCTAGGAAAAAAATCAGTGCCTTTCGGACATCTTCTCTGCACAGCGTTCCAGACAAGATGTCGTTCTACCCAACTGACCCGAGGAAACTCAGGAAAAATATCGACCTGCCGAAACTGCCGTTTGATCTTGGTGTGTTATACTTGACGCATAAATACTATGCCATTTGCCTACGATGCGCTTGCACAGGAACGGTAAAACGAGACATCCGACTGAATGAGCACTGATCGAGCAGATGTAGGTCTCGAATACTTAAAGTCAAGTCCACTGACATCACGTCGGGATCTGGGTGCTGTTATAGAGGATTTGCTCCAGCGATTTTGGCCGGAAGATCTGCAACGACCATTGGCGTCGGATTCTTGATGAATCTTGAATAAAAAGCCAGAAGATTAACGATCAAGAGATTAGCGAGTTATGAAGTGACTTCACAACTCGCTCAACTTTTTCGGGACTGACTGCCAGCGTAAGGCAAGAATTTTTAACATCAAAAAATAATGCGTCGGGAGTAATTTTCCGCACCGTATCGAGCGTCTCCGGACTCTGCCAGAAGCCACTTCCAATGATCGAAATAATTCCGCAGTTGATCGTTTCAAGGTTTGATTCACTTATCGAACCACCCGCGAGTCGCTGGCGCGCCTGCTCAAGAAGAGACTGCTGTAACGAACAACAGAATTCCAAGCCGTTTTTAGTATCAATCTGGACCTGAATCTGTGAGGATTCGCCCTGCTGCCACAGCCAGGACCTTAGCTCATCCAGACGGTTGACCTCCTCACGCGGAAGAGTACCTCGCAAGATCACCATGTTTAACTTATGAGTGACGGCGTTAACGACCACTTGTTCCATGACTTCTCTTCCACTCACAACAGTTCCCTTTCTCCGTAGATTAAAACTACTACGAATTTCTAATGGAATTCCAAATTTCGCCGCTAAATGCGCGCCCCTGGGATGAAGGACAGAAGCTCCTGCCCAGGCCATTTCAGTCATGGCAGCCCAGCCGATTTTTTCGAGAACTTTAGCGTCAGTAACGATCCTCGGATCGGCAGAACAAACGCCGTCTACATCCTTATACAACTGGCAGCTTCGTGCTCCTAAACTAGCCGCTAAAGCAATTGCACTGAGATCACTCCCCCCTCGACCCAGCGTGGTAATCTCCTTTGTTTCAGCGCTCACCCCTTGGAATCCCGCGACGATGGCTACGTTTCCTGCCGACAAACTATCTTGAATTCTAAACGCACCGATGCGACTGATTCGAGCATTTCCATGGACCGTATCTGTAATAATTCCGCTTTGCGAACCAGTTAAAGAGACTGCTTTTTGACCCAGGTCATTAAGCGCAATGCTGACTAAAGCCATGGATATTCTTTCACCCGCTGTGAGGAGCATATCCAATTCACGCCGTGGCGGGTGTCGGGATATGGAATGGGCCATGGCCAGTAACTCATCCGTTTGATCACCCATGGCGCTTATGACCGCAACCACCTGGTGACCACTGCGCACCGTATCAGCGATATGGCCCGCAATGTGCTTTATCCGCTCAATGGAGCCAACGGATGTGCCGCCATATTTTTGAACAATTAGCTTTGAAGCTGAACTTGAAGACTGCTGACTCAACCAACCCCCCGGGCGCTTATCTCCCAGAAATACCTGGGAAAAAGAAAAAGATTACCAGATTTTCGAAAAAACCCGTTACACTATTATATATGACCATGGAATTCAATGCAGCTGGCAGTCCCGCCACTGATGGCGGATTTGACGTTGATATGTCGGAAGTCTCGATATCAGACCGACATGTTTTGGAGCGCTTAATTAATGCCTCCACACAAATCCCTGGACTTACTTTGGTTACCCCAAGCAATCTTGAGATCCTTGAAAGTCTTGGTCACGGGCATGATTTAATCATCTCAGGTCCAGAGCGCTTGGCTTCATTAACCTGCGCAGCTTTACCCGCCATCGCTGGCTGTGGGCTGGTGCTCGTGGTAACCAACTCGATGGCAAGCATCCGCCGTCTTAAAAACAGGTTTGAAAGCCTTAAAATTCGCACTGAATCCTTTGACTTAGCACCAAGCAAGCCTGAGAAACGTAATATTTGGGAGGCTTTGGACCGTGAGGAAATACAAGTCCTCATTGCGACACCTGGGCGACTTGCAAGCCGCCGATTCCGAGAGCGTTTAAAACGACGCAATACAAGTCTGATTATAGTCGATCAGGCTCATTTAATGAGCCCTTGGTCCCATCGATTTGAACCGAACTACAGATTCTTAGGCTCGTTCCTGGCATCGTTCCAGAACCAAAGTAAACCGACCCAAAAAATCGCCTTGGTTTGGAATCCAAACGCTCGGATCAATCATGATTTAACGAAACTGCTAGGACTACAGAAACCGATCAATGGACGCTTGATAGCCTGTTCACAGCCAGGCTTGGGCCTGGAATCTAAAGTCGCAGCCTCTGATGCAGAGCGATTTGGCATTCTCAACAGTCAGCTTGATATTTCCGAAGGCCAAGGCGTGATTTACTGCAACACGATCAAGCAACTTTTCGACGTTGAAAAGCTTTTATCAGAACGCGAAGAGGCGTTTGCGATCATTCGCCCTGGTTTAGATGAGTTCCACATTTTTGATGTCAGAAAACGCTTTGAGTCCGGCGAAGTGCGCATCGTCGCCACAATTGGACCCTTCCTGAGCGATATTGACTCCGCTCCTGGACTTGAGTTCGTCATTTTCAATGGCATGCCCGAAAGCCCAGAAAGTTTGGCTCGCGAAGTTTTAACGGTTGATGACACGAGCTTCATTAAGTCGATAATTATCACCAGCGAAAAAGATTATTTCCAGCATCGTTTTCTGATCGACAAAAATTATCCCGATGCCCTTGTCATGCGCGCCTGCGTACAAGGAGTTCGAGATGTATTCGGCAGTAAACCGGCTGTAACACCGGATGCGCTGATATCACACGTTAAGATGGCCACACCCTTTTCTGACGAGGACGTTGAGCAATGTGTTCAGGTCCTTTTCCGTGAGGGCGTTCTGGAAAAGGTCTTCGACAATGACACGCAAACGATGTTTGTAAAGTTTTCGCTTTCACTGGAAGAAGAAGAAGCCAATTTCTGGCACGAGTATCCACTTCGAAAGATTGACCATGTCGCCAGACTGGATCAGATGCGGCAATTTGCCTCAAAAGAGGGTGATTGTGCGAGGCATCTACAAAACTTGATTCGAACCTAAAATTTGTAGCAGCATTCATACAAGATCTCTGTTAATAAATAGTCAACGATGACTATTTCAGTAGAAATCTTAGGCTGCGGAACTTCTACGGGCGTGCCTGTCTTGGGTTGCTCGTGCCGGGTGTGTCTTAGCGAACACCCGCGTAATCAGCGTTGGCGAACCTCTATCGCCATCAAGACCCCCTCAGGGCAACATTTAGTTGTAGATACGGGCCCGGAGTTTCGACTGCAGGCCTTGAGAGCTGGCATCAGCAACCTGCAACGCGTTATTTACACCCATATTCACGCCGATCATGTCCATGGGTTTGACGACCTCAGAGGACTTTACTTCAACAGTCAACGCCCCATAAATTGCTGGCTGCACCCTGAGCATATCAAAGAGTTGCGTCATCGTTTTCATTACGCTTTCGAAGATACAGGCTATCTAGGCGGTCGACCTGAGATCCACCTTAAAAGCCTCCCCAACGAAAGCGGCGTTTTCTCAATCGGAGACATGGACGTCGAGACTTTTTTGGTCCCCCACGGGAATGCACTAACTAACATATTCCGATTTGGTCGCTTTGTTTACGCAACTGATTTCAAGTCATTTACAGACGAGGTCATACATGCCTGGCGGGGCAAGATTCACACCATGATCGCAAGTGGTCTACGTTGGAAAGAGCATAAGACCCATTCAACGATTCCGGAAACCGTCGAACTATTTAAACTGCTCGACGTAGAAAGAGGGATCATTACTCACATGAGTCATGACATAGATTATCAAGAGGACTCAGTTAAACTGCCAAAAGGGGTCGAGTTAGCCTACGATGGTATGCAACTTTCCATACCCGATTGACCTCCTCCCTTGGATATGACAAAAACTAACCTGGTATTGCGATTGCTGAATTGATGGAGAAAATCACACCATGGCACGAACACCATCTTATATGCTTGAGTTGGGCACGAAACTTCCGGGATTCAACTTGCCCGACACAGATGGGAAAATGATTTCGGACAAGGTATTCTCTGGGCAACCGTTATTGGTTTTATTCATATGTAACCATTGCCCGTTCGTGATCCATGTGCGAAGTCAACTGGCAGCTATTGGACGCGATTATATGAAAAAAGGGCTCGCGGTCGTCGGCATCAATAGTAATGACGTTGAGACCCACCCTGATGACTCGCCGGAAAAAATGAAAATCGAGCACAAGCAGGCTGGCTACACCTTTCCTTACCTATTTGACGCCGCTCAAAATGTCGCCAAGGACTTTAAAGCCGCATGTACCCCTGATATTTATCTTTTTGATAAAGAGCATCGCTTGGTCTATCGGGGACAGCTCGATGACAGTCGCCCTTCCAATCAAATACCTGTGACAGGTATAGATTTGCGTGCCGCGATTGAAGCCCTACTTACAGGGGGGCGTATTTCTGCCGAGCAAAAGCCGAGCCTAGGCTGCAACATTAAATGGAAGCTGGGCAATGAGCCAAAGTACTAAGTGATTTTCTAATTACGCTGTCTTGGGCGATGCGCCCTGCTGCTTCTCGGCAATCTTGCGGTCGATGAACTCTTTCAACTTCTGCTCAGTTTTCGAGTCCATCTGGATAATACGGACTGCGATACCTGGACCTGTAACCTCAGATCCTGGTTCTCCTGGCATTACTTTCCTGACCATTTTACCATTGAAAAAAATGCGCTCACCCGCATCCAATTCAATCCAAATTTCCATGATTGACGCGGCCGTAAATGGAAAGCGTCCGGGCTTCTCAAAGTCGAGAAAAAAACCCGTGTAAGATACGTTCCTTGTTTTCAATTCGTATCTAACATCAGCGCCTAATGACGCAATGGAAACCGTGAGCGGAAGATCAAGGATCAACCGCACCATTTTTCTGTTTTCACGCCTAGTCTCTGACATTTCAAAGCCCCCTGGGACTCCCACTTTAGCCTCAAGGGTGAGGTTCGGTAGGAATTACAGGGGGCTTGAGATTTTTTATCAATAGATCAAAGATTTCAGTGCATTAGCTCTTTTTTCGACGGCCTAACTCTTCATCAATGATGCGCTTATACTCCTCATAAGGAACAGCTCCACTCAAGCGACGTCCATTGATAAAAAACGCTGGTGTTCCGGTGACTCCAACTTTCATCCCGCTTTCCATATTTGACTGGATGATGGGATCTTTGGCTACGGGATTTTTAAAACACTCTTCCCATTTAGCTTTGTTAGGGACGACCTTAGCAGCATACTTCTTCAGATGGTCGTCTTGTAGCTCCCCCTGATTATCGAAAATGGCTTGATACATATTCCAATACTTTCCTTGATCACCAGCACAATGAGCTGCAACCGCTGCGGGTCTAGCCCTGTCGTGAAAGCTCAGAGGAAAGTCACGCACCGTCCAGCTAATTTTTCCGCGGTACTCTGCGAGTATCTTTTTGATCGCTGGAATAGCTCGCGAGCAATAAGGACATTGGAACTCACTGTATTCAATAACCGTTATAGGACAGCTTTTCTTGTCACAACCCATCGCCTTCGTGTCTTCCATGCCTGGTCCGAAACGGGTATGGTCTCCGTCGTTGAGGGAAAGTTCAAATACAGGCTCCTTCGGCTGCGGATAATTAATCACCAAATCGCCGCCTTTTTTTGCCTGTTTTATTAAATTGCGCTCAGCATTACGCGAGGCCATTTCGCGCAGATACTCGCGCACTTGCTTTTGTTGGTCCTCTTTTGAGAGACGAGAAAACTGTGGATTGTCTTTGTATTTATCCACCATCTCCTTCACTTCTCGGTCCGAAACCTTGACGTTTTTCTCCATGTAGGCCCGACGCGCTGCCTCTACAGATGTCTTAGCTTCCGTCGCACGTTTTTCCCAATATGAGTTGAGGTATGCTTCTTGTGCCACGCCTTCAATGAGCTCGTACTTTTTTTGTTCGATCTCATAAAAATCACCCTGCTTTTCCCTGGCAACATCATCCATGGTGACCACTCGGCCAAAAACTTTAAACGCTGGGTCAGCGGCCCATGCTCCACTGGAGCTAAACCCCGCGAAAACGGCAACGGTAAGAAGCAACTTTTTCATAGCTCACTCATCTCCATCAAATTTAAGAATTCAATTGGGCAGTATCAGACCACGATCCCTCCCATTTCGCAACCCTATTCTCCTGTAACTGCACGAAAAACCGGTGTGTTTTTAGACAGTTCCATAAAATTTTTATGAATCAATCAAAAAATACTTCATTTTTCACCATCCAAGCCGAAGCCCCCTTTGATCCCGATGCGTTCGGGCCTGGAGGCTTTTTAAATGCAGCGACGATGGCGCGCATCTCTTATGTTCTGCGTGATTATTGCCACTTTGATGGCAAGCAGTGAGATTGCATTCGGATCGTGTGTAAAGTTTCCAAGAGATGCTGAGCAGCCTATCGTGGAGGTCTGCGAACATTCTGACTCGTACGCCTTTCGAATTGCTAATCATACGCAGAGCTTTCTTAAAAACGAGTTCTCACTAAAGATTTCTGAGGCAGCCCGCATTTGGCTATCAAGTCACGGAAAGTTAACTTCGTTACCCAAAAGCACGACCATCCAGATCTGGATGACTGTACCCATGGCCAATCCCGAGGCGGCCCAGCCTCGAGCCTTGGTCCAAACCTCAAGCGGATGGGTTTCTTTTTGGTTTGATTTAAATAAGTTGGAGTGGGAGTTCGATGATGCCGAGTCAGCTATACTTGGCAAAGATTCCTACCCACAAACCTATGGCTATCGTCCAGCGACTGTATTTGTGCAATCTCTACCCGGAACAAACCCAGAACAAGTCGAAGGCGCACTTCGCGCTCATGGAGCCACTGCCATTCTGGATCGGGGTAACGGCTCCTTTGAGGCTCGTTGCGGCATCTTTGAAGAGAAGAAACTTGCGACACAGATCGCTAACATGAAGGATCTTGTAAAGCATGCCCAGGTGAACTCGGTCATGGAGTGGATTGCCGATCGACAGATGGCTTTTTCTTTTATGGCAGATGATAATCGATAGCAGAGGAATATTAATTGTGAGCGAAATCAAAACTTCAAAAAATAAAAACGAAGCACCATCGAAGCTGGTTTGGATGGATCTTGAAATGACTGGACTGGATTCTGACCGCGACGTCATCATCGAGATCGCCACTCTGATAACGGATATCGATTTAAACGTGATCGCTGAAGGACCGGAAATCGTCGTGCAGCAACCAGCGCATCTTTTTGACACCATGGACAGTTGGAATCGAGAAACACACACGAAAAGTGGCCTTTGGGCGAAGGTGGTCAGTTCGACCATTTCCCAGGCCGAGGCCGAAAAAATGACCATAGAATTTCTTAAACAGCACATGGGCCCCAGAGAAAGC
>JBAXLR010000001.1:0-78917 GCA_037134655.1 bacterium | reverse complement strand
TATTTTATTTGGCGTTTCCTGCCATTCTAGTCGTGTCGATGTTTGCCGGGTACACCATGGCTAGAAGGTCACTAGCGCCGGTGGATGGTATGCGCCGTGCGGCTGATCATTTATCAGCGACAGATTTATCCCACCGCCTCGAAGTGCCCGACGTTCGAGACGAATTACATGACCTGGCGGAAACGTTTAATCGAATGCTAACACGCCTAGAAGACGCATTTGAGCGCCAGAGGCGATTTAATAGTGATGTTTCGCATGAACTTCGTACTCCGCTGACGGCTATTCGCGGCGAGGCTGAGTTGGCACTGCGACGAACACGGACTGCAGACGAGTACAGGGTGGCGCTTGAAACCATCCAAAAAGAATCAATCTCCATGGGAGCGACTGTTGAGGATTTACTCCTGCTTGCGCGTGCAGAGACGGGTGGTTTGCCGACAACTCGTGCGCAAGTGAAAACCGTTGAATTTCTTGAGACCGCTGCGGCTAAAGCCGAGCAGCTTGGCAAGAAAAAACAAATTCAAATTAGAGTCGTTACGGATCGAGCACCGAAGCTGTTTTTAGCTGCGGAGAATTACTTGGCTCTGGCGCTTGGAAATTTGCTATCGAATGCCGTCAAACACTCTCCTGAAAGTGGTCAAGTCACTTTGACCTGCCGAAAGTCCTTGGCCGGCGGTTTGACGTTCTCAGTTTCTGATCATGGTGAAGGGATCCCTCAGGTTCTTTTAGAGAGAATCTTCGATCCATTTTTCAGGGTCGATACGGCGCGTAACCGGATTGCTGGTGGTGTGGGTATCGGACTTAGCTTGGCGAGAGCACTCGCGCGTTTACACGGCGGAGATGTTCGTGCTGAGAGTGCCCAAGGTCGTGGAAGCCAGTTTCACCTAACCATTGCGCAAGACCTTCCAGTGTAGTCTGACTCTGATATTTATATAAATTTGATCTTTATGTGTTTTTAGACGCGAGTAGAGTGGCCAAAGAATCACCGCGATTTTTGAATTTTCCTACCTTGATGTGCGCAATATATTCCTTGAGATTTTTGAAGGAGCTAGGCTCCCATGTTTCAAACCAATCTGAAATTGGAGCATTGGTTAAATCTGTGACTTGGGCCAGGCTGATTGATTCTGCAGGATGTATGGGAAGCAACCGCTCAGCCGCAGTCTTGTCGGCTTGCATCACCTGAGCATTAGCCACCAGTCCTGCAGCCTTCAGAAACTCGACCGACTCGTGCACCCAACCAAATGGTAAGCGAAGATCCTCTACCAAAGATGTGACATCAGTTGGTTGACCATCACTAAAACGCTCATATATGGCAATGAGAGAAATGGTTGGTAAGATGGCTCTGATGCTGTGGTTGCGCTGTTCATCGACCGGAGAAAACGTGGATTCAATCGTCTTTTCCTCCTCAAGCGGCGGCCAACCTGTTTGCCAACGCCAGGCCAGAAGAGCACCCAGTAGCAAAATCACCCAACAAAGGTAAATCCACAAAAGAAAGATGGGAATAGCGGCGAGAGTGCCGTAGATAGTCTTATAACTGGCAAAGCTTGTTACGTAGAGCCCGTACCATTTACTCATGACATAGAAGAGAGTGCCGGCCACCAATGCTCCAACTCGTGCCGAACGACTCCTGACTTCACAGTTCGGTATAATCTTATAAGCTAAAAAGAACATAAAGCAGGTGAATGCCCAGTTAAATATCATGCCGATGAGCGGAATATTTTCCGCCCTATCGGCAGCCGCTAGAGTTTTTTTCGTGATAAATGCAGTGACCGAGTAGCTGGTGCTAAGACCGATCAAAATACTGACCGAAAACATACCTAGGGTTAAAAAAAGCCAAAAATAAATAAACCTCGTCAAAGTTTTTCGCGCCTGGTTCACCATCCAAATACGATTCAGGGCGCCTTCGATTTGGTGTAATAGGATGATTAAAGTCACGAGAAGACCAACGAAAGCCGAAGCGCCTATGCGGCGCAAGTCGAGGCCGCCAATAAATTTTTCAAGATACTCGACGACGAGGTTACCTGACCCAGTCGCTAAATATTTAAAAAGAAACTGCCTGGCCTCACCCATGAGGTTGCTGTTTTCTCCTAGCATCGGCAAAAACAAACCGAGGAGAGTGAAGGTTGCCGCAAGGCTTGGGACCAAGGAAAACAGCGTCACATAGGCCATTGCCGACGCTTGAGTGCTCAAATCACTTCGGTAAGCATCTTGTCCGCATATGCGAAAATAGTGGAAAATTGTTTGCGCCCGGAGAGGCCAACGACTTCGATCCTTCAAAATTTCAAGTAGCTGAGTCCTTGGCATAACCTCTCGTCGCGGCGGGTGGGGCTTTATTTGGATATATTCATATATTTTCCCACAGCTTGGTGGTTGATTCATAATTTAGGGGCGAGAACTTTTACGCTCAGTGGTTCTTGGGAATTAGTGCGGATCCGCGGATTTGTCCTCGACGCGCGAATGACCGCTAAAAATCCAGCAATTACGGCTATTTGAAATAATTAAGGGTGTGTGGATAAATTGTGGACAGCCTGTCGATAACATGTGGACGCAAGGTGAATAAGTCACAGCTTATTCACAGCCTCACTGCCCGAGCCCAACAAGTCATTCTCTCAAGGGGAATCTTTGCCGAAGGGTGTCTGAAATGGACCGACATTTTTGCTTTATGGGCCCCTGAAAGTCAAGAGTAGAAAAGCAAAAAAATTCGGATTTTAAAAAATGTTTATTTTGCCATCACTTGATCTATTAAATTCAAATTATTGAGCAAAATGTTGTCTTCGTTCAGTGGTGCCATCTTTTTCATACGGATAAATGGCTGCCCAGCCGCTCATATCTTTGAACAAGCGGATACAGCGAATCGATTGCACTGCTGTTAGATAAAAAAGGTGTCGACGCCACGCTGGGACCACGATGAGATCTCCAGGTTGAGCCGTGAATTTAACGCGTTCTTCAGCTGTAACGTTGATTTCGAATACACCTTCACCGGCTACGGTGAATCTGACCTCATCGTCAGAGTGATGATGTTCATCAGAAAATTTCGCTAACAGTCCGCTCAAGTTTTCTGTTGTTTTGTCTAGTGCGACAACATCTTCACTCAGGTAGCCCCGCTCTTTTTTCAATTTAGTGATTTCAGTTTTGTATGTAGCGAGTACACCTTCTGGACTGCTGTCGGTCAATTCCCTGGTTTCCCAACGTTCAAATGGAATGCCGTAGTTGGCAAGGACACTCTTGATGGTTTGACTGTCTGTGATGGTTTCGCCACGAAATTCCAAAGTCGCCATGAAACAATCTCCTGCTAGTGCTTAAAACCTCAACTTTTAAGGCCTTTCCTCTTAACAAATCCAATGGTTTTGTTCTAGGGGGGCGATGGAATAACCCAGGGGGAAGCAACAAATACAGCGGTAATTTCAAAATAATTTATTAATTTCAAATAGTTATAGATGGTGAGGTCCATAGTTAATACGCCCACCTATGGCTGCGCCCCGAATGTTCCGATACCTAACTGTGCGGTTCGGATGGTTTAGGAGGTCTTAACCAAGTCAAAAGGGTGTGGGCTGGTGACGGATAATAACGCAAAAAAAACGGATAACCTTGAGCAGCAAATTCCGCCCAGCGGTACAGGCGACGACTCACGTTTACAAGTGCTTAGACCGTCAGGGCCAGTGGATGTACCAACTCCGCGCCCACCAAATAATCAAGAAAAGATCGCCGAGGCTCCTAAAAATTTCGGGGCGGGTCAGCGCGGTCAGTTTGACGAAGAGCTTTCAACATTCTTCCGCGATCGACGGCTAGCGATGAAAAGTAGTTTTGATGTCATGCCAATTTTGGCGGGTATCGGCAAGCTGTTGATCGTAAGCTTGGTCTGTTGTGCGCTTTTTCTATTCTTTTGGAACTACTCCGCGAGTTTACGCGTAAAAATTCAGCGGATCGGAATAGAAAAATTCAATATTAATTTTGCACAGGAACTACCGTCTTGGACGCGCAAGGCAAAACAATTCAAAGTGCAGAACAATACTGAACTAGGTCAATTTCATATGCGAGATGGCCGAGCCAAGGATAAAGTCAGCATCATTAGCTCTGATCCACTCATTTCTTCCATTGCGCGTGGCTATTGGCCAAAGTTTGAGCGTGCTGTGCTACCAAACTGTAGTCGGTGGCAAGTATCAAAAGAATGCGGAATGAAGGCTTGGTATCTAGCCTACAAGGGATTGCGAGCTAGTCTGAAACCGATTGCTGCTCTGGATATGAGCCTCGTGCAAAAATTGCCAAAGCTTGAGCAGTCACTGATGTTATTTGCCATGTCCCAGGCAGTCCTTGGACAAAGATCAGATGAATTGTTTGACCAGGCGATACAAGTGGCATCCTATGATGACGGATTAAAAAAGGCCATTATTGACGCAAAAATTAAAAGTATTGCGCGTGAAGGTCAGCTGATTGCTCTGCCGCGCGTTATGTCAATAACTCCAAAAATTACGGCCCAGCCGGCGGACTTCCTAAAATGGGGTGCTCTGGAGGCGACTGCGAAATTTAAAATAAAACCAATTGGACTGGATAAAACCGCTGATTCCGTCGCACGAAAACAGCTAAGTGACTTGATGCGCCGCGACGCTGCAAGCCTGAAGACTGATCCGGTGGCGTTGATGATTTTGGCGCCGCATATGCTTCGCTTGGGCATGGCGCAGGAACTTGTGGCAGTGGTCGATTCCGTAGCGGCTCAGGAGAATCCTCGTGACTTCGATCCAGGTCTCTACCGTGAAATTTCAATTTTAGCGATCAGAGCTCATATGCTAAATGGCCGGCTTGCTGAGGCGATCGAGCGTGCGAATGTATTAAATTCCCGTCTTGGCCCAGACTCCCCGACTCAGCACTTACTTGGATCGACACTGCTGGCGACCAAGAATCCATCGAGTGCAAAGCCGGCGGCAATGGCATTTAAAAGGGCCGTGACAGGACAAAAAATTTGGCAGTCCGAGGTTGGTTATTTTCTCGCTCTCACAAGATCCGGGCAACTGGCTGAGGCCGAACGGATGTTACCGGGAATACAAAAATATTTAAGTTCGTCGAATTCCATTTGGATAAAAATGGCATTGGTGGAATTTAAATTAACGCGAGCCAAGGCGTCGCCAAAAACGTCTGCAAGTTATTTTAGATCTATCGCGTCAGAGTTGGCCCCCATCTATGCAAAAAATCAAACTTGGCCAACCTTGTCCGAACTTTACGTAAGCGCATTGTTTGGTGCTGGGCAATCAGATTTAGCGCGGAAAGTTCAGTCGATCGCTGATCAGCAGTCCGAACGCGTCCGCTATGTTGGATCGTCTGAGTTTTTGTCTTCTCCCCTTGGTCCCTATGCCCTTATGCGATGAAGGTGTACTTCTATGAATTATCCAAAAACCACGTGGGAGCTGCGCGTTGCCTTTGACAGCAGTCTCAAAACGACCACAAAAAGCAAAGCTAAATTCATGGAGTGGCTATCTGCCCACGGAATTGATGAATTCGTGGAAGGTGTTATGGATGGGCTCGATATTGATCATGAGTACACTGGGCCAAACGAGCGTGATTTTTATGCAGAGCTTGGCGGCGAACTATTACCAATATCTGTTTACAAGTATAACCGAGAACTGCTTGAAGAGTTGAAACAAAAAATCGAGCGAGATTTTCCCGAAGGCGTGACCGTACAGCTTCTTGCTATGGAGACGAGCGAATGGCTAGAGGGCTGGAAGGAAAGCTTTAAGCCAATCGCAACCAATATGTTTTATATTTATCCACCATGGGAGACCGCAAAGCGACCGTCGCATAAAATACCACTTGTGATTGAACCCGGAATGGCATTTGGTACAGGCCAGCATGCGACCACACAAGTGGTGATTCAAAGGCTGGAAAAACTCGTTTCTGATGGGCATGACGTCGGCCAGTGGCGCTGCATGGATGTTGGTACGGGTACAGGCATTTTGGCGCTTGTGGCGCACAAGATGGGCTTTAAGTCAGTGGCGGGCAGTGACATTGACCCAGACGCAGTTTCGGCGGCGGTCAAAAATGCAGAATTAAATAATATCAATCTGCCTGTTTGGCAGGGTAGTTGCCCACTCAACGGTGTGAATGCCCGTGCTGAATTTAAGCCGACATTTGATCTCGTGATCGCTAATATTTTATTTGTAGTTTTACAAAAAATTATTACAGATCTGGCTGTCATCACGAAGTCGGGTGGTATTTTGATTCTTTCTGGAGTGCTCGTAGAAGATGCTGCTGAGATGACGGGGCTTGCTCAAGCTCAGGGTCTGAGGCTAATGGATGAGTGTGTGCTGGACGGCTGGAGCTGTTTGACTTTCAAAAAAGGCTAACTTGGATTTAATCATATGGCGCACATCTATAGATTTTTTGGTCATAAGCTAGCTGACGGCGTCTGGAGTCTCGATGAGGAGGAAGCGCGTCATGCCATCAAGGTACTACGGTTGGCCGATGGGTCTCAGGCCGAGGTGATGGACGGAAAAGGTCACGTGGCATCGGGTCGCATTGTGATCGAGTCAAAGTCAAAGGCTTCAGTTCACGATGCAACCGAAACCTTTACTCAAAAAGATACCTTCAATCGATGCTTGCTTATGGGTGCACTAAAGCCTGGTGACGTGGATGATTTGATTGCGCCCTTGACAGAACTTGGCGTTGATAAACTAATCGTTTTTCATCAGTCAGATACAGCCCAATTTCGTTTATCGGATTCTGCCGTCGAGCGATGGCGGCGCCTCGTGCGGTCTGCGGTGAAGCAATCAAAGCGTGCATGGGAGCTTGAATTTGAGTGCGCCGGCGACCTGCGTGCGGCATTAGGATTAACTCAAAATATTCCCGTTCGCTGGATCCTAGATCCTGATGCGCCGACGGATGTTTTGGCTGAAATTTCAGAAGTAACACCCGGTAGCCCTGGGATTGCCGTGTTGATCGGCGGAGAGCGGGGCCTATCACAGAACGAAGCGTCTTTGGCACTAGGGCAGGGCTACAAACCCGTTAAACTTGGATCTTGGGTCTTAAGAGCCCGCACCGCAGCCCAAGCAGCAGCCGTTTTTTTAGGCATGATGCCTCGCCCTTGAAATGACGATCTAATCGTCCATAATGCTTCATGTTTCGCTTTTGTATCTGACTCTGGCCTGCTAGAATTTCGAGCAGGTTAACAACGTCATTAAACAGTAGGTGAGTACCTCATGGGATCAATTCAGGGTCGTCGCGGCGGTGTACGTTCGAAGCTTGTAGAGCCCTATTTCCAAATCAAACTAGGACTCATGTTCATCATTGTGAACCTTTGCTTTGCCATGCTGTTTGGCGGTGTCATGTGGTGGGTGCTCTCGGACGTATTCGCTGCTGTAAAGACTTACTTTGACCTGACGGGTGGAGACGCTGCTCTGACGATGGGGAAACTGTCCACACCCCTTATTTTGGTTGGCGTAATCGTCCTAGCTTTTGTCGGTACAACATTCTATGTGGCCGTACATTATACTCACAAAATCTATGGTCCACTCGTGTCCATCAATCGTTTCATCGATGAAATGGTCGAAGGTCGCAGCCCCTCTAAACTAGCCCTTCGAGATGGCGATGAGCTTCAAGATTTGGTGCTTAAGCTCAATATATTGGCCGACAAGTATAAAGGCTCGCAATAAGGCCTTTGCCTCCAAACAAATCATAAGTCACAAATGGGACCGCTAAGACCTCAGATCCCTTGCGGGACTTCGAGCAATTTGTTGACCTTAAAACCCCGGCAACCCTTGAACTTTCTGGGGTTTATGGCAATCTGATGGGTGACGAAACGTGAGAAAGGATGGCCTAGCCCTATGAAAAGTAAAATTCACAAAAAAGCCAAAAAATCTGCGAAGAAGACTCCGGCAAAAAAATCTAACGCCAAAAAAAGCGCGCCTAAAAAATCCGCCAAAAAATCATCGGGTAAATCCAAAGTCAGCGTCTGTGCTACGCGCCCTGACGTTGTAGCTAAACACTACCAAAGCCTAGGGCTGAAATTTGATCGCTACCGCAAGACGCTTGGTCGTGGATTAACTCTTGGCGAGAAGATTCTCTTCTCCCATCTTGATAACGATGCTGATCTTAAATCCTACGTCCGCGGCAATAGCTTCATTATGCTGCGCCCAGACCGTGTGGCTATGCAAGACGCCACAGCTCAGATGGCAATTTTACAGTTTATTCAATCGGGCAAAAAGCAAGTTGCCGTGCCGTCCACTGTGCACTGTGATCACTTGATCGTGGCTCGCAAGGGTGTGGCTAAAGATATGAAAGTCGCTAATCACGACAACGAAGAGGTTTTTGATTTTCTGGCATCTGCTAGCAAAAAATACGGCATTGGTTTTTGGAAGCCGGGATCTGGAATTATCCACCAAGTGGTTCTTGAAAATTACGCTTTCCCCGGTGGGTTGATGATTGGAACTGATTCCCACACTCCAAACGCCGGAGGCCTTGGCATGTGTGCCATTGGAGTCGGTGGTGCTGACGCGGTGGACGTGATGGCTGGAATGCCATGGGAGCTTCTCAATCCAAAATTCATTGGCGTCAAATTAACTGGCTCTCTTTCAAGCTGGACGTCCCCCAAAGACGTGATCTTGGCACTTTGCGGTAAGCTTACTGTTAAGGGTGGCACCAACAAAATTGTTGAATACTTTGGTCCAGGCGTGAAATCCATTTCTTGTACCGGTAAAGCAACGATCACCAATATGGGTGCAGAGCTTGGCGCAACGTGCTCCGTATTTCCTTATGATGAGCGCATGGGGACTTATCTTAGAACCACCGAGCGCTCTGCTCTGGCAGATCTCGCAGATCAGTATTCTGCTCACCTTAGAGCAGACGAAGAGTGCGAGAAAAATCCTGAGAAATACTACGATGAAGTGGTTGAGATTAACCTCTCAGAACTTGAGCCGCAAATCGTTGGCCCCCACACACCAGACCTTGCCAGGCCTGTCTCAAAACTTGGACCTGAGACAAAAGAAAAAGGCTACCATGACCGCATCTCGGCTTGTCTCATTGGTAGCTGCACCAATAGCTCCTATGAAGACATCTCGCGCGCAGCAAGTATTGTGAAATACGCCATGGAGCAAGGCTTAAAGGCTAAGACTCAGTTCTTGGTATCTCCCGGATCTGATCAGATCTACAACACCATGAAGCGTGACGGGCTTCTTAAAGTATTTGAAGACTTTGGTGCAGTCGTTATGGCCAATGCGTGCGGTCCGTGCATTGGACAGTGGAAGCGTGACGACATCAAAGATGGTACGCCAAACTCCATCGTCACAAGCTTTAATCGTAACTTCCGCGCCCGTAACGACGGCAATACCGAGACGCTTGGCTTCATCGGTTCACCAGAGATGGTTGTAGCTTATGCGATTTCTGGAAGTCTTAGCTTTAATCCCGCTACGGATTATCTAACCAATAAAACTGGCCAAAAAATTCGCCTGCGCGCGCCCATGGGAGCTGAACTTCCCATGACAGGATTTGCTAAAGGCTTAGCTGGATTTGCAGAGCCCGCTACTGACGGCAGCAAACTAAAAGTCACGGTTAGCCCTAAGAGCCCAAGGCTGCAGTTACTTGCGCCGTTTACCGCTTGGGATGGTCAAGACTTCGTTGAGCATCAATTGCTTCTCAAGACTAAAGGCAAAACCACCACAGATCACATCTCGCCAGCCGGTAAGTGGTTATCCTTCCGTGGTCACTTGGACAAAATCTCCGACAATATGTTCCTTGGCGCGACCAATGCTTTTATGGAAAAAGACATCGGCAAAACTAAAAACGCAGTCAATAGCGAAGTCAAAACCGTTGCTGAAGTGGCACGCGATTACAAGAAACGCGGAATGCGCTGGATCGTAGTTGGCGATGAAAACTACGGTGAAGGATCAAGCCGTGAGCATGCGGCCATGTCGCCAAGATTTTTGGGCGTGAGTGCGGTCATCGTAAAAAGCTTTGCTCGTATCCATGAAACGAACCTTAAAAAACAGGGCGCACTTGCTTTGACCTTTGCTAATGTGGCCGACTACGAAAAGGTACGTGATGGCGACAAGCTCTCTGTCCACGGTCTATCCGGCTTTGCTCCCGGTAAGAACTTGACCGTAGAAATTACTCATGGTGATGGATCAAAGGATAAGTTTGAGGCCAAGCATAGTTATAATGCTGAGCAGATTCAGTGGTTTAAGGCAGGCTCTGCACTGAACCTTATGAAGGACTAAAACCTAGCCTTAGAGACTCATAGGAAGACCCCCAAGCCTCTGAATGACTTGGGGGTTTTCTTTCATTGACACTTCAAGGCCAGAAGCCTATAAGAACCCCTCAACTGCCGCGGGGTGGAGAAGTTGGTATCTCGTCGGGCTCATAACCCGAAGACCGTAGGTTCAAGTCCTACCCCCGCTACCAACATAAACTACGGCTCTGATTGATGAAATCAGGGCCGTTTCTTTTTTTGGCAGCCAGAAAATAGCCTTCGCACGCAAACATGAAAACGAAAGCTCTTTGCGAGATCCCCCACGTCTTGCTTTCGTCCTCGGCTTTTGTAAGATCGTCATGACTGATTCCCGAAAAAATTTTCCGGCCTGGGTGGTGACAGTGAGTTTTTTTAAATTTTCCAGCAGTGTATTCGCAGGCCTTTTAACTTCAGCTTGCGTCATTGCTGACGGCTCTAAGGCAGTATCCGGTGATCAGCCCGTCAGCTCGGGTACAACTGAACAGAAGGTGAAAGTCCCACACAGCGAGCAGAAATCTAAGAAAAAAAAGCAAAAAAAGGAAAAAAAACTCTACGTGGAGGGCTGCGGTCGTAAGGATACAAGCGGTCATTGGATCGAGGTCGAAGCGACCATGACGAATGAGAATTTTGAAAGTGGTTGCGGGACTTTGTCTTGCGCAGATGGCTGGGTTATTGTCAAGCAAGTTGTACCAGCGCGAATCGTGAAGGAGCTTAGATGTGCAGCGATGGAATTATGACTCGTATTCAGAGTTCCACATAAGGGTGAGATTTTTTGGATAACGATAGTAAGTTAAATTATGAAATAGGTTCTTTTAATACAGGACTTGTAAATTTGGTGCGAGAGCCTTTTTCTAACGTCAATAAGCGAGAATCACGATTTGTCTCTTCCACATTCGGAGATGCTTATGAGTCTTTTTAAATTATCCAGCAGTGTATTCGCGGGCCTTTTAACTTCAGCTTGCGTCATTGCTGACGGCTCTGAGGCAGTGTCCCGTGATCAGCCCGTCAGCTCGGGTGCAACTGAAAAAAAAGAACCCGAGCCGGCCAAGAAGAAATCCAAGAAAAAAACAAAAGAAGAGACTCGCTATGTGGAGGGTTGCGGTCTTAAGGATAAAAGTGGCGATTGGGTCAAGATTAAAACGTGCGTCACTCCACCTTGTAGGGACGGCTGGGTTGTTGTGAAAGAAGTTGTACCGGCGCGTATGGTGAATATATTTGATTGTGTTAGGGAGTTATGATGCAGGGTCAGAGCTCTCTTAGGTTTGAGCCTTATCCAGAACTTCAGGCTGAGATAGATGGATGTCAACTATCCTTACTCACGCCGTGGCTAACAATTAATGCTGACGTTGATCCAGCAGCCCAATCCTTCGCGAATTATTGCGCTAAACACCTTCATGATCCGCAATGCAGAAAGCATGTCTCCAGCTTTTTAGCACCATTTTCTGATTATCCAGTCGCATTTGTGCGGATTCACGGTCTGAGTCATTATTCTGAAACAACCGATTCTCATAATTTTAATGTTTTTGCCTTTAGTAAAACAAATATCCCGGATGAGTATGATGGCTTGGCTGCTCTCACCTACTTTCGGCGTAAGCTACTTAGTGCCCAATCAGTGAGCGAGTCAAAATCACCTAGAATGGATATGGATTCTGCCGGAAAAGATATGGCTCAAAAGATGGTTTTTCAAAATTTTTACGTAACTTCTAATTGCGATCGAATACTCGAGAAAGCAATCAAAAATTATCCAAAGTTTAGCGTTGCATTGACAGATTTTCGTAACGACGAAATGGGCCATGACAAATTTTTACAGAAAGTTATCGATCAAATCGGCCCTTGGCAGGGTGGCGTACTTGCAGAGACAAAAAAAGTGGTCGCATTGCTTGATCAAGCCGCTGAACTCGGAATATTGCCTTTTGCCATGGCTCTCGAAATTTTTGAAGGAATAGAATTCACCCGTAAAGAATCACCTCTCGCAGCACTGGTGCGCAGAAACTTTGGAGATGCGGCATCTCGACCTCTGCAGATGCACTACGATATCAATCGCGCTAAAAAGCATGGATTAGTCGGCCAGCAGCTCATTCTCATAGATCCAGTTGTCCGCAAGGAGGAGCTTTTTCGAGCCGAGAAGCTTGCGGATGAGTTTACGACTGCTCTTCACCGGCTTGATGCTGCTATTTTTGGCGAGTGATTCGACTGAGCCATCTAAAACCGACGGACTGCTCCGAATTCTCCAGAGAAGAAAAACCTCTTCTTGGGCTCATAACTCGAAGACCGTAGGTTCAAGTCCTACCCCCGCTACCAACAAAATCAAAGGCTTAGAGTTAGACTCTAGGCCTTTTTTAGTTGCTCCTGCGCAGATATCAGGCTGAAAACAACAATATGTTTGGCCCCATCCGTGCTGGTCTCTATTGCGCCGCGGTTAGCCTTTGCAAGTTTCTCTGCGATAGCCAGATCTAGGCCCCTAGTTTTGCGACTACCTTTAAACAGATACAACGAGTCATATGGCATCTCATCTTTGGCGTCTGTGGGCAGCAGCGTTAAATTTATACTCATGCGAATCAAAATTTTGCCACCGGCAAGATCTGATGTAACCGATATCTTGTTGTTAGGATTAGCTACCGCGTTCAAAGAGATTAGATGCCCTAGGGTGTTCATGAAGATCTGTATCATTTGTTGAGGCTTACACATCGCGTTAACGCCAAAATCAAGTTTAGTTACGTCAAGTTTGATTTGATTTTCGCTTCGCTTAATTATGTGACTTGCGATTTCAAGCGACTCGCGAATATCACAAGCCTGCGATACCTCAGCGGTATCCATCTTCACAGCGTCGCGCATCTCCCGAAGTGACGTCGTCATCTCATCAATTGTGCCCTCGATAATGCCCGCAAGTCGTGAGACTTCTTCTTTGATGTTCGCGGCTAGGAGGTCTTTTTCTAATAATGTTGTTAGTTGGTGAGCCCGCATCTTGATTACAGCAAGTGGCGTATTAAGTTCATGCGCGATATGACCGACGCCTACATCCAAACAAACGGCTTTCTCAGAGGCTATAATCTCAGGAATTGTTTCACTCTTAATTCTGCATTTTTTCTTGTCTAGTGCTGCATCTAAAATTTGAATAACATCGTTATCATCCCATGGCTTATAAATGACTTTGACAAACGGATAGTCGCTGACAAGCCCAGTATCACCGGTGACCAGAACCTTTGGGATTATTGGATCAAGTGCCTGCGCGACTTTATCTCCAGTCGTGAAGGGCAAACAATAGTCAAAGAAGGCAAGATCCGGCGGCATTTTTTTCGATTGTTGGATCAGAGCAGCTGGATCTGTGAATGTCAGAACATGCACGTCATCTGAACTATAGGTATCGCGAAATACGTCGCAAAGTGCCTGTTCATCGTCTAAATAGTAAACATTAAGCGGCATGTTGGCCTCCTAGTCCTCGGACGCCTGCGATTTTAAATCTCACTTCAAAGCAGGTATGCGCAACCTTACGATTCAAAGTTAGAGTCCCGCCATGTTGCTCACAGATTCCCTTGGAAATCGAAAGTCCCAAACCTGTACCCTCGCCGACGGCCTTTGTCGTAAAAAATGGCTGAAAAAGCTTTAGTTCAACATCGGCTGATATCCCAGGGCCTGAATCTATAACCTGTAAGACGACCTGGCTTTCTTCATCAAATAACTTAACTTTAACCCACTTTTCTGCCATCGACTGTACGGCGTCTACAGCATTATTTATAAGATTGATCACCACTTGTTGAATTTCAAAGGGGTCACAAGATATTTCAGAATTCGACGTCAACTCCCATTCGATTGGAGTGGCAAAGCGCTTAGCCTTAACGTCGGTGAGTACGACGACCTCGTCTACAAGTTTCATTAGCTTGTGCTTTGTGTGGCTATTGTCGTTTGAGGTCCTGGAGAATTTTCTTAGGCCATTTACAATTTTGGTTATGCGTTCCACTGATGACTTAACTGCCTCAAGCTTTTCATTTAGTTTTTCAGGGTCATCTTTGAAGCGCTTCAGAAGCGGTATGTTGCCCGAAATGATCGCAAGTGGGTTATTGATCTCGTGCGCTACACCGGCTGCAAGTTCACCCAAGGATGCAAGTTTGGCCGTATGCATGGATTTTGCACGCTCAGCATCAAGAGATTCCTGCATCTTAACTTCGTCGGTAATGTCAGTGGAAATTCCAATCAGCAAATCCGGCGTCCCATCATGACGATACGTCGGGACTTTGTAGGTTCGTAAATAGCGCTGTCCTGATGGGGTGGAAATAATCTCTTGGTCAATTTTAAGAGTTTCCCTTTTTGCAAAAACTTCGCGGTCTTTAGATGTAAAAAAATCCGCCTCTTGTTTTGGGAACAGATCGTGGTCATTTTTACCGATAAGATTTGCGGCGTTCACACCCAGAAGCTTTTCACCTGCCTTATTGAATAATATGAGGCTTAGATTTTTATTGTAATCCTTTGCAAAGACCATGTTTGGAAGATTATTTAGCACGGCCTCGATGAGTTCTCGTTGGCGCTCCATAGCGCTTTCATCAAGCACTTCCTTGGTGCGGTCCCAGTTTATGCCAAACATCATCTGAGCCTGCCCAAGTTCATCGCGCTGAACTTTTCCGCGACCAGCGATAAAACGTTTTTCGTCTGATGTGGTCTTGATCTCAAACGTGGAGTTGAATTCTTTTTCGCCGCGAAGCGCCATATCTAGATCACGAATAGCTGATGAGCGAGACTCTGGTGTGAGCATGGCTTCCCAAGCCTGATAGTCGCCCGAAAAATCTTCTTGCTTCACGCCAAAAAGTTTATACATCGAGTTATCCCAGGATAGCTCTGACGTGCGAGGATTGAACTGCCAGATACCAATTCCTAGGGAATCAAGTATAAATCGAATCTCATCATTTGCCGCAACAAGAGCTGTGATGTCGGTAAAAGTACAGACCACGCGTTTGTGTGGTGAATTTGCCTTAGGCACGGCATTGATTCGAATCCATCTCAAATCACCACTTGGTAAATGAAGTCCCATCGTAACACCAAGCTGTGGTTTGCCTGTGCGTAGGCAGACCATCGCGGGATGATCCTGGCCCTCAAATGGATCGCCGTTTTCCCTCACAGCTCTCCACCTTGGATCCATTGAGGTCCGGCCATTTAATTGGTCCGCACTTAGTCCAAGAATTTCCGGTGCGGCTGAGTTGTGCATTATTATTGCGCCGGTATCATCTTGAATAACTAGCCCCTCGCTCATGGCCTCGATGACGGCGCTGAATCGTCCCTCTTCTTGGATGTCCCGGGTCTTGTCCTGGACACTGCCACGAATACTAATCACGTCGCCCGCGGAGTTTTTTGTGGATTTTGTCATAACTTGGAGATGTTTCGTTCGTCCATCACCATCCAGAAGTATTCTGCCACTGTATGAAAAATCCTCTCCAGATAAAATTGCTTTCTCAACTAATTTTTTGAAAGCCCCGGTATCGTGTGGGTGAATTTTCGCAAGACAACTTCTTAGGAGTTCATGGGACGATTGATGTTCGTCTATTTCAAAAATCAAGCGCATCTCACGTGAGCATGTGAGCGATTTAGAGATGGGCTCATAATGCCAGGAACCGATTTTTGCCAAAGATTGAGTTTCGTTAATAATGCTCTCAAGCTTCATGGATTTATGATTCTGAGCATCTGTCTCAGAAGTCCGCATGGCACGCTCATGCTCTTGCCTTCTTCTCTGGTTGCTGACGCTCATGCTTAGAAAACCGATGAAAATGAACCAAGCATATATCTGGGGCAAGTCGTTAACGGGGGCAAACGCTTCTGACCGGGAAGTACCCGCAGCTCCAATACCAACCGCAATGCTCCAGGTGGTTACGGCGTATATGGCTGAATAAATTGGGGCTTTTTCGCTAAGGAGCATCCCAATCACGAGCTGGAAGATACTGAGATAGATTAGATGTTCTGTTTTTAGCTCGGGTGAGCTAAAAAAAATCCCCGACAAGCAGACTGCATGGACGAAAGCAGTTTGAACCATCATCTGCCTGAGGTCTTTTTTAAGTTGCGACCAGACAAAAATAGCCAAGCTACTGATACTTAACGCAAGGCTTCCAAGGAAACTGGGACTAATGTCCCCCCGAATTTGGAAGGTCAGATATTCGCTCAAAACTGGAGCAACAGAGAAAAAACCGAGCATGATTCGATAAAGAAATAAATCTGGGTTACTGTAACCCGTCGTAAGACTGTTCTTCGAAATTTCTGCTGTTGGGTTATATGATGTTTGAGTTTCGAAAGACATAATTTCAAACTCCCTAGGCGTTTCAGAAAGGTCTCAATGATTGGCAGGTGGATCGGAGCCCTCGGGGGTAAACCTTAGCCCTGTAAGGCCACAGTTCTCCGCAACTTGTGGGTCCGCTACCCGGCGGGCCGTTTGTGATTGGCCAAACGTATTTGGCGAAATATGAAAAAAATGAAAATAGAACAATATAAACATAATTTTAGGTTGATGTGTAACGTCGTGTTTCCCAAAACCATAAGCTAAGACATGGTCTCATGTAGTCATTCGACAACCCTCAGGCGTCGGCCGTACAATGGTGAGTACTATACGTGTCGAGGATCTTTATATGAATAAATCGTCAAAATCTCGGATCTTAATTGTCGAAGATCAAAAAAGCTTTCGCGAAGCAGCTGAAGCAGAACTTCAGGCGATGGGTTTTGAGACCTCGACAGCCGAGGACGGAGAGAGAGGCTTCAAGGCGGCGGGTAACAAATCGTTTGACTTAATTATTTCAGACATACGAATGCCTGGGTGGGACGGCGCGAGATTGCTGACAGAACTGCGTAAAAAAAATCCGCAGTCACCTCCATTTTTGTTCATGAGTGGGTTTTCAGATTTTAGTATCGAAGAGGCATACGACATGGGTGCTGATGGCATTATTGCAAAGCCATTCAGTAGCCAAGTCCTCGAGAAAGCGATTCACAATGCATTGCTACCCGCAGCAACGCGTTGGAGTTCAACACAGCCGCCATCCTCCCAAAAAATCATTGGTGAATTTAGTACGGTTGGGGATTTAAGCGCTAATCTCGGCATCTGCCTTGGAAGGGGCGGGTTTTATGTCCAGGGTTTTCAGGAGTTGGGGGAAATTCCCTTGGGTTCAAACGTCGACTACGAATTTAGTTTCTTGACTGGTGATGTGAAACATCTAGAGGGATCTGCGACTCTTGTTTGGAGGCGCTTGCACCCTGAAAAACCGTTGAGTGTCGAAGCTGGTTTGGCCATCTCAAGTTTGGACTCAAGTTGTCGGGACAGCGTTATCGCCTACATTGTTAACCAGAAACTTATTCCTTTTATCCCCAACCACCATAACGAGTAGAAGTTCAGATTTATGGCAGGAATGGAAAATCTTAAAGTCTTAGTGGTTCATCCCGTGAGCTCTGTTCGGCATATGCTGCTAGATGTATTGAAAAATCGTGGAATGACAGATATCCAAGCAGTAGCGGGTGGCGAGGAGGCGATTCATTTTCTTGAGGTTGAGCATGTGGACTGGCTCATTGCGCCGTTTGATCTTGGCGCGAATATTAATACTTTGAAAATTTTAAACCTCGTTAGGGCTGAGCCGGTTTTGCGCAAGTTACGAGTCAGCCTTCTTTATGATCCTACATCGGAAAGTCAGTTTCTTTCTCTGGCATTTGCGCTTGGATTGTTTTCATCCCATGCCAACAACTATGTTCGCGATGATCTGGAGCGAAGCTTTGATCAAATATTTTTCCTTGATCGGCTTTATTCAGGGGAAGCCAGCCTGGTCTCTTCGTTCTTTTTGAGGCTGCATTTAATCGAGACCAAAAACTATCAAGATCTTCTAAAGCTTGATCAAACTTATCTTTCTTTGTTCCCGGGTTCAACTTTCGTACTATCAAATTTAGTGGAGTCACTTGCCTACTGTGGGCAGCAGGACTTGGCGTCATCATTAGCCCAACAAATTCAGCTTATTGATAAACGCGCTGGGCAGCTCCTAGCAAAGAAAATGCAAAAGCTAGGTGTTAATGCAAATGGAGCAAAAAGTACATCGACTCAAAGGGAGGATGTTCTAAAGTTACATTCGGTTGTTGTCGTTGATCCCGATACAGATGTTCTTTTTGCAATAAAAAATCTTTTAACTGACGCTGGTGTTAAGTCTGTTGAAACGTTCGAAACTGGGAGTGAGGCGATGGATTGGCTCACGGCCAACCCCCCGCCCAAGCTTTTCATCTGCGAATGGCGCATACCCGATTTACCTGGGCCGTTTTTGATACAGCGCCTAAGGCAGGCTCGAGCATTTGATACGTTGACACTTGTATGCAGCTCTCTCGTTGGGCCGGAGGATCGTGTTTTGCTGCGAGAAATCGGTGTTGATGATGTGCTGGAAAAGCCCTTCGACGGTCAGATCTTTTTCAAAACAATTGTTTCTGTAATGCAGGAGAATGTGCGACCCACTGAGCAAAAATCGCTACACGCAAAAATCATTAGAGCCATAGACATGGGGCGACTTGGAGAAGCTGAGCGACTGTTGGCACACGTAATCTTAGACGTGCGCATTGAAGCGGCTGTGAAGTTGGAGTTACAGGCTGAATTTGATTTTGCGAATCAACGACTAGATGACGCTTCCCGGAAAGCTTTGCAAGCCCTTGAGAAAAGTCAGGGATCGATTTCGGCATTGAACTTACTTGGTAAGATTTTTTTGTATAAAAAAGACTATGAGATGTCTCTCAAATTTTTCGAGAAAGCGCAGGCGCAGTCTCCAAAAAATATCGATAGGCTGATAGCCATGAGTCAAATTCATCTCAATAAAGGTGATATTCCCGCTGCGCAGTCAGCGGTGGACCGAGCGAAATCTCTTGATGGAACAAATGAGGCTGTCGCTGAGCACGCAGCCTTACTTAAGTTGTCTGCCGGAGACGTATCAGCCTCGCGGCAAATATTATCTAGTTTAGACAAAGGCGAACGTTTTATAGCTGCGATGAATGCCAGGGCTATTGCGCTTGTGCATCGCGGCCGCTTTGATGAAGGCATTAAACTCTACGAGGATGCGCTCAACGTAATTCCGGTATCCTGGAAAGAAAAGCGAGCTGCAGTCATGTATAATCTGGGTCTTGGCTATTCTCGCTACGGCGATCTAGAAATGGCCGCGAAGCATCTTCAAGGCTCGTTAAAGAGTTCAAATAAAGAATTGGTCAAAAAGGCAAGTCATCTGCTCACGCGTATTGAGCAGGCCTCAACCAAGGGCATTAAGCTACAAATTACAGACCTCCCCCTGGAAGGCCAACAGCAAGAAATCGATGCTTTCTCGCAAAAAGGTCCTAAGCAAGACTCAGGACCGTCATCGGCCGAATTGAAGGTTTGGGTTGAAAAGCTCGAAATAACGCGAGGGGATCTAAATTGCTTCCTGCTGTATCCAGTCAATGAGGTGGATTTGACCAAATATAAAAATGTACTTTTGCCACCGTTAAAATTTTTAAAGCGCGACCCAGTTGTTCGGGAAGCCGGGATGAGCCGTTCCTGATTTGTGATGAGAACATAAAGCACTGCCCTGATAGATAAAATTAGAGCCATTTTTAGGCAGGAAACTGTCTGAGCGCACAAGCAAAAGGCGGTCAGATCTTAAATCGGCGTCAGATACGTGCGTTGCAATGGTACAGATTCTCCAGAGAAGAAAAACCTGTTTAATTTAAAATAAACCCTGACTACTCGAGCACCCGAATGCATCTAACCGTGACGGTGGAACTCGTTAGTCCAGTCGAGCCGCCATCTATACTGTGGCTTTCAAGGTGATATTTCGAACTTGAAGGATAGGAGGCTGCAGTAACCCTCGAGGCCGCGTTGGGGAAAAGACTACCGATCTTTAGACTCCTATCGGACCCTTGTGTATACGCCGCGAGGGAGAAATAGAAGGACCCCCAAGAAAATGAGCCGCTAGTTTTCTCAAGCGCTCCTTTGATATTTGAAAAAAAATCTTGTGTAAATGCTCCGATGTCGTCTTCGCTCAATAGCCGCCAATCGGTTCCTAGATGCTCAGCGCATAGATCAACATCAGACACTAGCTGGGGTATGGAGTAGGGCTTTGAGCCAAAATACTCATAAGCGCACTGCGCAATTTTGGAATAGTTTTCAGCGCGATCTTCGACAGTAAGAGTTTGCGAATTACCTTCGGTTTTAATGCCTCCTGAGAATGAGCCACGCGGATCTTTTGTAAGGCACGCATCGCGAATTTTTTCAAACGTGGTATATCCATCTTTTGCCAAGGCCTTCTGGCCATCGGCAGTCGTTGGATAATTTGTGCCCTCGTAATTGTAGAGAGTCGTAACGATTGGAAATAGTGGGGCTGAGATCTCGTATACTTTTGGTGTTTCCGAATCGAGCTTCAGTGAACTACCCAGCATGGCGGCTGAGACAACCAGGCTCCCGGAGTAAGTGATGGAGTTTAGTTCATCGTCACGGTATTTTTTATCTCCCGTGTTGTTACTGTTTTGCCCTGAATCATTTGAATCACTTCCCGATTTATCATTGCCACAAGAAATCATGAGAAGACTGACAAAGCTTGCCGCTAGAACAGTTAAGAGCATGCCGTTTTTCATTCGATGACCCTCCAATAAAGCCCATACTTTCCGGTGTGTTCGGGCGAGAAGTAGCAAAGATTAGATAAATAAAAATAAAGCCAAAGTTATCATGCGGTTAAGGAGATATTGCTGATGGGCATGGGTATTCCGCTCTGACTTTTAAGACTCTGCCTATTCAATTTTGCTGTCCGGTAGCCGATGACTCCTCAATGAAGATTCGGAATTCTAAATATTTGTTAGCCGTCTTAAGTTTGGCAGCGGCTGTGAGTTTTTTTGCCTGCAAGCAAAGAACCACTGAATCGAAGTCGGCTCAAAACAACTTCAAACTTGATCGCCCGTCAGAGCCCGTACTCGCTGCTTTAACTACTGGGCGAGCGCAGCGACTTTTGGTTGTTGTGAAGCACGATTCACAAATTCTTGGTATGAGTGAGTCGATGAACGCCTCGTCTTCGGATTCGGCTGTTACTGCCAGAGCCGCTAGGTTTCGTTCACTAAAGCAAGTGGTTCTTGACTCAGCACGTAGCAAGAAAATTGCAATCGACGATAGCTATAGTCATCTTCCCATTCTTAAAGTATCTGCAAAGAGCGTGAATGATCTCACGGCTCTTGCTAATGATCCAAACGTCGTTAGTATTTCTGAAGACGTGAAATTTAAGTTTAATTCGAACTCAAATTTAAATCTGATAAGACAGCCAGAGGCCGTGGCTAAAGGATTTTTGGGGGATGGAGCATCAGTAGCAATCCTCGACACTGGACTTGACTATATGAGGACTGCATTTGGCTCATGCACAGCTCCCAATACGCCGGCTGATACTTGCCGGGTATCGGTTGTTCAAGACTTTGCACCGGCTGACAATGTCCTTGATGATTCAATACTTCATGGAACAAACGTGGCCGGTATCGTTGCAGCTGTCGCGCCCGGGGCGAAATTGATTGGCCTTGATGTGTTTGACGGCGACGGCGCCTACGGATCTGACATTATTGGGGCGATCAATTGGGTTATAGCCAATAAGTCAAAATATAATATTGCATCGATGAATATGAGTTTTGGTAGTTACGGATTTGTAGACTGCCTTGGAGGCAGTTTAGCGGTTGCGATTTCGACTGCCAAAGATGCCGGAGTACTCACGGCAGCGGCGGCGGGCAATATGGGCTCTATTTATCTTGATTATCCAGCCTGTTCACCAAGTGCCGTCTCAGTGGGCGCAGTTTTTGATAGTGACATTGGTTCAGTTGACTTCGGGTGTACGGAGAAACAAGCCTCAGCGCCCGATAAAATCGCCTGCTTTTCAAGTTTTTCGCCGGATCTAAAGATGTTGGCGCCTGGGGTTCAGATATCGGCGGCGGGCATCACCATGTCTGGTACAAGTCAGGCGACTCCGCATGTAGCGGCCGCAATTGGTGTCTTAAAGTCCGCATTCCCAAGCGAAACGCCTGATCAATTACAAGATCGCCTTGCCGGAACGGGAAAGATCATCGTGCCCCCGTCGTATCCCTTGCTGAAACTGCCGCGCCTTGATTTGGCCGCAGCTCTTGGACCGAGATGTCAGTTTGTACTGCCGCCAAAAATTAAGACTCTTAACTCCTCACTTGAGGTTCCCATCAACACCGGTTCCGAATGCAAATGGAGTGTTGCATCTGAGGCGTCATGGATTACAGTCGCAAGTGGAAGTGGCAAGGGCCCCGGTAGTTTTATCCTTAATCTGGAAAAGCCTCTTTCGGCCCAACGCCTAGGTGTTTTGACGATTTCAGGAGACGCAGCGAGAGTTTCAGTAAAAGTTATTCAGCCTCTAGATGCTGAACCACCGAATGGCTCATTCGTGATTGGTGGAAATCGTGGCAACCAATACACATCTGATCGCAGAGTAAGTCTAATATTCAACGTGACAGATATTAGTGGCATTGACTCCATGTGTGTGTCAAACACCACGTCATGCAGTAACTTTGTACCATTTTCTCAGGCTTACTCTTGGGATTTGAGTTCAGGTGATGGAGTGAAAACAGTTTATGTTTTCCTCCGTGATAAATTAGGCAATACAACAAAAGCAGACCAGCCGCTCAAGAGCACAATTATTCTAGACACCACTGCACCTACGGCCGGACGTCTGATTGCAACAAAGTCATCAAATGATCTTCATATTGATTTGGAGTGGGACGGCTTTATCGACAATGAAACAGAGATTAAAACCTATACTCTTGTCTATTCCGCTACCAAAATGCCGCAATCCTGTGCGGAAGGCGACGTCGTCTACAGTAGTTATGGTCGATATCGAACCCATGGCCCACTAAGTCCCGGCACCTATTACTACCGGGTCTGCGCCAAAAACGCCGTTGATCTGACTTCAGCTGGAGTGACTACGTCCTTTAGGCTTGATCCCGTCGATGTTACACCGCCAGTGGGATCTGTGAAAATCAACTCTGGTGACGTGTTTGCGCGTAACACCGCGGCGAGCCTGTCTATTGAGGCAACTGATCCAAGTGGGGTAGCAAAAATGTGTGTAAGTTTGACCTCGGCATGCTCAAGCTGGGAAAATTTCGCGAACTCAAAAGCAATTGTTCTGTCAAAAGGCCAAGGAATAAAAACTGTGAATGTGTGGTTTGAAGATGGACGCGGAAACCGAACCATTAATGCTGTAAAAGACGACATTATTTTGGATTCTGTAGCGCCCACAACTGGAAAAATCACTGGGCGCGCCCAAGGAAAAAGTGCCATTCTCAACTGGAATCAAGGCTCAGATGCAAACGGCATCGCATCATACCGGTTAGTTTACAAACGAGGCGCTGATGCTCCGAGGGCTAGCTGCACTGACGGGGCCGCGATTGCGGTAGCGCTGGGAGCGCTGACGGCCACAGTGCCAAATCTTGCCTCAAAAAATAATTATGGGTTTCGCGTGTGTGCGGTAGATTATGCCGGCAACATAAGCTCAGGTACTACAGTCTCTGTGCGAATTCCATAAGCTTAAGACGGCCACCACTTGTCAGAAAACAAAACCGAGGGTGCCGTAGGCAGAGATAGACGTAGAGTCAGACGTGCTTTCGCTAAAATAAACTGGAATTTGAATTTCACCGCCTAACGTCAGCCCATCAAACTCCTTTTCATAGGCAGCTCGAAGCTCTCCGTAGAGACCAGTTTTCTTGGTGTCTGCCTTATACCCTTTTCCGATTCCTAACAGGGGCGGGATAGTCAGGGATGTTGAGATTTTACCCACGCCAATTCTTCCACCAAGTCGAATCAAAGAATCGGGTCCAGAATAGGCCGCATATCCAGCTCCGGCGGCAATCCTCAGAAATGTTGCAGATAGTAATTCGCTGCCCCATTTCACATAGTCAACGCCGCCGTCGAGGGCGATTTTTTGGGTCATGGGTATGGTGGTCGCCGCACCCGCGATGAGGGTGGAATTATCATTAAGGAAAATGCCTAGTAGTGCTTTGGCGGTTCGCTTTGACGCGAGACTGTCCCCTGGTGACATTTGACTTGGTTGGCTAGCAAGGCTTACAGAGGCATAGGAAGCTTCCAGTAAGAGTAGGAAGGCTAAAAACAATTTTGCTGTCGAAACTTTGAAACTTTTAAAGTCACCAAGCATGAGTCATGTCTTTCGAGGAAAAAAGTGAGCCAATGAAGTGTGCAGAAACTTATGGTTAATCAGCCTCATGTTGCCACATTTTCTTTAAGTGCGTCAGTTTTGTCGCACTGCGACTCTCATTTGTTTTATGAGCCGTAGGGACATCATCATCCCATGAAAACGAGTCTCAGAAAATACGGTGATGCCTTTTTATGCACGACGTCTTGACCCTAATTTAAAGAGAACGACCACTAGTGGGTGGTGCTATTTTTTACTCACATTCCTTGACCCATTTGGTCTCATCCAGTAGGCTATTACGTGTGATTGACAATCCAGCAAATTTACAAAAAAACGTCATTGGGAGCGCCCAGTTGCCCCTGTTGGCGGAGCTATTACCAACCTCGGCTCGCGCGGGCGTCGACACGCCCGGCATTGATAGTGCCTTACTCGTGCCTGTTCGTGAATTTGTCAGCCGTGATTCCAAGCAGGTTCGGGCGCAACTGGTCCGAATCGGCTTTAGTCTTGCTACCAGCCACGGCGTATCACCAAACGCCGATCAAGAAAAGCTGCTCGACTGCATGGCTTGCGTGGTGGAGGCACTCCATGCCGGTTCACTCATGATCGATGATATTCAAGATGCTGACGACATGCGTCGCGGCAAAGCAGCTCTTCATATGCAAATTGGCGTTCCGCGTACCATCAATGCGGCCAACTGGCTTTATTTTTGGCCAACCGATTTACTGCGGCAGCAGACTCTTGAGCCAGCTATGGAGCTTGAGATCTACCGTCTGTTTCATAAGACCATGATGCGAGCCCATCAGGGCCAAGCCCTTGATTTGGGGCATGATATGACCAAAACTTCGCAAGCTGAAGGCTTCGAAATTTCCGTTGCTGCAATCGAATTAAAGACGGGTGAGCTTACCGCCATGTGCTCAGAGCTGGGTGCAATTGTTGGAAATGCAGAACCGACTCGTCGTCGTCAATTAACCACACTTGGCCAAAGATTTGGCGTCGCGTTACAGATGTTTAACGATATTGGAGAAGTCTTTGCAAAAATTAAAGACGATCAAGCGCTTCGCCCCCTACTCAGGCCTTCTTGGGTTTGGGCTGTGGCTGCGCGAGAGCTTAGCTCCGAGGAATTCGCAAAATTCCAAAGTATGATGGGCGGCCTTTGCACAACTGGAGCACTTGTCGACCAAATAGTTAAAAGAGCCACTGAACTGGCTGTAGTTGAATTTGAAAACTGTATGGATGAGATCAATAGTCTTGTTAAAACTGACGCGCACAAGTTGGCGCAGTCTTCCTTGCGAGAGCTTGCGCAGAAAGTGATGCGTGCATATGCGTAAATCAAAAGAGTCCACTCGAATAGCTGTGATTGGTAGTGGTTTTGGAGGTCTTGCCGCCGCCATTCGCTTGCAAGCGGCGGGAAACAAGGTCGTTATATTTGAAAAGCGTGATCAGCCTGGCGGCAGAGCCTACGTTTACCGCGACAAGGGTTTCATCTTTGATGCAGGACCGACCGTTATTACGGCCCCAGACTGTCTGCGTGAGCTTTTTGACTGTGCTGGTAAGAAAATGGAAGACTACGTGGAGATGATGCCAGTCACGCCATTCTACCGTCTATTCTGGGAAAATGGTTTTTCCTTTGATTACTCAAATGATCCTGTCAGTACATTCGATCAGATCCAAAAAAAATCACCACAGGACGTTGACGGTTACTCCAAGTTCTTAAAGTATTCAAAAGAAGTTTTTGACGAAGGCTATACCAAGTTGGCCCACGTGCCGTTTCTAAACTGGTGGAGTATGATTCGTGTGGCACCACAGTTGGTGAAGCTCAGCGCCCATCGCTCCGTCTTCAAAACAGTCGCGCGATTTATTAAGGATCCACAACTGCGACAAGCGTTCAGCTTCCACACGCTTTTGGTTGGTGGTAATCCATTTAAAACATCGTCGATTTACACATTGATTCACTATCTTGAACGAAATTGGGGTGTCTTCTTCCCGCGTGGGGGGACTGGTGCTTTGGTCAAGGCCTTAGTCAGACTCTTCGAGGAGATGGGTGGTGAGGTTCGCTTGTCGTCTTCGGTTGAAGAGATTCTTACAGCTGAGGGCCAAGTCAGCGGGATCAAGACTGCAGAGGGTGTTTGGCCTTGTGATGTGGTCGTTTCAAACGCCGATGTAGTGCACAGCTATAGTCATCTTTTGCGCAATGTTCCAGAGGCCGCACCAGGGCGTAAGAAAGTCCTTGGTCACTCGCAGAGCATGTCGTTATTTTTAATTTATTTTGGCACAAACAGGCAGTATCCGGAGCTTGCACACCATAATATTCTTTTTGGAAAGTCTTACCGCGGGCTTCTAAGTCAGATCTTTACTAAGGCTAAAAAAATCCCAGATGATTTTTCCCTTTATTTGCATGCTCCAACACGGACTGATCCTGGGATGGCGCCGGAAGGGTGTGAGGCATTTTACGTTCTATCGCCCGTTCCACATCTGGGAAATCTCAATGTTGACTGGAAAAAAGAAGGCCCAGCCTACGCTGACCGCATCTTAAATTACATCGAGCAACACTATGCGCCGGGTTTGCGTCAGCACATCGTAACCCAGAAAATTTTCACGCCGATGGATTTCAAGGTGGAGTTAAACTCCCATCTAGGATCGGCATTTTCAAGTGAGCCGGTTCTTTGGCAAAGTGCGTTCTTTCGTACTCATAACCGTGATGACCGTGTGGCTGGAATGTACTTTACGGGGGCCGGGACACATCCAGGCGCTGGTGTGCCCGGTGTTGTGAACTCAGCCAAGGCCACGGCAACGCTTGTGCTTGAAGACTTAAAAGCTTATGGTCCCATTCGAGACCGCAAACCACGGGTCCTACATGATCCAGTCACCACCAATTGATTTTAATGCATCCCCTGCTGAGGTTATCAGACAGGGATCAAAGAGTTTTTCCCTAGCGTCACTTTTCTTACCCGTGAATTGCCGGGAAAAAGTTCTGATGCTCTATCAGTGGTGCAGACGCTGTGATGATGCCATCGACGACGCACCCGATGCCCAGTCGGCAAGGGTGATGCTCACTAAGATGGAAGATCGACGATCAGCGGGCGCTAGCCTCGCCGGGCCCGCTTGGGTGAACGATTGGCAGAGGTCTGAGTTTATTGCCGGTATGCGTATGGATGTGGAAGGCCACAGCTACAAGAGCTTGCAAGAGCTTGAGCAGTATTGCTTTAGGGTCGCTGGTGTGGTGGGACTCATGATGTGCCCACTTCTGGGAGCAGAGCCAAAAATGGCAAGTCCACATGCCATGTCCCTCGGTTCTGCCATGCAGCTCACTAATATCGCGAGGGATATCCAAACGGATGCGCGTCTTGGCCGAGTTTATATACCCAAGGATTTTTTACCAGAAACGACACATGAAGAGTTATCGACTAACCCAGAGCTCGCTTCCGGAGCAGTGAGTAGGCTACTGAGTCGCGCCGACGATTTGTATGAGCACGGATTTCAAGGTATTTATTGGTTGCCCTGGCGCGTTTCATTTGCCATCGCGGTCGCTGGAAAGGTTTATCAGCGCATTGGTCATAAACTATTGAGGGCTGCTAAATCTAATCCTGAGTTGGCATTTCGCAGGCGCACAATTGTTTCAAGTGCGGGAAAAATAATAGCCGTAGCTCAGGGGATTTTTCTGGTTTTTGCGATCAAAGCATTGGGATCAGCCGGCCTGTTGCGAACGTCCAACTTGTGACCTGCGATTACCGATCGTTGAGATCAGAAATCCAGCTCCCGCAAACCACCACCATGATTCTTGTATGCCTCGCATCACGTCTGGACCGCCTTGAAAGATGGAAGCGATCGCTCCGAAGGCAACTCCAAATAACGCTCCGCCAAGTGTCCACATTAGGATTGATTGAACTTTCATGATGTTCTCCTTTGGGAGGGTAGCCGAAACCATGGCACGCCCGGTTTAAGGTGATGCACATGATGGTAGCCGAAATGCCAGCATGAGACGAGTGATAATATCCAAGGCAGTCCAGAATCTCTGGCATGATGCTTATCAGCGAAGTCTTTTCCAGGGATGACTCGGTGCGGTAACCACGTTCCGAAGTAAAAGAGCTGAATGCTGCTCATAATAGCCGGCACAACCCAAAACTGGATCACGTTTCTTTCGGGTATTTTTAGAATATGAAAGAAAATTTGGGCGACCCCCATCATGATAATAATTTGGCTAAAGCTCAGATATTGGCGGAAAAATCGCCATCCCCAGGCGAAAAATCCTTCACCCTTTTTGGTGTGATCGTTAAAGTCCGGGTCTAGATTAGTGGCGACATGGACGTGATGGGCGAGATGCTTTGGCACAAGCCGATCAAAATTGAAGGCAGCATAGAGCCTCGCGGTGGTCTTTCCTAACCAGCGATTCAGTCTGGGATGCCCAGGCCAGGCAGTACCATGGCAGGCGTCGTGAGTGACAATAAAAAGTCCACAATTAAGAAACTGCATCCAAAGCATCATGCCGATACTGGCCAAAGAGTCGGGGAAAATCCCGGTACGCAGATGGAAGAACGCGTACCAGAGGCTAAATGCCCAGGCGCCAATGACACAGAAGGCCAAAATGGGTGCTAGATGATCCCTGACTGGGATTCTGGTGGCCCCCAAATGTCCTTGCTCCAAGGGACTCATGTGCTATTCTTTTCTCCAATGTGGGCTTTGCTTTTCATCAATGCGATTTCAATCTTTGGATACGCCACGTTTACGCTGCATCCAGAGTTGTTTGCGCGTTTTCCTTGGTCACCGCCAATCTATGCCATATCATACCCGCTTTTTGCGAGATTGCAGATTCTTCTTTGTTTTTGGCTGTGCATACAGGCTGCCCATAAGGTTTTGGGCTGGCGCTGGCTCGCCTACTTTTTCTCAGCGTTTTTGATCAGTTTTTTTATGGAATTTGGTGGTACCAGTTACGGTATACCTTTTGGCAAATACTCGTATACGAGCCTTCTCGGTTGGCAGCTTGGCGATAAAGTCCCAGTGCTGATTCCGATCAGCTGGTTTTGCATGACCCTTTGCTGTCATCTCCTTGCAACTCAGATTATTGGACGCAAACCTCGGAGGGTCTTTCAAGGAAGGCTCGATCAATTGCGATTTTCTTTAGGGCGAATTGCAGTAGCGTCTTTATTGCTCATTGCTTGGGATTTCACACTTGAACCAGCCATGAGCCAGTTGACTCCATATTGGATCTGGGAAGAATCTGGAGTCTTTTTCCTCGGCGTAGCGGTCAGAAATCTTCTAGGTTGGTTACTCACTGGATTTTTAATATTCCTCAGTTTTGAAGCACTAGGGCTCGGTAACTATGGACATCGCTTCGAGCGTTCATGGCCGATAAAATTTTACTTCCTAAACTTGTTCCTTCCGGTTGGGTTATCCATAGCCGGTGCAGCCTGGTCGCCCGTGATTCTCACGGCATTGACACTGCTAGTGCTCTATATATTTGGCTTGAGCCGAGGCACATTACCGCTTGGATTTCGAACCCGTGTCACCCAGGCATAATGACAATGTAAGGTGGTTTTGGGATAGGTACTTACAGTGGAAGTACCGTAGAGCTTTTGCATCCATCCATTTTGATTTGGACGCCGCACTGGGTCAGCTTGATCCGAAGTTACCTGTCATATTGGTTCCTAATCACATCAGCTGGTGGGACGGATTTTTTTGCTTTGAAGTCCAAAATCGGCTTCGTCCTGGATCGGGTATCTATTCTTTGATGCTCGAAAGCGAGCTAAAGAAGTTTCCCATTTTACGTAAAATCGGATGTTTTGGGTTGGAACCTGGTAATCCAGTAAGCGTGCGTAGAGCCTTCATCCAGTTTCGTGATCTGGCGGCTGCAAATCCATACCGGACTCTGACCTATTTCCCCCAAGGTGAAATCTCGCCTCTGCGTCAAAGACCGCTTGGGTTTCGTCGTGGCATTGAAACTTTGGCAAAGATAGTTGGTCGCGTTCAGTATGTGCCACTAGGGCTTCACATTGAGCCTATGACCCAGGAGAAACCAACCGTTTTCATTTATGCGGGTCAGCCGATTGATAGTCTCAGTAAAAATATCGATCACAAGACTTTGGAAGCCGAAGTTACGAGGCTTTTGGATCTAGCCTCAATCAGCGCACCCCAAGCTTTATTAGCAGGTGGTGGCTGATGAATGCAGCGTTGCTGATTGATGTGGTCTGTTGGTTTTGTTTACTGGCGTGTTGTGTCACGACTTTAATGGTCATCCTTAATGCAGCGTTGGCTGCAAAGATGGGACAATCTGAGGTTACCACCACCGAAAAACCACTGGTAAGTTTTCTCGTGCCTGTGCGTGACGAGGCGAATAACCTACGACATCTTCTGCCAGCTTTACTGAATTCGACCTATCAGCCCCTTGAAGTCATTATATTAGATGACGGATCTAGAGATCATTCAGCAAAAATCGCTACAGATCTAATGTCAGATGCTCCATTCCCCGTGCGTATCGTAGCGGGAATTCCATGGTCGGAAGCGACCCAACTTTCAGGCAAAGCCCATGCTTGTGCCCAGCTTGCTGCAGTGGCAAAGGGTGAGATTTTGATCTTTTGTGATGCAGATGTTAGGCCATCACCCACGGCTATTCGGAATACCGTCAATTTGATGATGAAGCCTGGCGCGAGAGAAAAAATGGCTGGTCTAACAGCTTTACCAGCACAGTCGTGTGAAGGATTACTAGAGCGTCTGTTGATTCCTTGGATCATGCATCTTCCTTTGCTGATGTCATTACCGCTATTTTGCACGTGGCGTCTGCCTTTCAAGTCAATGCAAATGGCTAACGGACAGTGGATTGCGTTATTCAAGCCTGATTATTATGCTAGTGGAGGGCACCAAAGGCTTGGTGTGACACCACTTGAAGACGTTGCACTAGCTCGTCAGATTCAGCGGGTGACAGGTCGTGGTGTGCAGCCTGTTTTGGCAGCAACTGATATCAGTGTGGCCATGTATTCTGATTGGCGGGCTACGCTAGCCGGCTTCTCAAAAAATTTGGTCATGATTGGGGGAGGCACGCCACTAGTTTTTGGGTGTGTGGTCATTCTGGTGAATCTTGTTTTTATGTTTCCATTGTGGGGCTATTTTTTTCGCCCGCAATTTGCGCTGATTTCTCTAGGGTTGGTTTTAGTAAGCCGAATGTTGACGGCAAAATTATTTAAGATGCCACTTCGTGATGTGCTTTTACATCCCCTCAGTTTGTTACTATTCAATATAGCTGCTTACAAGTCTCTCAGAACGAGCTTGCGCGGCTCTTATGAATGGAAGGGTCGGGTGATCAAGTGGTCGCCGATTTGATGGATTTTGACGTTATTATCGTTGGCGGCGGCCTGGCTGGCCTCATGCAAGCCGACATCCTCGCAGATGATCCGTCGAGGGATCTGCGGGTTGCCATCATCGATCCCGATCCGGATTCCCTTTCGTCAAAGACCTTTGCCTCTTGGCGGCTGAAAACGTCTAAGCCCCATCGTTACGCGGATTGCATCGAAAATCGCTGGGAAAGATTTCGAATAACGTCGACTGAGGGTCAAAAAGTCGTTCGTGATTTTGGCGATTATTACTACGAGCGAATTCCCGGCGAACGGCTGCTCTTAAAAATCAAAAACCGCCTTGAGAATGATAGCCGATTTCATCGAGTGGTTGATTCTGTCACAACGATCAACGAGAAATCTGACGTGGGGTCATCCAGGAAAAAAGCGTTTGTGACGACCACATCTGGCCAGACGTTCGCGGCAAAGCATATCTTTAATTCTGTGACGGTTCAAAAACCAGAATTATTGCAGTATTTTCTTGGCTTTGAGCTTGAAACTGAAGAGGACTACTTTGATCCTCACCTGGTTGATTTAATGGATTTTAGGCTAGACCAGGTGGGCGAGGTTCGCTTTGTTTACATCCTGCCTTTTGACAGACGTCGAGCCTTGGTGGAATTCACCGTATTTGCGGCCAAAAGAATCACTACCGAGGAGTGTGAGTCGATCCTTCGAGATTATATTGCTCGAAAGCTTTCTTTGCCAAATTTTCGGATTCTTAAAGTGGAGTCAGGCGCTATTCCCATGACTCTAGGAGCAGCGTCAAAGTTCCCCCCACCAGAACTCAATTCCGTGATTGAGACAATCGGCAGTGCTGCTGGAATGGTCAAAGCCAGTACAGGCTACTCTTTTCAAAGAAATCTTCGACATCTGACTGGTTCAGCAAATACGTCATATGGGCATTTTCGGTTTCAGGTTTATGATGCTCTTCTTCTAAGGATCATCAGGACCCAGGGGGAGTTCATCTCCAAGATTTTTCTCGTGCTTTTTTCTGCAAATAGTCCCTCAAAAATTTTCGCGTTCCTTGATGAGAGGTCCAGCTTCGGGGAGGAAATTAAAATATTTTTTGGCCTTCCCTGGGGGCCATTCTTACGCAGTCTTGTAGTTTTTTACCCATTTATCTTTGCAGTATCTGCAAGCATTGCACTCCATTGGACCGTCGGTGGAGTCGCCGGATGGATTATTCCAATGATCGGTCTTTTAACTGCTGGAATCGGCCATGGCAGCCTCGATCATCTACTTGATCCAGTAGCTCGTAAACCCCGCGAATTTTACGGTCTGTACCTTGGCTCCATCATCCTTTTTGTTCTCATGTGGTGGCTGTACCCGCCCCTGGCACTAGGTTTTTTCCTGTTTCAATCAGCTGATCATTTTGGTGAAGCAAATTGGATTCGTGCCATCAAAAATTCAGGCTATGCCCTTTGGAGTCGCGTTTTGGCCTGGCAGTGGGGATTGTTTGCCGCAACGTTTGGGGTGTTCATGCATTGGCAGGAGGCGAGCCCAATTATCCAGTTAATCCTTAGAGACTCGGCTTCTGTCACGGGAATAACCTTAGAGGCTGCGCGTTGGTGCGGTGTTTTGGTTTTTATTGCAGGGATTTTTGCAGCTGGCAATCTAGATCGATACGAGCGCAAAGCCCTCGGAAGGGCGGTCATTGGTTTGCCCGCCACACTGGTTCTGGCCGCTTCCATACTGGCGCTACCCCTACTGCCTGGGTTTTTTTGTTTCTTCGCGTTCTGGCATGGCTGGGATTCTATTCTGGCGCAAAGGGCTGCCAATGACTGGACGGCCAAGCAATACGTAAGTAAAAGCCTCCGCTACACGGTAGCAAGTATCCTTGGCATTGGTGTCATAGCCTGGATCTACGCCCGCTCCGGTGATCAAAACCAGCTTTGGCAGGTTGTTTTTCTGGGTGTTGGGGCCTTGACGGCATCCCACGCCCCGGCCATGAAACGATTTCTTAAAAGAAAACCGCCTCGCTTTTCAGCAGAGGCGGCCTATCAATAGACTGTTTGGTCGCGAGAGCGACCAGAACGTGGATCAGTGAGCTGCGTCAGCAAAACCTTCGTTTTCAGACTTAGCTCTGGCGATCCAGTAGATCATCACGCCGTAGAAGGCTTTTGCAAGCACGTCAGCGACAGCATATCCAACCTGAATACCAACAACCGATGATTGTGGGTCAATGCCGAACATAGGCAGCATGTAGGTGATTGGGTAGAAGCCCCAGGTCAAGAGAAGAAGGAGGCGAATGTTGGTCAAGTAGACTTTAGCTTCACCTGGCTGGCTTTCGATCGCCGCACCCAATTTGCCCCAAAGGATCATAAGGATGTAAACGAATGGGATCGAGGACAGTGTGCCCCAGATGGCGCGTGTCGTATTGTCAGTTGCGACTTCACCTGGGTAACCAAGTGCAATCATGAGGAAAGCAGCAATTGCTAGCTTGCCAAATAGACCTTCGCGTTGATTTTTAGGTAGAGCCAATACAGCAACAAGCTCAACAAGTAGCAATGGAACAGTCAAAAGCCAGTCAACATAGCGGTAAGCGTCGTTAAAAGGCTTGCCAGACGGAGCATAGACGGCGCCGCTTAGGGTGAATGCTTCATTCCAGCTATTGAAGATACGGAAGTAGTGATAGCAAGCGATAGCTACAACCAAAGCCGAGACCGTTAGTGCGCCGCGGTATTTCGGGGCAACACTAGACCGTGATGCCAAGAAGAATATGAATGCTGCACCCATACTGGCAATTGTTAAAGAAAACATGTTGTAAACGAGCGAAAACTGCCCTGCTGTTAGTTCCGTCATACTTTGACTCCACTCCAAATTAAATTAGCAATCTAAACACCTAAAACTTCTCTGAAAAACCTGCATAATTGTCTCACGGATGAAGCACTCAGGTCAATCAAGCTGAATCAAATCATCGTGCCTGATTCGAAATATGAACCTTGGTGTGGTGAGTAATGTGGCCACAAAATAGTTATCTTCACCTCCAAAACCTGTGCTGCACAGGCGATGTGTGGTGTTTTTATTTTCCAAGTCTGTGGGATTCGAAAGAAGCAACTCTGTCGAAGAAATTTCGAATCTCCCCTGTCGAGCTATGCTTGGCATAGCGATGTCTAAATTTACGATGGTATTTTTTCTCAGCAGTACGTCAAAACCAGTTGCTTGGAGTTTTACCGATCAGTGAAACATGACTTTCATCACTTTTTCAGCGACATGATCATGCAATAGCAGGCCCGCGCGATATTTTATAACATCCTGGTTTTATTGAATAAAAGTGGTCCTCGGTAGGCCGATCCTCCGCCCGATGTCGTTTAGAAATGTCCCCCAGCACCCGATCAGACAAAAACATCATCGGAGGGATTTTGGAAATGGGAGGCATTCGTTTTGAAACCAGGATCACACTCAGCGCTTTTTTGTTTGTAGTCAGTTCTACGATTTTCGCAGAGCACGTTCCAAATCAAATTCAGTTTAATGAAGGCATCGATCAGCACGGTCTTGGTATCGGCTTTTCAGGAGGTGCCGTTGGCGGTAGCTATTATTTCTACGACTATAACCTGCACGAGTCTAATAAGCAGATTCACTTTCATTTGGAGTCAGCCGGTGAAAGCAACGAAAATTTGTCGCAGACTAGTAAAATCAATCTAACTAAAACCTCAATTCAGATGGCTTATCGCCACGTTTATAACTCAGGATTGTACTTCGGCATGATCGGCGGAACTTACTACACTTCCTTAGAACTGCAACAAACCGGTGAGACGGAAGCTCAGCCAAAGCAAGAACTAGAGTTTTATGATCGAGGCTGGCTTCTTGGGCCTGAAGTGGGGTGGCAAGGAAATGATTTTTACTACTTCACTTTTGGCATTAGAAGTCTCGGACGCATTCAAACCGCAGAAAGTTATAAGTACTGGGAGATCTACGACGTGGCTAATGATCAAAAAACGGCCGCTGATTTATGGGATAAAGGTCGAAACTACGCTGCGATCTATTTTAGCTTTGGTTGGTATTTACAGGCGAAACCAGCCCGATCAGAATCCGAACCACCTTCCAGTAAAGCGGACAACAAACAACTTCTGGAAAAAGCTAAAAAATGCCAAGCCAAAGGCGGAGTTTGGATTGACGATATGTGTCGTCTGGATGTTGAGTGAGTATTTTAAAAAAATCTATTGGAGGAAAATCATGCGTCTTGGTTTGTTCGTCAATTGTATTTTTTTAAGCATGACGTTGGCAAATGTATCGTACGCTCAAGCAGCTGAAGTTGATTCGAAGAAATTCAGCGCTGGAATTGAGGTTTCCGCGTTGGGTCTATTTACCGGGAATTTTTCTTTAGGATATATAGTCGATCCTTCCCTTGCCATTGAGGCGTACCGAGAAACGCCAACATATTCTTTTTTCTCATATCCTCCTGATCGCGGTTATATGGCTGGAATTAAGCTCCGACACTTCCTCGGCAATAGTTTTAATGTTGCTTGGTCGCCCTATTATCGCCGCATTGATTATGCTGGCGAGGCGCCCGCCAACCATGTCGGAATTAGCGCATCACTTGGTAATAGATGGCGGCATGAGCGCGCTTACTTCGGATTTGATTGGTTGGGTGGTGGTACTGACCGAAGGGTTGTCTCTGGAGCAATCACCAAGAAAGAATCAGGTTTTGGGATTCTATTTCGCTTAGCGTTCGGCACCTACATCTGAAAGGGTAACAACGGCTACTTTTTCTGCAGAATACGAATCAGAGCCCCAACAGTATGATGCCTTTCCAAGGTATGCCTAAGAGGGCGATTTAGATCCACGGTGTAGTGGTTGACCCTACCTACTCGTTCTCTAATTAAATACCCAGCGTCTTCTAATTCCATGACGATCTTTTGAACAGCTCGCTCAGTAATACCTACCAAATTTGCAACTTCTCTCAAAACGAGGTCGCCTCTGGAGGCAATGACCAGTAGGACGTGAAGGTGGTTGGTCAAAAAAGTCCACTCCTTGGTGTCTTCTGATTCGCTCATAGTTGCCCCCTTTATGGGGTAAAATTAGCATCTTACGACACATAAGTCAAGAATTATAAGTGCCGAATACTAAATTACGAATAAAAATATACGATATACATTGCGTATATTGAATTCAGCTGCTAGAGTCTTAGTGCAGAACACAAAGCGAACCTTTTTTGACCACAGTTACTTTTTAAAAATCGATTTTCCAGATTTTTCTAATAGAGGAGAGGAAGCAATGCATCGACAAGGATTAGAAATACGTTTGGTCCACTGGACGCTACTCACTCAGGGTGTTCTTGCTGTGGCTTTGTTTGCTTGGGAGGCTGTCAATGGGCCGGGTACGTTTACAGTACTAAGTGGTATGGTAGCGGGCCTTGATTTGAATTTATCTTTCAAGGTTGATGCATTGTCGACGGTACTTTTTGCGATGATCTCAGTGCTTGGAGCTGTTATTAGTCAGTACTCTCTACGCTATTTAGACGGCGAGGAGCGTCAAGGATACTTCTACAAAAATCTTTTGTTTACTGTATCAGCAGTATCCTTACTGGTATTATCCAGTAACCTAATCATGTTCTTCATTGCTTGGTGTCTTTCTAGTATTGGTCTACACCGCCTCTTGTTGTTTTATCCTCAAAGACCGCTGGCCGTGGCTGCTGCGCGTAAGAAGTTTTTGATTAGTCGCCTAGGAGATTTGTTTTTATTGGCAGGCTTTGTGATCTGCTACAATGTTTTTAAGTCATTTGAATTCGAGCGTATTTTCGCTCTTGCAGCAGACCAGGCATTTGCCTCCGCCAACGGATCAATGATTGCATCTGCCGGCGTGTTCCTGGCGTTAGGTGCGATCGCTAAATCGGCTCAGTTTCCACTTCATTTTTGGCTTCCCGAGACGATGGAAACGCCTACCCCTGTATCTGCACTCATGCATGCAGGCATAATCAATGCTGGTGGATTTCTTATTATCCGTCTAAGTCCACTTCTAACTCACGTTGAGCTGCCTCATCTTTTGCTAACATTGGCCGGCGCCGTTACGGCCGTCTATGGTGCGCTTGTGATGATCACACAAAATGACATCAAGAAAAAACTCGCTTATTCAACGATTAGTCAGATGGGACTCATGATCTTTGCGTGTGGTCTCGGCGCATACTCAATTGCTCTTTTTCACATCATCGCCCATAGTTTTTACAAAGCTTACGCATTCTTATCCACCGGGGACCTGGTCGGAGAGTCCAAAAAGTCGTCTCTTCAGTTGGCTCCTTTTGGTGCATGGTACAGCGCACTCGCAACCGTCGTTGGTTTGACGGTGCTTGGATACGGCGTAGTTTATCAAGATGGTACGCACTTCTCATATTTTGCATATGCAGGATTATTGATTATTGCTCTGATGCAGTGCGTTGTCGTGCTGCCGAAAAGTGAATTTTCCCGGTTAAAATATTTCACATCGATTGCAAGCATGATGTTTTTAGCAGTTGCTATTTACACAGGAATAGAATTCTACGTTGGTACGCGTATGCAGAGCATCGTAGCAGATACACTAGATGTCGTTACAATTAGCTCACCCATATTTGCCGTGTCCGCAATCTCACTTGTGATATTTGGAATCGGCTTCCATCTAGCGGGAAGGCTTTATCGCCCAAATGACGTTTTTTCTAAGCGACTCTATGTCAGTTTGTGGAACGGTAATTATTTTACGCAAAAATCTTCGAAAGTTCTTTCTGCCGTGTGGCCTGTGAATAGTTAATTCAGTTAGCCAGCAGAAGAAGGAGTATCAATTATGTTTGACGTCAAAATGGAAAAAAATAAAGTGAAATCAAAAAGCAAGCAACAACAGACATGGAAGCCAATAAAAGCAACGCTAGAAGAGGCTCTAACCGTCTCAACGCCTTCTTGGCCCCTACAGAATACAGTAGCTGTAAACCCGTTCTGGTTTCGTCGTGGCCAGAAGTTTGAGGAAGTGATTGGTGATCTTTACAAAGTTATTCATAAAGGTCTCTACATGCCTGTGGAGTACTATCTCGAGCGCTATGCTAACGGCGAGATTTCAGAGGCTGCGCTCGAGTCTTCATTGACTAGGCTTCATGAAAAGTGGCCTGGCGTGCCAAGCCATATTGGTGAGTTTCTTAAGATTAGCCAGACTGAGCGATTAGCTAGACAAAAATTTAGATCGCTCAGTGATTACCTCGATAAAAACTTTGGACTTAGCACTGCCAAAGTTCTATCTGCAGAAACATCGCGCTATGCTGCGGCCTATCTTGATAGCCGTCAGGCTCTGGCCAACTTTCCTTGGCGTGATCAGGATTTTCTGACGGGTTGGCTCGAGGCAAGTCAGTATGATCGCAGTTTAGAGGTTCAAGGATTAACCCGCCTCTCAGCTGTTACAGCAAAACTTAAATCCAAAAAAGCAGCTGATGTAATCGGCGAGGTCTTTGAACTACTTGGGATTATTGACTCTCAGTGCCAGCGTCATCTTTTGGAAAGAATGGCTGTCAGTGTCCTCGGATGGATGAGTCAATTCAAGTATGTTGAGTGGCAGAAAAGCCTCGGGTATGCCATGGAGTCAAGGGCAGAGGCAGCAGATCTCCTGGCTGTGAGATTGGTTTATGAGTTGGCCGTCTATGAGTCAATTAAGACAAAATATCCGGGAGCCATGGACGCTTGGCGCACGCAAGTTCTTGAATTTGAGGAGCGTTCTTCAGAAGTTCCTCATCGAACCCCGGTCGAGTTGGTGTGGCAGGCAGCTTTTGAGGAGAGTTATCAGAAGCACATTGCCAGCGATCTATATACTGGTCCCTTGCAAAATCAAGCGACCGTAGTCAACGCCGACGCGCAAATCGCTTTTTGTATTGATGTTCGCTCTGAGATGATCAGAAGGCATATCGAGGCAACTGATGGACGTATTTCTACGATCGGATTTGCAGGCTTCTTCGGTGTGGCCATGGACTATAAAAAGATCGACGAAAAAGACGTTGGGCATCGCTGCCCAGTGCTCCTAACTCCCGCTGTGACGGTAAAAGAAACTTCTAAAGATCAGGGTCATAAGGACGTCACGCGTAAAGTCACGAGGAAGCTCACGTTGTCTTATTTTAAGGCGCTTAGAAAAGCTCCATTGTCATCGTTTGCTTACGTGGAAATGCTTGGGATTCTAGCTCTGAAGCCGATGCTTACAAGGACTTTTAGAGCTATGTTGGGCCAACGAAGTCCTCATCAGGTTCCTGGAAGATTTAGTTCCGTAAAATATGCTCCAGATATGGAAAGCTGCTCACTGATGGCCGGCGGTTCTCTGAGTACGGAAGACCTTTCTGGCAGAGCTGCGGGTATTCTAAAGCATATGGGACTTCGCTCTGGATTTGCGCCTTTGGTGGTGGTAGCTGGTCACGGTAGTCATACCACCAATAATGCATTTGGCTCGGCTCTTGATTGCGGTGCTTGTGGAGGACATGCAGGTGACGTAAACGCAAGAGTCTTAGTAGCTCTTCTTAACGATCAAAAGGTAAGAGAGGGTCTGCCTAAACACGGCATCTCAATGCCTAATGAAACTCACTTTGTGGCAGCTGTCCATGAAACCGTAACAGACGACGTTTATTTGCTGGATGAAGAATTGATTCCGACTGCGCACCGCAAAGCCGCAGAACGCATCAAGCAGTCCATGGCTTTGGCTGCCTCAAGAGCAAGAGTTGAACGGCAAGTGGCCCGGTCCCAATTTATGGTTGATCCCGCCGCTCGCAGGGCGATTAATTGGTCTGAGGTTCGTCCCGAGTGGGCATTGGCTGGTAATGCCTGTTTTATCGTAGCGCCAAGAGTTCGTAGCAAAGATATGAACTTAGGAAGTCGGTCATTCTTACATGACTATGACTATGTAAAGGATGATGGGTTCGCAACACTGGAGCTCATTATGACGGCTCCGATGGTGGTGACAAACTGGATTAATTTGCAGTACTTTGCATCAACTGTGGCGCCTGACGTTTATGGAGCAGGTAACAAAGTTCTTCATAATGTAGTCAACGAGTGCGGAGTCATGGAAGGCAACGGTGGTGACCTGCGAGTTGGTTTGCCACTACAGTCGGTTCATGATGGATCAAAATTCGTCCATGATCCCTTAAGACTCAGTGTATTTATCGAGGCGCCAAGAGAGGCTATGGAAGGCATCATTGCAAAGCATCAGGTTGTGCGCGAATTGGTGGATAACGAGTGGCTTTATCTCATCCAAATTAACCGAGATGATGGCCTCGTTTACGTCAGAAGGCCCGGTGGATTATACGAGAGTATTAGTTAAGTCTGCATCTGTAATATAGTCTGTGGTTGTATCACATCCCCCCTTTAGCGTCTTTGGACGCAACGGGGGGTTCTTTTATTGGATAAATATCTAGTCAGTTCGCTTTTACAGATTTTTGGGCGGATGAATAATACAAAATAAATACTGATTAATTTTCAAATACTGGTTCCAGTAAATAAGACAGTCGGGAGGTGAATAATGAATGATTTTATCATGACGTGTCTAGTAGGCGTTGCTGCAACCAGTCTAATGACTTTAACCCTTTATCTTTTTCACTGGCAGGGCTTTGCCAACGGAGACATGGTCAGAGCCCTTGGCAGCCTTTTGACCAAAAAATATGAGAACTCCATCAAGCCTGGCCTTCTAATCCATGCCACTGGTGGCATTCTTTTTGCGTTAATTTACGTCTTTGTGTGGAGTCAGTTTCCAGAGATTGCAAGTGGCGGCGTCGCTAGGTATGTTCAGCTTGGAGCATTCTGTGGGTTTGCTCAAGGTCTGGTCACATCAATTGCACTTGTCATTTTTGTGGCTGAGCATCATCCATTACAAAGATTTCGTGTCACTGGTGTCAACGTCGCATTGGTGCATCTTTTTGCTCACGTTGTCTATGGCGCTGCGGTTGGTGCCATGGCTGGAACTCTGCACTTGGCCCTTTGAAAGGGTCCGAATTATTGATTTTCTAGTCTTGAACTATTTCATCTGTAGTATGTATTCAGCCACTGCCTTTAGCTTTTCATCACCTAGGTAAGCTTGTGGAGGCATTTGGGGAAATCCGCTGCGCACCTTAACCGGCGCCTTTGCAAAATTAACGATCCCCTGGGGATTATCTTTATATTTTGCTTGAATCTCCTTAACCGGCGGCCCAATAAGTTGGTAATTCATCGCGTGGCACCCTGCGCAAATAGCGGCATAGGTTTGCTCGCCAAGATTTTTTGACGACACCTCCGGCAGTTTGTTTGCGTCAACGAGCATCGTAATGGGTGGATTGGCTTGCGATGCATCTGGACATTTTCCAAAGTGCTCCGTATCACGAAGTTTTAGGCCCTCAGGCTGATAAATGCAAAGCTCCGTGCCAAATTTAGTGCCAACGACGTCACCACCACGTGGGATAACGCTCTCGTCGGCTCCCTCGGGGATTCCAGTGCTGATGATTTGTTTGATCAAGTAGCGGGTCCAGATGACTAGGTCTGAAAAATTTTTAGTGCCATTGTTGTAAAATAAATTCTTTAGAACTTTAACCCGGTCAGGATTCGGCTCCACTTGCGGATCTTTTGCCATGTGTGGAATGGCGCCGTGATGGGCAATGATCACACCGGCCAAGCTATTGTCCCTTATGATATTATTTTCAAAAATCACATCATCCGCTGCCAAAACAATTACGCCTGATCCCGGCGGCACGCTCGCCACGATGGCGCCCTTGGCTCCGAAGTTCATAAGGTTGTTATTGGAGATCAGGTTATTTCTGACGATGATGTTGCCGCTTGATTTTTTGGGAAGCTCCGGAAGGGTGAAGACCAAAATCCCGCTCGTGTTGCGATAAACATAGTTATTTTCAATGAGCACGTCATGGGAGTTTTCGGCCTCAATTCCTGCCACGTTGTCGTAGGCCTCGTTGCGGCGTACGTCTGTGTGTTGGCACATGCCGATATAGATTCCAGCATCAGCAATTCCTGATGTGACGTTATCTTCAATGATCACATTGCGACCAAGAGTTGGATAAATTCCGTAGATGCCAGTTTTTTCAACGATCAAGTGACGCATGATGACGTTGTCAGCAGCCTGAGTCGTAACGCCGTTAGCTTTATAATTCTTGATGTGTAGCCACTCAACGGTAAACCCGGAGCCTGAGGCAATAATGCCGTCATTAAGTTTATTTTTACCGTCCAGAACGGGCCACTGGCCAGCACTTAAAACACCTCTTAGGGTGATGTTGGCTTTATCGATGACAAGATTTTCATGATAGACGCCTGGAGCAATGATAATTGAGTCTCCAGGACTAGCGCGATTGATGGCTTCTTGAATTTTCTCGCCAGATCTGACCTGGTGCTCAGCGCCCATGATGACGGTGCTGAAAAATAGACAGGAAATCAATGACAACCAATACTTCATCACGAAAAAAACTCCTTTAATTTAGTAGTCCTGGCACTAGTCCAGAGGGAACATTCTTGGGTATTTCAGGTCTCCAACTATCATCAGTCAAGGCATCCAAAAAAGCCACTAAATCGGCCTCGTCTGCTTCGGTGAGGCCAATGGGACGCACGTGCCAGTGCGTGTTGCTGCCCGAGATGCCCTGATTCGAACGACCACCACCGTCGTTGTAAAATTGCACCACTTCATGCAGCGAGCTAAATGCGCCGCGATGCATGTAGGGGGCGGTTTTGGCAATCTGCCGTAGGGTTGGCACTTTGAAAGGACGTGACTCTCCCGGAGACCCAACCGTCAAAATCTGGTGATTCGTAAATAGTGGTGGTGTATGACACTCGGCGCATCTTGTTGCGAAAGACCGAAAAAGCGTCAAACCCCGAATCTGATCTGGTCTCATGGCGTTCATATCACCCAGAATATAGTGATCGTAAGGGGCTGTGAACGTGATAAGAGATTTTTGAAAGCTGTCAATTGCCGCGACAAGTTCCATCCAGGTGATTTCATTGTTTTGATTTCCAGCCGGGCGAATTGTGGCAAAAAGTTTACGGTAAGCACCGATTGAGTTTAAGCGAGTGATGACAGCAGCCACAGAAGAATTACCCATTTCAATAGGTGAGGTTAGTGGCGCAGCGATTTGATCCGCGGGACTTGTGGCACGGCCATCCCAGAAAAATTTTGGGTTGTAGGCAAGATTGATGAGTCCCGGAGAATTTCGAAGCCCTGGTCGATTACCCGAGAATGCCTTTGTCGGATCATGGCAGGTCGAACAAGACATTTTCTGGTCGTGGGATAGTATTGGGTCAAAGAATAGTAATCGACCCAGGTCGATTTGTTCGGGGCGAAGGGCAATGTTTTTATCCTCGAGTTTCCATAGGCCATGAAATCGGGCGTTAGCATTTTGATATGGCTGTATAGGGCGACAGTAGCCAACGTGATCTTGATAAAGACCTGTGGTGGGGCATTTTTTTGAAAGTTTGAACTGGGGTGATCCCTGCGCTGGAATGCTGACGAAGGCAAAATAAAACATGCCGATAAGAGCGCTGAAGGCGCACTTTTTATAGCCTAAAATAGTGATTGGAAGTGTCATCTTACTCATTATATCCAGAGTTCTATTAGCCTGTGATGCTACTCGACTAGCGAGCTGTTGTTTTAGAAAATCAAAAAAATGGACATAGTATGAATTAATCTGAACAGTTAGACGAAAAAAATATCAAAATCTGGTTGGTTTTTCGCGCCTTCATTTGAGCTGTCAAGACAACCAAGTGATAATAAATTATTAGGCACTTACAACTGAGGCGTGAACGTAATTTGAATTAGGAGCTTTTTGTGAAGCACTTTGTCTTGATCTTTAGTCTACTTGTAGCAGGATTGACTGCGTCCCAGTCTGGCTTTGCCATCGACTTAAAAAAAGAATTTAAGAAACTAGTTGATAAGGAAAAGCAAAAACTCGAAGAACAGAAGAAAAAAGAACAAGAAAAGAAAAAGGAAGAAGAGCGTCTTAAAGAGGAAGAAAAAAAGAAAGCAGCAGCTCCCGCTGCGGCGCCACAGCCAGCGGCCGCAAATCCGGAAGAAAAAATGAAAGGAGCCTGGACCAAACTTCCTAATGCTACAAATGGCTGTTCTTCTGGCCTTTACATGAACAAGTTGTCGCCAAAATTTTGGGAGATGAGTGGGCGGATCACATCCTGCTTTATGCTGTCCCTTTTAGATCTTCAAACCCTGGAGAAATTAGCCGGAGCCGCTGTTTTTAGTTCGGGCCCGCATAAACCTGGCGCCATAAACTTCAATAGCACCAAGTCGTTTGGTAACTACAATAAGAGGTTCGTTGATTGGGCTGTTCAGAATGCCATTCCAGGTGAAAAGGATGTAGGTTTTAGGGCTGCGACTTATCAGATCTATGTGGACTATTTACAAAACAACGTTGAATGGTTTCTTGCCACCATCTATTCCCTTGAAGTGAATCCAGAAAAATTCGCTCGACTACAGAAAGCTTACCGAGACGCCCTAGCATCTCCTAACGGAGTTTCAAGTCCCGAGGGGCTTCTCTCTGGCATGCTCAAGGGTCTACCCCAGGACGCGGCCAGCCCTGGCGTAGTTGGTTTTTGGGTTCGCCGCTCGATTGACGGCACTGATGGTAGCTTTAAACTAGGACTCGAAAAATTGGTCAGCACTTATACGCCCGATAGATTAGCAGCGGTTAAGGCTAAATCCCTTGAGCGTCCGCGCTAGGATTTAACTTTATTCCTAACAATAACTACCAAATCTTGACCCGCTTTTCAGGGTCGAGCCAAAGTTTATTGTTAGCCTTGCAGCTGAACTGTTCAGCAAAGCCCGTTTGATGCTTCATTTGTTCATTGACCCGGGCCTCGCCCGTGGCATGGGGATCGGTTTTTAGACGCATTTCACGAAATTTCGGCCTGATGGTTTCGCACCATAATCTTGCGTACTGAATGTAAAATCCTTTTTTGAGCTCGGGAGTGCCTGCGCTACCTTTGAAGGCTGCGTCCCAGGCGAATGTTAACCCTGAGAGGTCAGCCATGTTTTCTCCGAGGGTCAGTTTTCCGTTGTGGCCTATAGCATTAAATTGACTGACAAGGCGGTCGCCACGACTCATGAAGGTTTTGACTTCTTCATCTTTCATCCATTGACGGATCTTTCCCTCTTTGTCGTACTTAGAGCCTTTGTCGTCAATCCCGTGACCAATTTCATGCCCCAAAACCACACCAACGGCCCCTAAGTTAATTTCATCGGGAGCATTCACGTCAAAAAATGGATACTGCAGGATGCCGATTGGCATCACGAATTTGTTAGACGTGGGATTGTAGTAGGCATTCACCGTAAGTGGGCCCATGCCCCAGATGTTTGGATTGCGTGGTTTTGAAATCCTTTGAATCATTTTTTCGCGACGTTTGGTGTTAACCATGAAACGGTTTGAGAGAGGCTTATCTTTTTGATAAGTGCCGGGTAGATTAAAGTCCCACTCCTCGTCGTTGGACGGCTTGACTAGCTGAAGTTTCATGACCTTCACCTTCTCAATGCCCTCTTTTCTGGTCTCGGGGCTTAGCCAGTCACTTTTTTCCATTCGAGTGATGATGGCACTTCGAATTTTTTCACCAAGGTTAACAATCTTCTCTGATGGAAAATTTGGGAAAACAACATCAATCATCTCGGCGTCGAGTTCACGGCCAAAGCGGTCCATCACAAAATCAGTGCAGCGTTCCTTGCGCGGCGACCTCTGGGCTGGTCCGCCCAGATGCTTGTGGCGAAAGTCGAACCATCGCTTAAAAAACTTTGGATTAGAGTCATCTAGAAATTTTGAAACGGTCGACCATGCAAGATGATCTTTCAAGACAGAAAGCTTCTTCTCGTCAGTGGCAGCACTTGCAAGGTAATCGGTCAGCCACTTCATGGCAGCTGGCGAGAAATCGCGGATTTTTACAGTTTCTGGCACATCTTTCAGCAGATAATCAAGGCCGATGCCTGGATATTTCTTTAAAAGATCTTCTCTCGTGACATAGACTCTTTTAGTGATAAGTTCTCTAAATTCTGCCGGTAAGGGAAAGACTTGAGCATAAGCCTTTTCAAGCTCCAAAAGATTGGCAGCGCGTTTTTCTGGTTGATCTAGTTTTATGGCTTTAAAGAACTCGGTCATGACACTCTGAAAATCCTTAACGAGCTCCTTATTGTCGTAGTAGGACCTCTCAGGAAGAGTCATGAAATCAGGAAGCATGTAGACGTCACTTTCAAGTGGTTTGTCTTGGTTTGCGATGTCTCCGAGGTCCCAAACATCGGCACGACCCGAAGAATATTGCTTGGCATTGAATGCGTTGTAGTCGGTGGGTGTTTTGACAGCTGCGATTTCCCTTAATGTTTCTTTAACGACTGATTTTTCTTCCGCGATGGAAGCCGGAACGTTCATACACGAATTAAATACTGTCTTAAGTGTTTCAAGGCGTTCTGATTGGGCGGTTTTTGATTTACTTAAATCGTCCAGAAACTTTTCTTTTTTCTTAAGAAGTCGCTCGCTGGAGTCAGAGAAAGAAAACGTGTGCTTTGACCGGTCGTCTCTTAGTTTAAACCCCGATAAAGCCTCGCTGCAGGCATACCCATAAAAATCATCACACGGATTAATAGTTTCATTGAGTGGAAACTCACGACGATCCGGGATATCGCTCGTAGGCTTTTTGCTGGATTTTGCAAATGCAGATTGTTGGATCAAAAGTAGTAGACAAATCAGTATGCGCATATCGATCTCCAAAGACTAAAACATGGACTTGCAAAGATAGCCTTTTTTTTGGCTCTAGCCTAGATGGTTAGTGACACAAAAAAATTTTTGATGCCCAAAAAGAAAGCCCAGGTAAAATGGCTTTATCGCTAAGAAGATCTAAGGTTGTTCCGAATCAGCTTCAGTTGGATGAGGGATCTCCACTTTGACTATCGGTCTCTTTGATTGGAACTCCAGGTGTAGGCGCTGCCTCCTCGCCTCTAGATTCCACGACACATTTGGCTATAGTGTCTTCCGGCAGGTTAGTGGACCGATCCTGAGAGGGCGGTGAAACCTTATCGGTAGGTTTCCTTTTGGGGGCTTTTTTGGAAGGCCATTTGCGCAGGAAGATCGTGCCGTCCTCCATCAGTCCCGACAAGATACTTCCTGGTACAAACGCTACGAAATTTTTATTATTTTGTTTTGAATCGACTTTGGTGTCTGAAGTCTTGGGTGTTGGAGCTTCAGAGAATGCGCAAAAGCCTGATTTTTCAAGCTGATTAGTTAGAAGATCTTTCTTTCTGTTGCCCATAGTGTAATCTCGGGAGGGAAACTTGCTATCTAGTTCAAGCTTTCTGCCTAACTCTTTTTTTGTTACGTCACTGATGGTGGCATTTTTGCCAGAAACAAAGAGAATAATCTTATTCTTGCCCCAAGATTCATACTCGCATCCTATCAGTATCGGCTCTCCCGCATCACAGCGGCGTTCATTTTCGATGACTTGGGAGGAAATGATCTCATTTGTCAAGTCAACGGCTGGCTGCGAGGCGCAGCCAGTCAAAAAACAAAACATCAAAGCTAAACAGTAGCGCGCTGGCATGGGTGTTGTCCTCCAACACTTAGTCTACACGCCACATCAAAAAAAATCATCACACCCGAGTTTTCAAAGACCCAAGCCCACCATCAACACCAATCACTTGACCTGTGACCCAGCTCGCTTCATCTGACAGTAACCAAAGCATACTTGAAACGATATCCGATGGCTTACCCAGGCGCCCGAGAGCGTGCATGGATTCAGACGCTTTTCGGCTCGCCTCGTTTGACGTTAAGCGTGCCGTCATCGGCGTCTCGGTTAGTCCCGGCGCGATACAGTTTACCCGAATGTTACTTCGAGCATAGGTGGCGGCAGCGGAGCGTGTTAGTCCGATGATGGCGCCTTTTGCGGCAGCGATCGCCTCGTGATTTTGAAGACCGATTTGGGCCGCAGCTGATGAGACCAAAACAATCGAGCCACCTTGCTCCATCATGGCTTTCGCAGAGGATCTAAGCATACCAAATGCACTTGTGACGTTTGCAGCAATCGTCGCGTCAAACTCCTGCTGCGTGGTGGCGTGAGCTGACTTCAAAATGACTGAACCGGTACAGCAAATAGCACCCGATATTTTACCGTGAGTGGCAGCTTTGGCCATAGCCTCTTCGTAACTGGCAAAACTTGCGCCGTCGATGATCGCTCCGTCGGAATCTAATTCTGCTTGCAGAGCTTCCAATTTTTGTGCGTCTCGACCACATAGGAAAACATTGGCTCCAAATTTTTTAAGTTGGCGGGAAAGCTCTGATCCTATTCCTCCGCCGGCACCTGCGACAAAAAAATATTTTCCGGAAAAGTCGTACGTTGTCATGATTTTATGCCTCCAAAGTCCGGATTCCGGACTATAATGAGTGACCATTTTGCCGTGCTGGAGGCTGGGATGCAACCTATACAAGAAATTGTCGATGTGTTGATTATTGGCGCTGGCCTGTGCGGGGTCACCGCGGCTAGAAGCCTCAGCACTGGCGAAAACAAGCAGTCCTGGAAGCTTATCGATAAGTCCAGATCTGTCGGTGGAAGAATGGCCACTCGAAGAATCGAGGATGCCCGTTTTGATCACGGAGCGCAGTTTTTTACTGTCAGATCAGCGGCATTTAAAGCAGAAGTCGATACCTGGCTCAAACAGGGGATCTGTAAAGAGTGGGTTAGGGGCTTTGGCGATAGCCTCGATGATGGTCATCCACGCTACGTGGGTACTAATGGTATGAATCAGATTGTTAAAGAGTTTGCGGCACTCTTGCCTCAAAAAAATATTGCCCTTAATGAAAAAATAATCGACGTGGAATTAATTGATGGATTTATAGCATCCACGTCTGAGCCGGGAACTAAGTTTTTTTCCAAAAAACTAGTCCTGACATCACCTTTGACGCAAACAAACGCCATGATGGCAAAATTTCCTCTCGATCAAAAGATTTCCAAGATTATAGAGCAGCTTGGTGGCGTTATTTATGACCCTTGCATTGCGGTCATGGGTTTTTTTGACCCAGAGGAGCTTCCTCTTGATAAATTTCCAGCTAAATCCATGAATGCCCCTTTGGCATTTGTGGCAGATAATTTTTCGAAAGGTTTGTCAGGCAGGAAGGCCTCTTTAACGGTGCATCTTTCCAGTGAGGCAAGCCACGGACTTTTTACGGCTAACGACAGCGTTGTGGTCGATTTCGTGTGCCATGAGCTTCGGCGACACTTTCATTTGAAAAAAGTCACAAGGCCTACCACTGTCGAAGTCCACAGGTGGCGTTTTGCGACCCCGAAGACGACGATCAATGAGCCCTATTTAAGTTGGAGTGGGCCTAATAGTCTCAAAATATATTTTGCCGGCGAAGCTTTCGGCGGCCCCAAGATCGAAGGTGCTTACTTGTCAGGTTTGGCCGTGGGCAAGGCCTTGGTGGCTGAAGGCTGATCGATCTTTGTTTTCAGTGCAGCCTTCACCGCCGATAGTATTTCTTCACTTTGTGGATCTGTGGATGATTTAAACCTTGCGACTAGCTGGCCGTCTCTACCGATCAGGAATTTCTCGAAATTCCAGTCGATTGATCGTTTAAACTCCTGACCAGAGTCTTCCGTGAGATATTTAAATAAAGGAGCTTTTTGATTGCCTGATACGGTGACCTTAGAGAACAAAGGAAAGCTCACTTTATAGTTCAGCTCGCAAAAATCTTTGATCTCTTTATTGCTTCCAGGCTCCTGGCGACCAAAGTCATTACTGGGAAATCCTAACACCAAAAAACCTTGATCTTTGAATTGCTCGAAAGTTTTTTGAAGGGGCTTATACTGTGACGTGAAGCCGCAGTAGGATGCAGTGTTAACAATCAGTAAAACCTTGCCGCGGTAAGACGCCATATCAACGGCCTTATTTTTGATGTCTTGGACTTTGAACTGATAGACGCCTGGATCAAACTTTGCCTGGAGCTTGTTGGTTGGTAAGATCAAGACAGCGAAGACCGCTAGAAACAACCGCGAAAGCAAAACGAGAGAGTTTTTTTGGGTGATCATCTTTAATTTAACTCCTAAAAAATTTATCCGTGCTAGTCTAATGGGTTGAAGGGTATCGTCATGCTCAAGTTAATAAACGCCTATTCCGCCGAACAACAAGCTATCGCCATTTATAAGGCGCAAACCTTCTGGCGTCCAGGTGCAAGTGGGCAAATATTTCGCGATGTTCTAGCGGAAGAACTCTCCCACCAAGATAGCATGGCACAGTTTATGAATAGTCCTATACTCGTTTTGCTTATGACTCCGTTTAATTTTATAGCGGGCTGGATGTTGGGCAGCTTTCTGTCTATCTTGCCCAGGCCTCTTTGCTTCCGCATTCATGTTTGGGCAGAGCATGAGGCGGCAAAAACCTATGAGACAACTCTTGCGGGACTAGGCACAGATGATCCAAAGGCTCTTAAAGAGGCTCTGGCCCTCGCTGCCGAGCAAGAGCATGAGCATGCCAGACGATTTGAGGTCTTACTAAAAGGTTTACCAGCATGATTGATTACTTATTTAAGAATCTTAAAGGTACAGACTGGGAGCTACTCACCGATTTCGTGTCTCCCGTCTTCTTTGAGGTGGTGCCGACTCTTGGTATGGCAAAAGTGTTTGGATCAATCCTCAAGGATTACTCCAGTGCTAAAGAATTTAAAAACGTAAAAACCGCTGCTGCTACGACATTAGAAGCACGAGTCAATACTCGGACTGGCAAGCCACTTCAACTAGTCGATAAACTCAGTGCTAAAACTCACATCCGCAATCTTAGTCTCGAAGAGAGGCAAGAGTATGGGTCCATGGTTTTAAAGATCTATTTTTCTCAGCTATTTGCTGACCACAAAACGATTTTAGATCTTAGGTCTTCTGCTTTTAATGGCATGACGGAGTGGGCTCCAAAGCCTGTATTCTACGGCTGGTCGCCCGAATTTAAAGAAGGCTTGCAAAAACTCTACTCGGGCTTTTATCAAGGAAATGACTTGTTATTTAAAGCCGGCCTTGAAAAATTAAACCTCTCCCACGCGGATTCAATCATCCAAAGCCACTTTGGCCAAGGAAGCCAAGACGCCGTAACTTTTTCATTGGATCATTTTAAACAGTCACTTCATGCTGTGTTCATGTCATGTAAAAATAACAAAACCAGACTACATCCAGATTTCTTTGGTCTAGGAGTTTATCTTTTGTGTCTTTATGAAAATCTCGAAGGTCTTAACTGTTCTTTGGATGTTCGTTCCGCGTTTAACGGGGTAGTGTCTCAATGAGCAATATCAGTCAAGATTCCCAATCCAAGAAATTAAAAGTTGCAATTGCTGGTGCAAGTGGGTTCGTTGGGCGTGCCTTGATTGAAAAGCTTAGGGGTGAATATGACCTGATTGCTTTAAGTCGCGGATCTACACGCACAGAAGACGGCATTGAGTGGCGTCAGTGTGATTTGTTTAACTTAAAACAAGCTGAGCAAGGTCTAGCTGGCGCTGACATGGCCATTTATCTTGTGCACTCCATGCTGCCGAGTGCCAAGCTGACCCAAGGTAGTTTCGCGGATCTTGATCTTCTGATTGCGGATAATTTTGCGAGAGCCGCGAAGAAGGCAAAAGTTCAAAAAATTATTTACCTCGGGGGAATTATCCCGCAAGAGGAGCTGTCTCCGCACTTGGCTAGTCGCCTTGAGGTTGAGGCTGCCCTAGAGAGTCACGGTGTACCCTGTGTCGCCCTGAGGGCAGGTTTAATTATTGGCAAAAATGGCTCTTCTTTTGACATCATGCGTAAGCTCGTTGACAGGCTTCCCATGATGGTGTGCCCGGGTTGGACGAGAACTAGAAGTCAACCAGTGAGTCTTAAAGACGTGGTGGAGACCATCACAAGACTACTTCAAAGGCCAGAGATTCGAAGTGGACAGTATGATTTAGGCAGCAGAGATGTCATGACCTATATCGATATGATGCGCGAGGTTGCAAGACAACTTGGCAAAAAGCGTCTCTTCCTGCCGATTTTCTTGTTTAGCCCCAATCTCTCACGACTTTGGGTGACCCTTGTGACTGGCGCCCCGCGGGAACTTATTGGGCCATTAGTGCAAAGCTTAAGGCATGAAATGGTCGCAAGAGATTTAAGCCTCATGGAAAACCTTGGGATTGAACCGCAAGGTTTTAAAACTTGCTTGGCTGAAGCATTAGAGCCATCAAATGAACCGTCGCGTGTGACCAGCAATATTTCAACACCACCCCGAGCGGTCACAAAAACACCATCTAAACCTATCGTGAACCTTGTGTGTTCAGTTCAAAGACTACCATTGATCGTGGGTCGTACTGCTGCTTGGGTGACAAAAGAATACGCCAATTGGCTCATTCAATTTTTTAGGCCACTCATCTTTGTACGTCAGGACGCTGATGGGAGTCTTGCCTTCATATTAAGGCCTATCTTTGCGAGATTCGATGTGCCCCTTTTAGAGCTCACTTATGGAAAAGATCGAAGTTCAGAGCATCGTCAGATGTTCTATATCTCTGGCGGTCTCCTGCTGAGTTCGAAATTTCATCCGAGAGGCCGCTTTGAATTCAGAGAAGTTCTTAATGGTAAGTTTGTCCTAGTCGCGATTTTTGATTTTGTACCGGCTTTGCCCTGGTGGATCTATAAAAATACCCAAGCCATCCTTCACTTGTTTGTGATGGCCATGTTTCGACGGCACCTAAAGTCACTATATTTAATGGGGACACCCGACTGATTGGCTATTGATTCAGCATCTGCTGAAATGAAGCAGTGTCACGGCTAGAGTGCTCTGTTTAATCAATACTCAATCAGTCGGGTGTCCCCATTATAGAAGAGAGCTCATTGGTTCGCGCAGCATTTTCCGAGACTTGATTTCATCCAGGAGCATTGTTTTGAATTCGGTGACACCCATGGCTTCTTGCTTATCGATGCCGTAGCGCCTGATGGTAACTTTGTTTTCTTCCACTTCCTTATTTCCCACAATCAAAGTGATTGGGGTTTTGCGGACGGTGGAATTTCTGATTTTCTTGTTAAAGCTATTATCTGACGTGTCCACTTCTACTCGGATGTAGCTTTCGTGAAGTTCATCCGCTAACTTTTTGCAGAAAGCTTCACAGTCTTGGTTAACAGCAATGAGATTGACCTGCACGGGAGACGCCCAGGTGGGGAATGCTCCTCCGTAGTACTCAATCAGGTAACTAATAAAGCGTTCGTGAGTAGACAGCGGCGCGCGATGAATAATAACAGGCACACCTTCGCCGCCACCGGCTTCGGTGTATTTGAGTTCAAAGTTCACAGGGCTTAAGAAGTCCACTTGTATAGTGGATACAGTTTCTTCTCTGCCCATGAGGTTTTTAAACTGAATGTCCACTTTCGGGCCGTAGAAGGCGGCCTCGCCTTCGCCCACATAATAGTCCACTCCGATATCGTTTAGAACTTTTGCCAGTAAAGCTTCACCCTTATCCCACATGGCCGCATCACCTTTGAATTTGTGGGCGTTTTCTTTGCCACGCACAGATAAGCGGAAGCGGTACGATGAGAGTTTAAACGTGTCGTAAAACTCCTGATACATTTTCATGAGATTACGGAATTCTTCCTCAAACTGGTCATGTCTTAGGTAAATATGGGCATCATTCATGGACATGCAGCGTACGCGGATTAGGCCTGAGAGCTCGCCTGATTGCTCATAGCGGTAGCAGGTGCCGTACTCGGCAAGCCTTAGAGGGAGATCTCTGTAGCTACGCATGCGGCTAGAGTAAATCAAATGATGATGGGGGCAATTCATGGGTTTTAGGAAGAATCTCGTTGCTTCCGCGCCATCGTCGTCTTTTACGATCATCGGAGGAAACATGGATTCTTCGTATGCCGGAAGATGTTGGCTCTTTAAGTACAGATCCTGTTTAGCAATATTTGGAGTCGCTACACGCTTATAGCCATATTTAAATTCCATCTCTTCGGCAAACTTTTGTACTTCGTTTCTAATAACCGTCCCGTTTGGAAGCCACAGGGGCAGACCCTTGCCCACGAGGTCGTCAAATTCGAAGAAGTCGAGCTCTTTGCCGAGCTTCTTATGATCAAATTCTTCTGCCATCTTACGGCGCTTCAAAAATTCGTCGAGCTCGGGCTGCTTTTCAAAACAAAGGGCATAGATGCGGGTCAACATGGGGCGTTTTTCATCCCCTAGCCAGTATGCTCCGGCAACACGGTCAAGTTTAAAGGCCGCACTTTGAAGTTCCCGGGTGTTTTCCACGTGCGGGCCTTCACAAAGATCAATGAAGCTGCCATTGGTGTAAAAACTAAAGTTCTTCTCGCCACGACCGGCAATATTTTTGATGTTTTCGATCTTGTAGGGCTCGTCTCGGTATTTTTTAATGGTTTCTACTGCTTCATTTAGTTGACAGTCGACTCGTTTGAACTCCTGGCCCTGGCCAATGATTTTGCGCATGAGTTTTTCGAGTTCTTTGAGATCAGTTTCCTGGAACTCGGTACCAGAAAAATCAAAGTCATAGTAAAACCCGTGCTCAATGGGAGGACCAAAGCCAAGTTTTACGGCTGGGTATTTTGTCTGGACGGCCTGCGCAAGAACGTGAGCCATCGAGTGGCGAATTCTATAGAGTTTTGGATTGTCTTTTTCTTCCATAAGTCACGCGATGCCTTATCTTTGCAAGAATTTGAAACATTACGGCGAGGGAAAATCATAGCATACGAATATGGGTGGTAACACTGGGAAATTACCTGCTAAAATAAGTTTTCAATGGACTCAAAATAACTACGTATTGCCCAGGTTTTTTCCATGACCCTCAGAATCCTGATTTTAATTGGTTTTTCAATGGTTTCAAACAGCGCGCACGCAGCCGATGAAGTGCTCTTGGATGCAGCCTGGGATCAGGTGATCGACGCGCCCTGGCAAGCCTGTCAGTCGGGCGAATTTTTTGATGACCTGACGCCAAGTCGTAAGGTGGCTTATAGGCGCTGCGGTAAACAAACAGCAGCTCACCCAGTCCTAATTATACCGGGCTATACAGAGCCTGCCATGAAGTACATGGAGCTTGTTAGCGACCTTTCGGTACAAATGCCAGAGCTTGGTCCTTGGTATCTTTTAGATCTGCCGGGGCAGGGGGCCAGTGAGAGGCTTGTGGATTTGCTGAAGGTGGATAGACGCGTGGTGCATGTGGATATACCCGATCGATATCCTCTGGCCGTGCTAGGGATCATTAAAAAAGTCATCGCACCGGAAAATTCAGGTAGCTTGCCCAAGGTGATCGCCCATTCAACGGGCGCATTAGTTTTGATGTCGGCGCTGCAAAAATCGCCAGGTATTGCAAAAGAGGTCGTGATGACGGCTCCTCTCATATGGCCAAAAACACCATTTCCAAATTTATTCGTCTCAGTCATGGCTAAAATTCACTGCCTCTTAGGCTTTTGTGAGGCAACAGCGTGGAGCCGTCAAACCGTACCAATTGAACAAAAAACATTTGAAGCCAATATCTCAACCAACAGTCGCGCCAGATGGCTGGCCTCCCATAAGATCGGTCTGAAATATCCTGACTATTACGTCTCGGGGACGTCCTGGGGATGGCTCAAGATGGCGATGACTTTAGGTTCGGATGTGTCAAACGTGAAAAGTCCCATGAACCCCGGTACGTTAATGCTCATGGCTGATGACGATGGATACATCGATCCAAAACCCTCATTTGCTGCATGCCTAAGATCAACCGGCTGCGAGGCGGTGACCCTTAAAGGCAGCCGCCATGAGATCCTTCATGAGGTTGACGCTGTAAGAAATCAGGCGATCGAGAAAATCATCAAACATTTTAGATCGGTGATTTAGTTTATTTGGCCAAAGATAAACCTAAGCCAGGGCCCGCTGGTCGTACGAGTCTTGCTGAGTTCGCGTGCCAAGGACTGTCTTCGCATACGAATTTTTTTAGGAAAAATGGTGTATCAAGATCAAAGTGCTGGATACCTCCAAAACCACAAGCAAGCTGTAGGCTACAGCCCATGGCAATTTCACTTTCAAGCATGCCTCCGATCATAAGAGCGATTCCCGCCGAGCGTGCGATGGCGATGATTCTCGATGTCTCCTCAATCCCTGACTTCATGATCTTAAGATTGATCATGCTGGCTGTTTTCTCCCTGACTACACGGATGGCGTCTTCAGGGGCCATGATGGTTTCATCAAGGCAAACGGGAATTCCCGTTGAATCTTGCAGTGCTTTTAGTCCTTCCCAATCATCGGCGGGTAGGGGTTGTTCAAAGAATAAAGGAGTCGTCCCCAGTTCCCCAAGACGGCTAAGCAAAGACTTGGCGTTATCAAGTCGGTAGCCTTGATTGCCGTCAAGGGTGACTTGAGTTGAGCGAGAGACAACTTTAAATAGCGCCTCAATCATCTCCACGTCATCAGACACATGACCTGAAACTTTAATTTTGATGACCTCAAAGCCGTGATCTTTATAGAGCGTCCAAAAGTCAGCGACCATGTTGGGTGCCATGATAGGCATGGTGATATCGGTCATCACCTTATCTAACATGCGGCCACCCCAAATCCCCGCAAGTGGTACACCCAGTTGTTTGCCGTAAAGGTCCCAAAGGGCCATCTCGACACCAACATAAGCACTGGGCGAGGACGTGAAGGTTTCTTCCCTTATGGTGCGAAGATAGCGTAAGGCTGCCAAAGCAGTCATTTCTTTTAAGTGACCAAGTATTTCTTCGGCCACTGGTAAGACGCCGTTGATATTGTCTCCGGTGAGGGTAGGGAAAGGACTAGCCTCTCCTATGCCTGTCAGGCCATTTTCATCTGTGATTTGAATCAGGCTGAAATTCATCTGATCCAGTGTCTCAGACGAGATGGCAAACGGGACATGTATGTCGCACGACACGCGTGTTGCGCTGGTTTCGGCGATATTAGCCCGCCATGTGTTCAAGAGATCACCTCACCACTTCGTGTAGCCAACCATCAAGGATAGCCTTATTTTCACCGTCGGAAATTTCCTCTTCCACATCACGAAGGATGTGTTCACGGTAGCGAGGGTCCACCTGGTATTCGCTCTTAATTTCAACTTGGCCGCCGATTGACGTGCCGTGATACTCGTCACCACCTGATCTTCTACGCCGCCCACGGCCTTGCTGCTTTTGACTCTTGTTAGCTGCTTGGTCTGCGTCACGCAGAAGTCGCCCAGCCAAGTCGGCAGCACTTTCCGCGTCGACCCATTTGGAGCCTTCGCCAGCTGATAAGGCCAATTGCATGGACTGAATGGCGGCTTTTAAACGCTCTCCCGCCGTCGGCGAGAGGGCTTGGAGTTTTCCCAGAAGGCCTTGGGCCTGGTCCACGTTGGTATTTTCTCCGGCGCGAGCGGCCGGCCATTTTTGTTGGACATCAGCAGACCGCTCAGCTGCTCGGTCAAGATCAGTCGAGATTTGATCTTGTCTCTGCTGCAGTTCTCTAAGTTCGTTACGTGCGTTCGCCAAACCTTGCTGCCGTTGTTTTTCCATTTTTGCCCGCATGGCGTCTTCTTTGGCCTCAAGCTCCTCAATCCAAGCTCTGTATTGGCTGGCGAGGGTGCTCAGGTGGCCTTGTGATTTTTTAGGGTTGGACTCAGCACCACTAAGGGTTCGATTCACATGCCCTTTAAATGGCTTTTCTTCCTGAATCCGCGGCCAACTGGCTGGCGCATTACCAGGTCCTAGAAATTTTACTCTTAAGCCCCATCTTTTTTGTCTTTCATCGAGAAATCCTAGCATTCGATTAGCTAGATGCTTGGCGTCAAGCATTCGCTCAGGGTTTGATTTGTCCAAAGTCCTAGAAAAGGCTCTGATGGCAATGAACAGATCCCGGTCGCGTTCACGATCATCAAGGATCTCGTGTTCAAGCAAAAACTCTCCTACCTCATCAGCCAGCTCTTGGACTTTGTAGTCAGCCTTGGAGGTTTTAATTTCCGAAAGCTTTTGGGAAATCTGCGCAAGTTGCGAGCGATCGATGCCGTCAAAGAATGGAGTCTCTTCACTTTGTTGCAATACACTCCGCATGACCTCGTCGGTTGCTGGCGACACTCCCTTGCCGCTACTTCTGGCATCATCAAGGGCAGACTTGATCTTTTTTAGGGTTTCAAGGGCTTGTTTATAGCGCCCATAAGCACTTGCAACTTTGATGTGAAGGGGCTGACTTTTACCGATCAAAGGTGAAGGTTCAGCGCGATCGATCGCTTCAGCAACGATGTCAAACTCAACAATGTCTTCTTCCATCCACGGTTGAAGGTTAAGTTTGTAGGTTGTAGTCACAGTCGTAGTATCACCTGAAATATTCAAGACAGATTCTTGAAATGTTTTTTCTTTCGTCGTGATCTTCAAAAGTACCTTGTCTAGGGGATGAACTGCGGAGACGTTGATATTGAGTGGCAGGAGTTCGTGATCCGGCCATAGCTCTCGCCCCATGGATTCAAACGTCATTTGGACTTTCGGATTGGGTAGTTCACTCACAGTAATCTTGGCGGCTATCTTTGATGAAATAACGGGAATACTCAGGTCTGCCGATTCAGGCACAGAAAACTCCGCTGACCAGATATTTTGTTGGGTGGTTAGTGGTCCAGCGGGGGACATTTGAATGCTCAGAGGTGGCGTATCACCGTGTGGCTTTAAGTTAACAACCGGTGGACTTTCACTTGAGCTCACGCGAATCACCGTTAGTTTTAACATATTGGACGGGATTAATTCGATGGTTGGTGGATTTGAGGTGGACAGGTTAACCGGGCCTTGAAATGTGGAATTTTTACCCTTCTTTGGAGCGGCACCATCCAAGACTTCAAGTGTCATACCACCCGTAAGTGCTGTCAGTAAGTTGCGTGCATCTGACAAAGTTCCCGTGACATCAATGGGTGATCTTGTCAGTAACAGGCCAGCAATAAGGCTCGAGACCAACACAGAACCAGTCAATGTTGAGAGTCGACGTAATTCCCAGCTGCGAAGTTTTTTTTCTTCCCTCAGTAACTTGTTGTCCCACTCAGACGCATCACCTTCAGGCGCGGCGTCGACAAAAGGAGAACGTTTTGAAGCTGGATACTGAATATCGAGGGATAACAGTAAACTGGACTCGTTGATGGCATGGGTTCTGCCAAAGGATGAAAACCCTAGAACGGCAAAAAAAGTGACTAGCCCGCATAGGGCGTGAATGAGCGGGGCGGCGTTTGATGTGGCATTCCAAAGGCTCGTGACAATGATGCCAATGGCTGCCGCTCGCAGCAAAGAAAGAGCAATGTACGCACGGTGGGCGGCAACTTTTGTGCGGTTCATACGAGTCAAGGACTTACGAAAATTGGAGTTCATTTCAGTTTAAATCCTCGGCCCATTGTCGGAGGCATGGCTCGGGACTAAGGCTTCACTCCAAGTTGTGATTTCACTCAAGATGGATGTCATCGGAAGTTTGCCTTCTGTGAAACCGTTGTGGTGTACATTGGCTACGGTTCTGGTGGTGATTCGGTTCTTATCAGGGTGAGCCATAGCAAATTGATCCATGGAGTCAAATCGTGCAACTTCGTCTTCACCGGGTTTGAGGATCAGCACAGGTTTTTTTATGGAATTGAAGAAACGACCAAACTGATCCATCGCCTCAAATAACTGGCGAGCAAAGGCAAACGCCAGTCGTAAGTGGCTCGGTCCAATCAGTGAGCGGATCAGGCGGGTGGCCATGGTGCGACCTACCACCCGGTGCATGGGGTTTGAGAAACGCGGATGAAGTCCTGTCGGTACTTTCATTCGGGGCACCAATTCGGCAAGCACGCGGATGATCCAGCGCTTTAACGGTCCAGGCATCCAAGCTAGCTCAAGGGTGGGAGCTGCGAGGACAAGGCCTGTGACAAATTGTGGATGTTTTGCGGCAAGCTCCGTGGCGACTATAGCGCCGTAGCCTTGTCCAACGATAATGGGAGCGTCTCCCTCGTGCAGGTGGCGAAGCCACGAGGCAACTTGTAATAGATCAGCCACTAGTTCCTGGAATCTATCTAAGTGACCAGAAAGGTCCGCATTGATTCCGTGCCCGCGTTGGTCGTATGAATAACTGCTGTGCCCGTGGTCACTTAGATACTTCATGCAGTCCCAATACATGTCAGCCCGTTCGCCAACGTCGTGGATCACGAGAATGGGCGGACCCTTGACGGCCTTTTTGCACCTTATACCGAGAATTGCAGCAAAATTAGCTTGATGGTCGATGGGGCAGAGGTATTGGTATAAATCCCCCGAATCTGGCGCATCAAATCGAGCAAGGTTACCTGCGCGACGCTGACCTTGGGAGGTTTTCTGACTTGTACTGAGGTGGCTTTCCATCGCGAGATTATAACGCATTCGTAAGGATAGGTGTACTGGACCACAACTATCTGAATATTTTATATAATCTATAGAATTCTTTAACTAATTTTTTCACATTCTTCACACCATCTACTCAATCTTCCTTCACACTAGGCAGGTTGATCAGCCCTAATTCGGCAGGGACGCTGGAGGTGTGGATATGCTTAAGACAGCAAGTGGCTTTGGTTCGGTATTTCTATTGGCGCCAGATGGTAAAACCTTAGAGCCCGTGCCCTTTGTGCGCCGTGGCTGCGCCTTGACGCGAGCGCCGCTCCTATTTATTCATGGGATAGAGTTTGCCACACCCGAGGAGTCTCTAGAGGACTTGGTATGGCCAATTCTTGAGGCTTTGGGTCCTCAAAGGATAGCCGATCGACCCATCTATGTGTTCGCTTGGAATAGTCTTCTTAATAACCAGGTCGCCATTCGTGACGTGATACGGAACGCTTCCCTTTTTGATCGTCTGAGACTGTTATTTAGTGAGTTGCCACGGTGTCGTAGTTACCTAAAAGATGTGGAGCGCCGGGCTAAGGAGGCGGCTCATCATCTCTTGCCATTCGTTTTAGACTGGGGATCCGCGAATCAGATGGGTCCCACCGTGATCTCCCACAGTATGGGCGGCTTAGTTTGGGCCGAAACCCTCAAATTAGTCTTAAATTCCTCCCAACTTCTGGCAAAGCCTGGGATCTGGTGGGCATTGCAGCCGGCCATGCATCGGTGGTCATTTGCGGATGGAGGGGAATACAGCGTTGTCCCCAAGCTGTACACAGGTGCTGATTCGGCGAGGGCGGTGGTCTGGTACTCGCGCTTGGACTTCATCCTAAGCACCATTTATCTCATATCAAAACGGGGGTTTGCCCTTGGTCAGTATGGCTGCCCGGTCGGTACAATTCCTCAAAAAGATGTGACGCAGTGGGTCAGAGAGGCCCACGGTATGCGGCATACAGGACCAAATGGGGTCATTTTTTTGAGAGAATTAAACCACTCATAGCCGAACAAGCTGATCTATTCGGCATCTGACGGGGCTCAATCCTAGCCAACTGACAACCGACCAGCGGGGAGGGTGGCTTTAAACCGTCATCAGAGTAATTTGCGCTTTCCATGACTCTCCAGACGAGATATAGAGCAGGCCGTCTTGGGGCCCTGACTTTTTGCGTTGATGGGGCCATCTTTGAAAAAAATCACCGGGAGTTCAAGCATGAAGGCCAGTTTCCAAGCCGTTAATTCAACCATCGCAACCAGACAGATTAAATCACTATTCGATGAGTTTAAAAACTTTGCCTTCAAGGGCAGTGTCGTCGATATGGCCGTTGGCGTGGTGATCGGTGCGGCCTTCGGTAAAATTGTTGATTCACTGGTTAAAAACATCATCATGCCAGCGATTGGTCTGCTGACACCAGGTGACCAGGGCTATGTTGATTGGAAGTTTGCAGTCGGCTCCAAAGAAATCCCTTACGGGCTTTTCTTGGGCGAGGTGGTCAACTTTCTGATCGTGGCGTTCGCTCTCTATATGTTTATGGTCAAATTTATCGGATTGATTTCGGCGCGAAAAAAAGCCGAGCAAGTTGAAGCGCCTGCAGCTTCCGTCGAGACGGAAGATCAAAAACTACTAAAAGAGATCAGAGATCTTTTAGCTTCGCAAAAACGTTAATTTGGTCAATCACAGTCCTGTGGAGCTAATTAGTCATGCATAAAATTTTAAGTGTCTGTTTTGGTTTCGGCATCACAGGTGCGGTAGTTTCAACATGGATTGCTCCACGAGTTATTTCGATGCTTGTGACGCCGCCAGTAAGTTTTAGTACAAACTGTGAGCCTGCAGCCACATGGGCTACGGATAAGTTAATTACGGCGCAAGTGGCAGGACTCGCCCTTGGCATGATTATCGCATGCTTATGGATGATAAGTCGGAAGTTTTCTTCCCGGTCCAAAGACGATAAGAACCTCCAAGCAGTAAAATAACCCAAGGCCTACCCTCCCCACAGGAGGATCTACCTCCCGATGAAAAAGATCTGGCATGAGCTCGTGGCCGGTGAAGTGGTTCAGGCTTTTGGTGTAAATGTTAAGTGCGGTCGCACGGCGCTGGAGTGTAAAAAACTCCAAGCTCAGTTTGGCCTTAACACCTTGCCAGAGCAAAAAAGAAGAAGCGTCCTCGGGATTTTTTTAAGGCAATTTCTAAGCCCACTCATTTATCTTCTGATGATCGCAAGCGCCATCGCGTTTGCACTTGGTAATTACAAGGACGCACTAGTCATTGTCGTCGTCGTCATTTTGAATTCCTTGGTGAGTGCCGTCCAAGAGGGACGGGCTGAAGCATCTTTGGCAGCTCTTCGCCGCCTGACCAAACTGAAAGCGAAGATTCTGCGTGACGGTCAATTACTGGAATTGGACGCATCTGAGCTTGTGCCAGGTGACATCTATCACCTTACGGCCGGTGACGGCGTGCCAACTGATGGGCGACTGCTCGAAGCGAATGTGTTGCAAGTTTCAGAAGCCTCATTGACTGGCGAATCCATGCCGGTAGCAAAGATTGTCGATGCTTTGCCAGCGGAGAACTCCCTGCCTGATCGCGCTAATATGGTTTATGCGGGCACATATGTCACAAGTGGACGAGCTATCGCCGTAGCCGTGACTACTGGCTCACGCAACGAACTTGGAAAAATCGCTGCCATGGCAGGCAAGACGTCCCAAGTTAAAACAAGGCTTGAAGCAAGGATTGATGCTTTCGGCAAGACCGTAGCTTTGGCGTCGGTCACAATATTTTTGTTGGTCTTTATCCTTGGTCTTTTGCATGGGATGAAGATGACCGAAATTTTTATGGTCGCCATTAGTCAAATGGTTTCAATTGTTCCAGAAGGTCTACCTGTAGCCATGACCGTCGCCTTGGCTGTTGGCGTGCAGCGGATGGCTAAAAGACGAACCATTGTTCGAAAGCTCTCGGCGGTGGAGTCTCTCGGTTCAACCACAGTCATTTGCACAGATAAAACCGGGACTCTCACCAAAAACGAGATGACAGTGGTTCAACTGGCCTTACCTACAAAGCCATTAAGACGGATCAAAGTCAGTGGCACAGGTTACGAGCCTGTTGGTGACTTTAAAGAAGATGTTACCGAGGAAGTTCAAACTCAGCACATGCTAGCACAGGATTCGAATTTTCAAAGGCTCATGACCGCGGCAGTTTGTTGTAACGATGCGGAGCTCGTGTCACCCGATGATGTGCCTGCATCTTGGCAGATTACGGGTGATCCAACTGAGGCGGCTTTATTGGTTTGTGCGCAGAAATCTGGAATCAATCTTCAGGCTTTAAAAGCAAAAAACCCACGAATCGCGGAGCTGCCCTTTGATCCAAATTTTAAAATGATGGCTACGGAACATCAGCAAGATGGACGATCTTTGGTCTACGTTAAAGGGGCGCCAGAAGCTATCTTCTCAAAGTGTTTTGCTTCATCGGCCGATGAGCATAAAGAAATATTGGAAGCATTTAAAGAAGTGGCTGATGACATGGGACAGCAGGCCCTTCGAGTGTTGGCATTTGGCGTTATCGACGATGCTCACATCTCTTCGCAGCGCGGGTTTGATGGGCTTAACGGATGTATACATTTTCTCGGACTGATCGCTCAAATGGATCCGCCACGTGACGAGGTGAAGCCAGCGATTGCGGAGTGTGTGCGGGCGGGTATCAAAACGGTGATGATCACGGGAGATCACAAGGCTACTGCCGTAGCCATTGCTCGGCAGCTCGGTATCGCTAAAAGTGCGAATGAAGCGGTGTCAGGATCTGAATTGGACCTTTTATCAGATGAGCAACTAGCCGCGAAGATGGAACATACGAAGGTCTTCGCACGTGTTCACCCCGAACAAAAACTAAGGATCGTAAAGTCACTACAGTCCCGAGGGCATGTGGTTGCCATGACAGGTGATGGTGTTAATGACTCTCCGGCATTGGTGCAGGCTGATGTGGGTGTTGCCATGGGTGTGACTGGTACGGAGGTTGCTAAAGAAGCCTCAAAAATTGTAATTACCGACGATAATTTTGCCACCATTGTGGCAGCTGTTGCTGAGGGGCGACTTGTTTATCAAAACATCAAAAAATTACTGCTCTTTCTTTTTGTCACATCTGTCGATGAGTTGTTGGTGCTTCTTTTAGCGCTGCTTTTTGGTTTTCACGCGCCCTTGGCGGCAGTGCAGATACTTTGGTTGAACTTGGTCTCGGAAAGTGCTCTGACTGTTAGCTTGATTATGGAGCCAATGGAGGACCAAGATATGCATCGTCCCCCGGTTCCAGCTAATGAACCGCTATTAGACCAAAAAATGCTACACCGCATGCCGTTTATGATCGCCGCGTCCGTTGTTTCCACCTTTGGTTGGTTTTGGGCGAGAACTTACATGGGCGTGCCAGCGAATGTTGTGCAATCCGAGACGTTTACTGTTTTGGTCGTGTGCCAGTGGTTTAATTTACTAAACTGTCGTTCACCACAGGCATCGGCGTTTTCCGGAAGCCTTTTGGGGAACCCATGGCTTGTTGGTGGCCTGATTATTGCAAACATCTTGCATGGGCTTGTGATTTACTGGAAACCACTCGCGGAGTTTTTCCACACGACTCCAATTGCTTTGGAGAGTTTTTTTGCTATCGGACTAGTCGCAAGTCTTGTGCTTTGGGTTGAGGAGCTCAGGAAAATATATGCACGCAGGAGTTTAACAATTTGAAATTATTAGAAGTGCCTTAAAATAAATCAGATTGTTAAAAGAATTTAAATTCGGCTCGAGGCGCCTTTTTATTATTTTCAGAATAGTTAGGAAAAGCTACAATCCTATCCAGAGCTTAAAAAAATTGTTTTTCTAGATATTCTGCATGGAATGCGGAGTATCCGGCACTGCCTGCTAACCGCAGAAGGAGACTGCATGAAATCAAGGTTCTTAAAGTCTGGATTGCTTCTTCTAGCGTTGATGGGTGTTAGCTCTGAGAGTGTTTATGCAAAAGTCGGCCCTGGTGGCAAAGGCCAACTTACTTTGGCACAGTTCAATTTAAGATGGTTTGGTCAGCGCAAAGTTGACGGCGTAGAAAATAAAGAAAATATTGAAGAAAATCGCATTCCGACCATTCGAAAGCATATGGCTGACAGTGGTCTTTTTGCTGACGTTTTGGCATTTGAAGAGATTGTGGACGTTAAGCTCCTAGCTGAAGGGCTGCTCGAGAGACGCTATAACTGTGTTTCCTATGCAAATAATGACCCGCAGCATCAACATGTTGTGGTTTGTGTGAAGCCTCACTTGCGCTTTGAAAAGGCCAGTGATGCAAGAAGCTATACCTTGGATGAGGTTGATTTAAATGGTGACCTTCGTCCTGCTGTTCATGGGATCGTGAAGACAAGCTCAGGTAAACCTCTGATGCATCTTTTTGCCGTACATTTGAAGTCCGCCCCAGACTTCTCCTCTGTCAGGGTGAAGCAGATGAAAATCGTTGCTGATTACATCAAACGTCAAAATAGCAATATCCCAGCCGTGATAGTTGGTGACTTCAACACATATGGCGATGATCCTGAAAACTTCACAAGAATCTTGGCTGGCAACCAAATGGAAGAAGTCCAATCGCCAGAGGCGTATTCTTGGGCCACAACTCACGAAACATACGAGCCAGCTAAGTTTGACCGCGCTTGGGTCACAGGTGTCTTAGCCGATCAAGTAAATTCCCACCACGTCATCGGACCTTGTAACCAAAACGACCGCGGTCGACTCCAACGCTACAATGACACGGTTTCGGATCACTGTGCGGTGAAGACGATTTTTGATTTGGACTAAAATTAGCTAGCAAAGAATTTTGAATAGAAAAACCCCCTCCGGTGCGAGGGGGTTTTTCTTATCGACATAGATCGTGGAAGACTAGAGACGCTCGACGCGACTTTCATTTTCTTCTTCATCACTGGCTGGTGTTTCCATTTCAGGCGCATCACTGGAAGAGCTCTTGCTCGCCTGGCAGGGACTCGCAGGAGTGGATCCGCTGCGAAGTCGGTCGGCCATCCGGGAGACGGATTCGCCGCCTAAACGAATTTTGGCCTGTAGGCTCTTTTTGAAGAGCTTTTCGCAGCCATTAATTTCAATTGCTGGCATGGAGTATTTTTGCTGAGAGACCCACTTTGGAGCCACAAACGCGTAAGCAACACCTGCATATTTTGGATCAGAGGATGCTAAGACGCGGTCGCCAGAAGTGCCTTCCCATGCTCTTGCGTAGTACGTGAGATGACTTCTTGGGATGTCGGTCATTTTTCCAGAGAACGATGCTTGGGCAAAGCCTCGCACCTTCTTAATTTGGGGCAGAGCTTGTGCAATACCGCTATTATTAGCAAGACCACTACGCTCAATATTCACAATGGCTACGCCCTCTGAGCCCAAGATTCTTTCCACTTCGCCCTTGGCAAACCTACCGTCAGTAATAATCAACTCAGGCTTGTGGCTAGCAATGATTTTCTTAAACAGGGCTTCACGGTAAGGTTTAGTTGCATTAAATGTTTCTTGCCAATCTGGATCTTGTCCATAGGGAGCGGTCTTAACAACCAGATACTTATCACTAACACCCATACCATCCATAAGTGACTGTAGATACTGACCGCGTGTTCCCGTCAGAGCGCGAGCCGTGACAAGATCATCATAACCATCTGGATCGGCAACAATGAGAATACGTGGTGCTTTGAAAGTACCGCGGTAATGTCCATAATCACCATTATCAGCACGCTTTTTAATAAATGCAGACTCTGTCGGTAAAATCGTCTTCATGATTTTTGCAAACTCTTCCGGAGGACCTGGGTCAAAGGTGTAGCGACGATTTTTTGGCCCTGGATTTTTGGAGCCATCTGTACTGTTTGGTTTGGTGAGCCAGACTTCGTTTGCTGGCGGATAACTTGATGGTGTGGCGAACGTCATGGCTTTGATAGCTTCTTCATCGAAGCGAACTTTATCGCGAGTTCCAAAGACGATGACGTTGGTTGACAGCCTTGAAGCTGACGAGACATTGACCATACGTGAGCTTGGGGCTCCAAAGTCGTAGTACTCTGTACCCATCGAGGCTCTGGCGTACTTGTAATCGCGTCCTTCTGCAAAGGCGCTTGAAAATCCAGAGTCAGGCTCGATGTTCCAGCCGGCTCTTGTGAACGGTTCGAGCGGCTTAATCCCACTCTTAACAGCAGAAGAGGCGTCGCCATCAGACATGTTTGATAACGCGGTTGGGTGGGGAAGCTGTGAAACAAGGAGATCGTTTTCAATCACGCTGCCGTCAGAGAGCTTTAGACCCTTTAGCGAGATTGTGGTTTTGCCATTGATCGACATCTTGCGATTTACGTCATAGCCGCCAAGCTGGGCAGGGTGCAGTATGCCACTTCCGCCAATGCCGCCACCTGAAAAAACCATTTTTTGCGACCATCGAGCTGGCGCTGAATTAAATTCCCTTTGGAATTTGCTGCGCAGTTCATTCATTTTCTCTTCATCATCATACGTTGGATTAGTGCCTGCGAAATCGCGGTATAGATCCTGGCCTTCCCGTGTGAAGGGGCTTGCAGCTTGAGTGTTGCCGCCACTGTAGACTGCTTTAAACTCTGGAATTTTCAAGTTCGCGATATCTGCATCTGAGTAACGGCTACCCACATTGCCGCCATTTGCCACAACGAATGATCCCATCGTGTCGCGTGCTGCGCCACCAAATAGGACAATCATCTTGAGGGACTTTCTGTTGTTTTTAATGATCCAAGAAATCATCTGGTTGCGCCATCGAACGATCGGACTATCAACATCTTGCGATAGTAGCCACACAGGATTGGATGTAAATGAGCCGTAAGAAAGCTTTTCACTACCTCCTGATCCAGAAATAATTGGCGTATCAAAAAACGAGTATTGCCAGCGAATGGTGTAAGGATATGTATTGATAAAGGCTGCACTAGAGCCTACGCCAAAATATTTGGCAAGATCCTGCGCTCGGCCTCCGAAGCCTGCGGTCGCTGTGCGACCAGCGGCTTCTGCGATGTGGGTGGCATCTTGGCCGATGAAAAGAATTTTAATGCTATTAGGCTCTTGGAGCATACGCCATACGACTGGACCAAATGCGGGTCTAAACATCTGATCGCCAAAAATCGCCGTAGATAGGCCTGGGAAGTAAGGAAGTGCAGCGTGAAGGTTTATCAGGTCGTTACCCAGATCTGTTTTGGGAGTTGGGCCTGCATCATAAGACCAGATCGGGAATGAACCGCGACCTTGGAAGTCACGTTGTTGAAGTTCAGACCGAGTCTCTGATCTGGGCTTACACGCTTGCCAGCTCGATACGAGCGATAAGATGATTGCGAATGAGACGAGGGATCGACGGGATAAGGTGGCCGATATTTTCATGATAACCCCAGGCAATTATTTTGGTTTATAAGCCCAAAAACAAGTCTTCTTCTATGGTAAGAGGATTCTGAGAAGGGAGCAAAAAAACAGCAGAGTTTCCTTTAAGCCATCAAAATCTATTGCGATTAATCGCTATTTTTTTGAGTTTTGCCTGCTATGATCTGTAAGCCCCGAAATTTTTGATCTTTACGCCCTTTTTTGGCACTTTCAAAAATAACTGCATTGGATTTCAGGGGTGGCGAGGGTTATTTGTCCATGAAATATGTGATAGTTTTTTTTGCTCTAGTCTCAAACCTGGCGTTCGCCGCCCAACTGAAAAAAACCAATTATCCTCCCGCGTGGTGGAAAAAATTCCCTAGGAATGAAGCCCAGTCTTGGGAAATTCTTCCGCAGGATGCAAAGCCAGGCGAAGTCATTTTATCCAAAAGAACTGAGCTTGGGATTCTTTCAAATTTTGCGGCCACTCCAATTGCAATTGATGGCAAGAGGTATCCAGGTCTAGAGGGTTTTTGGCAGATGATGAAATACCCTGAAGGTCCACAAGACGAGCGAAGTAAGTTTCCCGGCTTAGAGTGGAAGCATACGCGTGACCAAGTGGCTCAAATGCTTGGTTTTGAGGCGAAGCGGGCCGGCACTCTTGCTGAGCACAATATGAAGATAATGAATATAAATTGGGTCACCTATGAAGGCAAAAAAATGCCTTATAGAGTTATAGAAAAAGGTGAACAATACAAATTGATTCGTCGTGCCATGAAGACAAAGCTTGATCAAAATCCAGAGGTGAAGAGACTTCTCAAAGCCACTGGAAATCTTATTCTAAGGCCTGATCACGATCAAGGCGCGGACGTGCCGCCAGCGTGGAAGTATTTTGAGATCTGGATGGAAATTAGAACTGAGCTATAACAGTTTCCGTGGTTGATTTACGATTTTTTTGCCACTCGGTAAGTAGCTTTTTCGTAATATTAATGTCGCAGGGTTTTAGATTTTTTTGGTGCCTTTGGAGTCAAAACGGGAGTGGCCGGTTCAGTATCCGACTTTGACTTTGGTACAGAGTTTCGCAAAGTGAAGCCCAGGGCGATTTGGGGCCTTGTGTCGTTATTGCCATCCTTATCCATTCCCTTGATGGCGGCGATCTCAATAAAAAATCCCACCGGTTCACCAAAGACTCCACCAAGGCTTAAGGCAACATTGCGTGCGGATATGGATTTTTGGGAGTTATCTGTCTCTGTGTCAGTGGTTGAGTCACTGGAATCCGTTAAATTTAAGGAACTCTTGGATTCAACGTGGGTGTAGTGATATCGAAGCACTGAGTAAAAGCTTGAAGTCTCGCCAATTCGGGTGGAGAAATATAACGGGACATCTGATGTTCTAATGAAGAAAGAAGACTTGCTGCTGTTGAAAAACCCAGAGAGGTTATTAGCTCCTAATCCTGCTCCAATAGCCAAGGATGTGCCCTTGCCGGAACCAAAAAGACGCCGTTTAAAGTCAAAATGGGTAATCATACCGGTCTTCTCGACGCCAAAGTCCAGGTTGTCGGATAGTCCGTACCTGGTTCCCACGTCAAACCAGAGGCCGTCCATGATTTCACCGCCGGATGAATCACTGTCTTCGTCTTCACTGTCACTTGTATCGGACGAATCACTCTTATTGGCGTAATATATGACTGGCGTGGTCAAAGCGACGTACGCGCTCATTTCCCCTGGCGCTAAGGTGTCCGCTGTCTGTGGTGAGATGACCGAGATACACGAGGTCATAAAAATAATACTTACTAAAATACCAAGGATTTTTGTCTGCATCGTAATTGCCCTGAATTTTTATGAGATTAATTTCTAAATTATAGATGATCTGTCAAATGATGCACAAACCTGAGTGCAAGCTTTGGATGGAATAATATTCCTGACTTGATTTGGGAGTAATTTTTTTGACCTACTTAGGACCAGCAAATGCGTGAAGGGATGCGAGGACTTTTGTTTGGATTTTTTTCTGCGTCGAAGTTGAAGTCACTGGTGGCAGCTGAAATTTGCTAACTAAAAAATTCCCACCATTGGCTCTGGTGGAGCCGGCGGGAATCGAACCCGCGTCCATACACGCGTCGGAAAAAGCACTACATGTTTAGTCTTATGATTTATCCTCTTGTCTTATGCGCCCATAGACAGGCTCATCCGACCGCAGCCTGATTGTCGTCATGCCCGAAACTCCAGACGGAAGTCCCTGACACCAAGCCACATCGATTGCGCCATCCCCCAAAGCCGTGGCCGCTTTGGGTTCGACGGCAGCTTAATTAAGCTGCGAGTGCGTATTCGTTGCCGAATAAGCGTTGGTCCGCCTTTAATAACCGGGTGACGTACCCACCCCGGACATGCGCTTTGACTCGACGACCGTGCATGTCGAAACCATGACGGCCCCTCGAGGGAAAACACCCTAATATAGAGGAAAATTACCAAGGCCACAACATTGATGCCCGTATTTTTAGCAAATGTTATGACTTTTGGAAAAATTGGCTGGCAAAAAAGATTGCGTCCCCGAATTTAGACCCAGTAAGGTCTCAAAACAAGGGGACGCAATTGGTTCGTAACGGTACTAACCGTTCTTAGTGATAATCGTCTACTGGTCAAAAGCAGAGTACAGAGCACCCTCTTGTCGACTTTGTTGTGGAAGAGCGCCACCCACAATCCGGTAGCCGTTTTTCACCCGGTCCTGAGATCCTGTCAATGAGAGGCTATTTTGATTATCGTCATCCGTCAAACCCATCCCCCCGCCCAGCATCGGGAGTATACCGCTGAGTAGCTGACAGCTAGAAGAAGATACCGCGAAGACCAAGACAGTTGCCAGGAACAGGTTTTTTTTGATTGCTTTCATGTTTCACTCCTCATGATTTCTGAGAACGGGTCAATTTACTTTTACTTCTGATAACGTTTCACGAACTCAGCGATGTCAGAAGCACTTGGGCTTACTACCAGTGTTACCATGTCCTTGCGGCTCGTCATTTCACATTTTAGACGGCCCTTATAGCCTTGGGATATGGCGGAGGAGAGGACTCCAAAGCCAGCAAACTTACCGTTTACATAAACGGCCGCGCCTGTGTCGTAGTTAGAGCCGTCTTTTGATTCGCAGAGTCCAGAGCCAGTGAATTCCCAAATCTGTTTAGCCACATGGGAGTCTCCGCCAATCTGCTTTCTAAGTGGTGTGAACTCGGCCTCGGTTTTGTTCAGGGCTTCGATGTCGGCAAAATTTCGCTTCATTACTGACGGTAAAGCTGCCGTGAGAGCAAAGTCAGACTTTCTCGAACCACCCACAGTATTTTCACCAAAACCAACCACGACACCTTTTAGTTCTGCCGCACTTGGACGCTCTTCAGCCGACATAATCTTTGGCGCTCTGAGGGAAGCGAGGGCTCGATGGGCGCTTTTAGGAACAGCCATCATGATAAAACTGGTGTTGGCATTTCGTAGATTTTGGCCGGTAGCAAGCCGTAATGGACTATCGATAAAAATCTTATTGGCTACGAGCTCTGCCTCTTCTTTGAAGTTCTGTGGGATACTTCCGACCGGTAAGGCTTTGGCGCCGTAAGTCACCATGAAATACGCACGACCCTGCGCATCACGCATAAAGCCAGTACGATTCATTTCCATACCGGGCAGAGTGATCGATGTTTCGCCATTATTAAGGAATAGCTTTACTTCGACAGATTTCATGACGGGTAGCTCAGCTTGTCCGTCAGCTCCTACTTTGAAAACATCAGCAAGGGATAAAAAGAGGGCATAAGCATCTGTTAAACCAACGTCAGCGATGGTGCCAACATTTCGGATAGTATGACTGCCGCCGCTGAAGTCTCGTGCGTTTAACTCAACATAGACTGTACCAGGATATTTTGCCGATTCGCCTGCTCCATCGATTGTACCGCCTGCGACTTTCAGCCCAGCGACATCACCGAGGTTACAAGCCGAAAGAGCGAGGCTGGTCGCTGACACCAAAGCGAGGATGGGTCGGCTAAAAGTCCTGTGGTTTTGTATTGTCTTCTTCATGACGTCTCCTTTTCAATCCCAAGGGATACCTCGAGTCAAAAAATGCCTGGTCCCTTTAACAGGAAAGGACATCGGAGATTTGATAAGCTAAATTAACAAAATCTTATAAATATCTGTTAATACTCATATTTTCGAGAATCTTTGCCCTTGGCCTGATCTGCCTCAGATGGCACTTCTAAAAACTTGCTGTATCGCTGCCTAGTGGAGGCGGCCGCCCGACTTAGCCCCGCGCTAACGATCGTGGTCAAAATTTCTGTAAGTGTTCCAACTTTTTCGCCGGTTAGGTACTCCCAGCTGATACCTGCTTTGTCGCCAGAAATAATCACCCGTCGTACTCGTGCAGATATCCTGAAAAAATCAGCTTTGCCGTGCACATACTGGCTTAGGGGGAAGTGAATGACCAGCTGATCTTTCGTGCTAAACCTATGGGTATTGCCTGCGGCAGCCAGCATTGCGCCATGAAGACTAAAGTCTACAATCTCTCCTTGAAAACGGTGCTCTCCCGAATCGAGAATCTGAAACGTAATGGGTATATTTGTCTTGAACCTTCTCGCCCGTCGCTGATTGCGATTTTCAAGGCAAGATTTGATCTTCTCAAATAACTTGTGCCGTGGGCTTTCCGCCAGACTTAAATAGTCGTCCACTTCGTGCCAAAGAGGTAGATGGCCCTGATAAGATGCAATTAGCGACGGCACATCGTTGGTGAAAAATAGAGTTGGAAGTGGGGCGTTAGAGCGTTTTTCTTTAAGGCTGCGAACAGCTTTTAGTGTCTCGTCGCGTTCAGCTAATTCATCATCTATTAGCGTCAATACAATATTCCTACTGGCTAGCTTCACGAGCTCATCGGGAGATTTCACCGTTAAAACAACAAGTTTTGGATACTGAGAGGCAAAAAATTTCTGGATTGCTGAAATGGTATCAGCGTCCAAATTGGGGCCGATACCAAAAGCTACAAAACTTTTTCGTTTTTTTCGTGGAGCTTGTAAATAATCTGACATGGCAGGAGAACCAGGTTTTTTGTCTGTATTCCCGTCCTCTGCCGGAGTCATACTCTTGGTGCGATCGTCGGACGTCATTGCCGCATTCTCCATCGAGATTTATAGGTTAACTTTTTCTGAGCTTGGATCAAAACCGTAGTTTTTGCGGCTCGTAGCAATTGATTGTTTTAGGCCCTGCAGCTCGGTATTCGATAACGTATGATCAGGCAGACTCTTCTCAAATCCATCCCATGACTTTGCCATTGTCGATAAGGTATCGCGATCAGCGGTAGCTTGCGCTAATTTCTGCAAGAGCAGTAGCTTTGAATAGTCCAAAGTGGCTTTAATTGGAGTCAGTTCAGGACTTAGCCCGTTTAATTGGTTAAGTAGATCGCGGTTATCGCCCTGAAGTTCCTGGAGAGCCTCCGCTAAACTTTTCTCCGAGTAGAGACTAGGCATCAATTCCGCTTTTAGCCGATTTAAATTGACGGCGGCAATAAACGCTGGAACCTTAAGGTCATTTTCAACTGCGGTGGCGACTGCTGAATAAAGGCTGGCGACGGCCCGGGTGTTGTCTCCGAGCAGAAGATGAGCCTGAGCAGATTGATGAAGTTTCAAAATGACAATTAAATGAGAACCTCCGATTACGGTATCAAGTGTTCGCAAAGCCTGCCGCGGGTTATTTTCAGCCAAGTGTTTAGCTGCTAGGTCAATAGACGCGAGTTCTGGCGATCTGGGGTCGAGACTTGGCAAGACTTTTTGAAATTGCGCAATTTCACCAGCTTGCTTGGGCTGAGTGAATGCTTGAGCTCCCATCAAATGCCAGGCATCTTCAGGAGTGCTAATCCCATTAAATTTTGCACTGATACGATCATTCAGGCTCTTCGTAACGCGCCCTATCAAGGTTTGGTTTCGAGTTTTCAAAGTGATGGCATCGCCGAGTTTTACGGCCTTGGGGTCAATGTTAATAAGCAGGCCGTCTCGATCAGTCCCGACGACGAAGGCAGCTTTTGCTTGTCTTTCATCCAGTGCAGATAGTAGACGTTTGACAGCCAAGGTGATTCCATCAGGACTGAGATCAACGCCGTCCAACTGTTCGGAGATGACTTTGCCAAGGCGAGTGTCGACCATGGCGATAGATAACTTCATACCTTTGCCTGTGTTTTCCAGTATTGGAAGGATTCCAACGGTTTCTTTGTTTAATTGCTCCAAGTCAATCGTCATTAGCTCTGATTCTTTGGCAGACGTCTCCGTCTTGATTGTAGCCAAGATATTTTCGAGAGCGTCAGCGGTGACGTTGGTGCCTTGATTTCCAAGAGTATGAACCTTGAATGCAGTATATTCCGTCTTAAATGTGCCCGTTCTGGAGGGGAGACGGAGGGTTAGGAGGTCAGTTTCCCAAGTTTTTGCCGGAATCATGATTGGGATTTCCTGGCCTTGATATTTGATGGTCAGATTTAGGGGGCTATGCTGTCTAGTCGGAACTATTACAAAGCCACTTTTGTTAGACTTTGTAGCTGAATCGTTGCCCAGCGAGACTTCGGCGCCTTCTGCGGGCTCATCAAGTCGTGGATGCGCGCCAAGAATTCGCATATCCGCTGTGAAGCCGGATTTAAGGTTGAATCGAATGTTTTGATTGTCTTCCGGAAGAATCTCGCGCAAGTTGCTTTCAAATCCTGTTTTACGAACAAGTAGGCTGCCGGCATTGGCAAGATTTTTGTCCTTCCAAAGAACGCAGCGTCCGCGGTCATTGGTCATGCAAGTCGAGGCGCTAGAAAAGGGGCTTATCCAGGTGACCTCAGCATTAGCAAGGGGCGCATGGCCACTGTAAACATGAACATTAAAAATAGTGCGATCCGCAGGCGGTGTTTTCCCATTTGCGGTGTTTTTGATCGTTTTAAAATGTCGCGCCTTTAGCTCAATCAATGGCATTGGTGTGGTTAAATGTTCTTGTTCCGAGACGGTAGTTTTTAGTTGGACATCAGCGGATTTGGTAGCCTGGTTTTCGGGCTCTTTGGAATTTAGGCGTTTTGGTTTGGGCGCTAGGTACATGACAGCTGATATGGCTATTTGGTTATCGCCCTGGTTGCCCACGCGAAAAGTTTCTGAATGTGGTGAATAGTAGTAAGTAGAGTCATCAACAGAAACGGCGATCATATGGTCTATGTCAGTTCGTAAGTCTTTTGATAGTGATAGTGTTCCAAAAGCATTGGTCTCACCGACAGCCTCACCGTCGATACGCACCGTGGCCAATGCAATGGTCGAACCGTCAGGACGTTTGGCCGTCACATGAATGCGAGTGGTCGCAGATGTTTCGGTACAACCTATCAAGAAGAAAGCGCAGATAGCTGTCAGGCGATTTCTGGAACAGTAAGGCATAGAAAATTTCCAATAAACGTTTTGCTGGTTTCCAATAACTTAAAGTGCGATATCTGTTGCCGGCGTGTCGGCGACGTTTGTGATGGCGACTTGTTCAACTGGGATTTCAATTTTTTGCTCATTACTACCTTCAACATTTGTGTAATGAATTGTGAGTTTGGTTAACTTCCACGTCGACCTACCAGGTGCTTTAAATTCAAATTCCTTGTTTTTGAATTTAAGGATACTGAATCGGTAGCCCGACTTGGGAGCAAGGATAGCCCCAGATTTACTATCAATACGCGTGTGGATCGGAGCCACAACTCGTTTGGCTTCACCGTTTTCCTGCGCAATAACGGCAACGGCCCAGATAAATCCCTCGGCGCGTTCAGGATTTTTATTTTTCATAGTGAAATTCAGGTCGATGTGAGCATCAGTCTTGGATAGCTTGGCCGCTGATATTTCAAGCGAAGGTCCTGCTGAATCTAGGCTCTGAGTACTCGGATTTATGCTTAATTCGGTGGGTTTGCTAACCGATGATACGACTGCGCCCGCTGTCCCATTTGTTTCGATTCCAGGAGTGGTAGTTTTTTTTGGAGCTTCTGCTACCTGTGTAGGGGGCTTTGGCAGTGGAGCTGTCTTAGCTAAAGGCTGTGTTTGGGTATTCTTATCTTGGGTCTTTGTTTCAGACTTTAGTTGCTGTGGCGCAGTAGTTTCAGCAACCGGATTATTTGAGGGTAGTTGGGCGAGCTCCGAGTAATAACCATTGGTGGATTCGGGCGGGTACGCTTCATCGAATATTTTTTCGTTCTTGATTTGGTAGTCGAAAATGGTCGTTAGGGCATGTTCAAGTCGGTCATGAGTTTTGGCTGATTGATATTGGAGGTGCGCAATCCAAAAAAGGCTTCCGATGGACCAAGCTGCGACGATTAACGCCAAGGCTATGGCCCATCGTGCGTACGTTAAATTGATTCGAATTGTGTGACTGCGCGCCGATTCGACAAAATAAACAATGTTTAGGAAGCGATTTCTTTCGCCATGTGACGGCTTATTGGTGGCGCGTCTCATAAGGCAACCTCTCAAGATTAAAGAAAAAATTATGCCAACTGCTGCCTTTATTTTACGCTCCCCCGAATGCGGGTGCAACTAGGAGTGGTTATTAAACAGGCAGTTTGAATTTGGTGAATACTCGCAGAAGGGGAATTTTTTTAGTAGATTCAGCAAATTAACCTAGCTAGGTTCGGAGTTAAGCGTGTCTATCAAGGTCGGAATCATCAGAACTTCAAGTATCGGTGACGTTGTTCTGGCGACAGCATGCCTCGACTTTCTGCGCGGCGTCGTGCCCGAGGAGAATACGGTCTGGATCGGCCGCAAGCCAACTCTTGGCCTGCTGAAATTGTCCTATCCAAATTTGCGTACGATTGAGTTGGCCTCGCGCGCAAGTGCTCAGGACTTTGCGATGGCAAAAGCTGGCCTTGCCGACTGTCACGTCATTATAGATCTGCAGAATAGTTTTTTATCGAGGCGACTGGCATCTAGTTTGCGGACAGCTAATCGCTCGGTCGTAACGGTTAAGAAATTGAAGTTTTTCAGGCTTCGGCTGGTTTTAGAGGCAATTTTTCGTAATCGATTAATGCAGCTTCCTTCCTTGCGCACGACGGTGCCGAAATATCAATACCAAATGATGCTCGACGCAATCACAGATGCCCTGCGGGCTCGAGGTGTCAGAGGTTCAACCGAAAAAATTCGCCCAAGCCTCAGATTGCCAACGGGAGAAGGTACAGAAAACCTACTCTGGCGGGAAATGAATTTTGGCGCATGGTTGGCCGTTGCGCCAGGTGCTTCCCATAAGCCTAAACGCGCCCCAACCGTCATTTTTCAAGACGTACTGTCATATCTACCTCAACTTTTACCCAGCAATAAGGTCCCACTTGGTCTTGTTTATGTGGGTTCAAGTGAAGATCGTGAAGCTGCAAACCAGCTCATTGACAACCTGCAATGGAATGGACCCGTACTCAATTTGGCTGGAAAGTTGACTCTTGAACAGTCAGCGGTCGTACTGTCCAAATCTAAGCTTCTTCTGAGTAATGATAGTGGATTAACCCATATCGCTGAGGCGGTTGGGGTGCCAGTTGCGGTCTTGTTTGGGCCAACGATCGAATCTTTTGGGTTTGCTCCTTGGCGAACAGAGAGTCGCGCGCACTCGGCGCGGATTGGATGCCGTCCCTGCAGTCGACATGGCAAAAAACCCTG